>CANKOI010000050.1 GCA_947484175.1 Deltaproteobacteria bacterium
ACCGAGGGGGAGTGGACCCTCCTGCAGGTGGGCAACACGGCGGGGTGGCTGGCGCTGGGGAGCGGAAGCGTGCTGATGGTGGTGCCGGCCTTCCTCGACGGGCCGGGCGCGGCCGTCTCGGTGAGGTTCTGATGGTCCTTGGCCTTCTCGGCTGCCTGCTCCTCGCCGATCCGCCGGAGTTCGTCGCGAGCGCCGACGGCGACTTGGGCGAAGCGGTCGCGGTGGGCGTGGGTGTGTGGGACGTCTGTGTGGCGTACGAGAACGGCAACCGCTGCAATGGGAGCGCAGAGCTGCCCAGCGGCCACACCTACATGCAGGTGAACGGGGGGCTCACCGGCTACTGCGGCGTGACCGACGAAGCGGAGGTCGTCTGCTGGGGGGATGTTTCGGCCGACGGGCTGTAGGGCGCCGGCTCTCGTACACCCCCCGCGACTTCGGGTAGCCTCGCGCTCCACCCCCGAGTGCCCCATGTTGCTTGCTCTCCTCACGCTCGCCCTCGCCGCCGACCCGGCCGCTGGCACGGACTCCCGCGACGCCGCCGTTCGGAAGTACCTCGCCGGTCGCCTCGAAGCGGGCCCGCTCCGCATCACGACCGTCTCCACCAACGGGTACGGGTCCGTCAGCTCCTCCACGGTGAACACCTGGACGGTGTACCAAGGCCAGAACACCATCATCGGCACCACGAAGTTCGCGGAGGCGATCAACGACAAGGAGCGCGTGGCCGACCTCGCCAAGCGGAAGGGCACGGCCTCGGCCGTTTCCCTCGGCCTCCTCGGCGCCGGCCTCGTGACCGGTGGGGTGGGCGTCTACGAGTTCACGCTCCCTCCCAAGACCCGCTACGGCATGAGCGAAGGCTTCGTGCCGGGCATCGTGCTCACCACCGTGGGCGTGAGCTGCCTCGTGGCGGCGCTCTACGTCCCGGCCTTCTCCAAAGCCCACCGGGAGTACGTGCCCAACTGGTACACCGAAGAGCAGGCTGCGGGCCTCGTGGACGAGTACAATCAGGCGAAGATCAAGGAGCTGGGGATCACCAAGGAAGACATCCTCAGCTACCTCAAGGAGCGCACGCAGGTGGACTACACCGTGACGCCCTTTTTGGCGGCGAATCACCTCGGCGTGAACGTCACGTTCTGATCGGCGATCGCTTTTGCGCTGAGCAGGCACAGGAGTGGGCAACCCCGAGCTCTCCATGCGCAGCTTCTCGCTTCTGCCTCTGCTCCTGCTCCTCGCCTGCGGCCCGGCCTCGCTGAAGGTGGACGACACGGGGGTGGGCGGCGGGCTCGACTCGGGGGTGGACAGCGGCGATCCGGACGACACGGGTGACACCGGCGTGGTGAGCGGTGCCATCGCAGTGGCGCCCAGCAGCATCGACCTCGGCGTGATCTTCGTGGGCGACACCGCGGCGGGCGACTTCACCATCTCCAACGTGGGCGACGGCCCCACGAGCGTGACGCTCTCCGTGCTCGGCGGTCGGGCCACGGCCTGGACGCTCTCGGCCTACACCGCGGCCCCGGCGCCCGGCGAAACCGTAGCGGCGTCGGCGCGCGTCACTCCGACCGATTGGGGAGACTTCTCGGTGAGCGTGCTGGTGGAGGACTCGATCTCGGGTGGCCGCATCGAGATGCCGGTGCAGGTGCAGGTGCAGGTGGACGACGACGGCGACGGCGTGGGCAGCGAGCTCACCGGTGGCGACGACTGCGACGACGCCGACGCGACGATCAATCCCGGCGTCGAGGAAGTGTGGTACGACGGCGTGGACAGTGACTGTGGCGGAAACGACGACTTCGATCAGGACGGCGATGGGTATGTGGCCGTGGAATACGGGGGCGACGACTGTGTCGACACCGACGCGAGCGTCTACACCGGCGCCGCCGACGCCTGGTACGACGGCGTGGACAGCGATTGCCTGGGCAACGACGACTACGACCAAGACGGCGACGGCCACAGTTCGGTGGACTACGGCGGCAGCGACTGCGCAGACACCGACGCGGGCGTGAACCCCGACGTGGCCGAGGTGTGGTACGACGGCATCGATCAGGACTGTGACGGCAACGACACCGACCAGGACGGCGACGGCTCGGTGGTCGGCGTGGACTGCGACGACCTCGACGCCACCGCAACCCCCGGGGCCGCGGAGGCTTGGTACAACGGGGTGGACAACGCCTGCGATGGCGGGAGCGACTACGATCAGGATGGCGACGGCTACGACAGCAGCGCCTACGGCGGCAACGACTGCGACGACCTCGACGGGACGGTGAACGTCGGGGCCACCGACACCTGGTACGACGGCGTGGATCAGGACTGCGGGGGCAACTCCGACTACGATCAGGACGGCGACGGCCACGACGACAGCGCCTACGGCGGCGACGACTGCGACGACCTTGACGCCACAGTGAGCCCGTCTGCGTCGGAGACTTGGTACGACGGCGCCGATCAGGACTGCGACGGCCTGAGCGACTACGACCAAGACGGCGACGGGTACGACAGCAGCGACTACGGCGGCGACGACTGCCTCGACACCGATGCCACCTCCAACCCCGGCGCCACCGAGGTCTGGTACAACGGGGTGGACAACGCCTGCGACGGCGGCAACGACTACGATCAGGACGGCGACGGGGTGGATTACCCCACCGACTGCAACGACACCGACGCCACGCTCACCGGCTCTGGCGTGGAGGTGATGGACGGCGCGGACAACGACTGCGACGGACTAGTGGACAACGTGTCGATCAGCTCCGTGTACACGGGGTTGCTCTACGGGTCGAGCTCGAGCATGGCGCTCGGCGAGCAAGGAACTCTCGCGGCCGGCGGCGACATCGACGACGACGGCACGGAGGACCTCGTGGCGGCCAGCGACAACGTGCCGTACGGCGTGGCCTTCGTGGTACACGGCGACGATGCCGCAGCGGCCTCGGGGAGCATCACCTCCTACGACGAAGCGTCGATCTACGGCTACTACAGCTACTACTACTCGGGGTACGCCCCCATGGCGCATGTCAGCGGTCCGTTCGGCGATGTGAGCGGCGATGGCACCGACGACTTCCTCGCTGTCGGGTACTCCACCACCTACGACTACGGCCAGGCCTGGCTCATCGAAGGGGGCTCGGGCATCACGGGCACGCTGTACGGCAACTACAGCAATGACGCCTACTGGACCGGCGACTCCAGCGACGACCAGCTCACGTGGGTGGCCCATGGCGACGTGAACGGCGATGGCACCGACGACGTCATCACCGGCTGCCCGCTCGACAACTACGGAAGCTCGGCCTCGGACGCTGGTAATATCGCCGTGTTCACCGGGTCACACTCCGGGGGCTACGACCTCCAGGACGCGGACGACGAAGTACACGGAGTTTCGAGCAGCGACTACTTCGGGTCGAGCCTGCACAGCGCCGACATGGACGGCGATGGCTACGCCGACATCCTCGCCGGCGCCCCCGGCGACGACGACCTCGCCAGCGCGGGCGGCGCCGTGTACGTGATCCTCGGCAACAGCTCTGCGTCGTTCGACACCACGGCCGACTCCGCCGCCGAAGCCAAGATCCGCGGCGATTCCGCGGGCCTCGATGTCGGCGCCGACGCCATCCCCAACCCCGGCGACCTTGACGGCGACGGCACCCTCGACCTGGTGATCGGCAACGACACCGGCTCTTCGGTGTACGTGTTCTTTGGCGGGAGTACTCTGACCGGCAACCTGACCACCGCCAGCCCCGACGTCGATCTGAGCCAGTCCTCCGTGGGCTTCGGTGCCTCCGTCAGCGCCGACGTCGACGTCAACGATGATGGCTTCGACGACCTCGTGGTGGGCGCGACGAGCGACGACACGGCCGCCTCGAATGCGGGCGCCGTGTACCTGTACTACGGGGCGTCGTCGTGGTCCTCGACGCTGGGTATCGCCGACGCGAGCGCCGCGTTCTACGGGGTGAGCTCGAGTGATGCGCTGGGCTCCGGGCTCGCCAACGGCGCGGACCTCGACGGCGACGGGAACGAAGATCTGGCGATCGGTGCAAGCGGCTACGACAACGGCAGCACCAGCGCCGTGGGTGCCGTGTACATCGTGCCTGGGTGGTAACCACGCCCGAACCGCTGAACCCCGACCCCTACGCGCGGATCGCCGCGGTCTACGACGTTGAGTTCAGGCCGGCGAATGCGGATACTCTTGGCTACGAGCGGCGGCGCATCGGGGAGCGGTTGCTCGTGCTCGGGTGCGGCACCGGCCGGGTGTGTCGTGGGCTTGCCGCCCGCGAGATCGTGGGCCTCGACCGGAGCGCCCCGATGATCCAGCTCGCCCAAGCTCGGGCCTCCGCCTCGGAGGTGTACGTTCAGGGCGACATGAGCGCCTTCTCGCTCGGGGTCTTCGATGAGATGATCATCCCCAACGGGGCGTTCGCGTTCTTGTCCTCACGCACGGCCCGCGCCGCATGTTTGTCGGCCTGCCGCGCCGCGTTGGCCGGCGGCGGCTCCCTCACGATCGACGTGCCGATGCCCGAATTCGAGCGGTGGGGCGAGCGCCACCACCCCGAGACGCCCGCTTGGGAGGGCGAGGTCGACGGCCGGCACGTTTGGCGCACGCGCGAAACCTTCCGCGACCCCGTGGCCCAGCGGCTGGAGCTCATCGACCGCTACCGTGACGACAGCGGTTGGAAAGCAACCAGCGCGCTGGTGCTCCACCTCTTCTCCGTAGACGAGATGCACTGGATGCTCGAGGCCAACGGATTTTATGCGGAGAGCGTGTGGGGCGACCACACCGACGGGCCGATCCGGGCCGGGAGCCCGCGGCTCCTGGTGCGTGCGCTGCCGTTGTAGCCTGATCGCCTGTACAGGCCCGATGCCGGGGCTTAAGGGGGCCGCGCCATGGCCTGGACGCTCCGCTTCGATGCTGGCACGCTCGTGCTCCACGGAGCCGACGCCACTGCGTTGCCTGCGCGCTTCGAGTGGGACCCTCGCATCGGCGCAGCACGCGCTCCAGCGCTCGCCTATGCCTCGGTGGTGGAGGCGGCCGGTGTCGAGGGTGTCGCGCTGGTGGATGAAGCACGGCGATACAATCGACTCACGGAGTTTCGGCACCTCGGCGCTCGGGTTCCCCGCGACTACCAGCGGGATGCCGTGGAGAAGTGGCGAGCCGGTCGTTGGCGCGGCATCGTCGTGCTGCCCACGGGTGCGGGGAAGTCCTTCGTGGCGGAAACCTGCATGGCGGTGGCGCAGCGCAGCACGCTGGTGGTGGTGCCCACGCTCGACCTGCTGAGCCAGTGGTACGGAAACCTGCGCGCCGCCTTCGGGTGCGAGATCGGTGCGCTCGGTGGCGGGCAGCACGACATCCGCGACATCACCGTGACCACCTACGACTCCGCGTGGCTGCACATGGAGAAGTACGGCGACCGCTTCGGCATGGTGATCTTCGACGAGGTGCACCACCTCCCCGCCCAGAGTTTTTTGCGCGCCGCCGAGTGCATGATCGCGCCGTTACGCCTCGGGCTCACGGCCACCTTGGAGCGCCCGGACGGCCGCCACGAGCTGCTCTACGACGCCGTAGGGCCGGTGGTGCATCGGGTGGAGATTCCCGATCTTGCCGGGGACTTCCTTGCTCCGTACCATGTGGAAGTGGTGCGGGTGACGCTCTCCGCGGAGGAGGAGCGGCGATACACCGAGCTGCGCGGCGTGTATCGGCAGTTCGTGGCGATGCGTCACATCAACATGGGCGGGAAGGATGGCTGGACGAGGTTCATCATCGAGGCGAGCCGCAGCAAGGAGGGCCGGGCCGCGTTCAAGGCCTTTCTCGCTGCCAAGGCCATCGCACACGGTAGCGAGCGTAAGATCGAGATGGTGCGCAACATCCTCGCCGAAGAGGCGGGGCGCCGAGCCATCGTGTTCACCAACGACAACGCTACCGCCATGCGGGTGAGCCGTGAGCTGCTCGTTCCATGCATCACGCATCACACCGACGTAAAAGAACGGCGTTGGATCCTTGATGCCTTCGCGTCTGGCGAGCTGAGATGTATCACCACGAGCCGGGTGTTGAACGAGGGGGTCGACCTGCCGGCGGCCGAGGTCGCCATCATCGTGAGCGGTACGAGCACCGTGCGCGAGGCGGTGCAGCGCCTCGGCCGCATTCTTCGCCCTTCCGCCGACAAACAGGCCGTCCTCTACGAGCTCATCACGGAAGGAACGACGGAGTCGGCCGCGAGTGAGCGGCGCCGGGAGCACGATGCTTACCGGTGACCTCGTGCGGGCCAGCGTAAAGGACAGCAAGGTGAAGCCGGGCTTCATCAGCCTCGACAAGCCGAGCGTACGCGAGCGCGTGGAGCAGGTACTCGGGTGCATCGACGGCGCGGCGGGCCTGCGGCGCGGCGAGATCGACGAACAGCTCAAAGAGCTGCTGGGCGACGGCGTAGACCAGAAGCTTTTCTTGGGCCTCGCCAAGCTCACCTTCGACCAGTGCGAGTTCGCCACCCAGTCGCCGATCCCCCCGCGAGAGCTGCGCCAGAAGGTGTGGCTGGAGAGCGCACGTCGGGGGCCGCTGTCGGTGGTGGCGGTGGAGGGTGCGAACACGGCTGCGGCGGTTTTCGCGTCCGTCGCTGCGGAGCTGGGCGCTGACCCCGACACGTTGGCGGACGCGCTGTACGCCGACCAACCCGCGGAGCAGCGGCTGGTCACGCTGTCGGGGCTCGACGCGGCGGGGCTCGTAGGCCGCTACAACCTCGCGTTGGTGCAGGCCCTCCTCTTCTCTGCGGCGCACGTGGACATCCGTTTGGTGAGTCCCACCCCGCCGGACGCTCGGCAGTTGCTCCGCGCCGTAAAATTCCAACAACTGTGTTTTGTGGCCACGCGCGACGAGGCGGATCTCTGCCTCCGTCTCGACGGCCCCGCGTCTCTGTTTTCGCAGACCACCCGCTACGGCCTGTCCCTCGCGAAGTTCCTGCCCACCCTCGTGCTCCAGCCCCGCTGGTCCTTGCGCGCGGTGGTTGCCGTGAAACGCTGGAAACCCACGCTGGAGTTGGACCAGGACACGGGCCTCGTTTCCCACGCGCGTGATGTGGGGCGCTACGAAACCCGCGAGGCGGAGTGGTTCGCAGAGCGGTTCGCAGCGCTGGAGTCGGGGTGGACCTTGGAACGCGACCCGATGCCGCTCTCCCAAGGCGGGGAGGGCGTGGTGGTGCCGGATTTCACCTTCCGCAAGGGCCGGCGGGTGGCCCATCTGGAGATTCTCGGCTTCTGGCGGAAGGGCACCATCGAGCGTCGACTGAGCCTGCTCAAAAAGCACGGCCCGAAGAACCTCGTGCTCGCGGTGAGCAAGCGGTATTGCACCGAGAAGGCCGCGGAGCTGCCCGAGCAAGTGGTCAGCTTCGCCGAGGTGATTCCGGCGAAGCAGGTGCTGGAGCGGGTGGAGGCGGTGGCGTCGAAGGGGTGAGGGGGGCGGAGACCTACGGCTGCAGCCCGGCGATCACGCGATCGTACTCCGCCGCAAGCGCATGGTCCTTTGCGGTGAGGCCGCCCGCGGAGTGGGTGGTGAGGCGGATTCGTACGTAGCCCCAGCCGAACTCGATGTCGGGGTGGTGATCGTGGGCTTCCGCGGGGGCGACGAGCGCTTCCACGATGCGAAACGCCGAAAGGAAGTCGGCCGTATTCAGTTCGCGGCTGAGCGCGCCGTTGTTCTCGGTCCACATTCGCGCCTCCTAACGTAGGCTCGATGACCCATCCCCCCGCCAGTGCGACACCGCGGGTACCCATCCCCTTTCCAATGCGACAGGCTGGGCGGTTTGGTCCGACGGGCGACCGACCGCGGGTGGGCCGCATCGAAATAGACGGCTTTCGTCCGTGTCGCTGCCAAGACGGCGTCCCGCCACGAACGCCGACTGTCGCACGCCGGGGGGGATGGGTCCAGCAGGTGTCGCATTCGGAGGGGGATGGGTGTCGCCCCAGGGCGCGGGGATGACGTTTTCACTCACCGTGCAGCGTTGAGTCGCGCAGCCTCCGCCCAACTGGCGGCGGCGGAGGCGCTGTCGCCGAGGGTGAGCGAGAGGTCGCCGTCGAGGACGAGCAGGTTGGAGCGGTGCACGGTGTTGGTGGCGCTGAGCGCAAGCCCCTTCCTCGCCAGCCGCTGCGCGTCGGCGTACCGGCCCTGCGACTGCAAGATTCGGGCCGCACGCCAAGCCACGTCCTGGCCGAGGCGCCGGTCGGCATCGCCCAGAAACGTGAGGTAGGTGGCCACGGCGGGGTCTGTGAGGCCGGCGGCGCGCTGCGACTCGGCCTGCGCGTACACCGCGGCCACGTCGCTGCGGCCGCTGTACCAATCGTTGCGGTAGTCAGTGGGGAGGGCGTCGGCTCGGACGGCTGCGGTGGCGTCCTTGTCCTTTGCCCGCTGCTCTCGCGCCGGCGCTTCATCCTCCATCTCCATGTCGCGAGCAGCGGCTGGCGCCGCGGCTGGCGCGCCCGCGGACGGTGCCGCGCTCGATCGCGGGGAGGCCGACTTCGTTGGAGCCGGCGCGGGCTTGGCCGATTGGACCTCCGCCGATTTTTTCTTGCCTCCCCAGCCCCAGGCGTCGCCTTCCGACTCGGCCTTGTTCTCCACCCCCTTCTCGCTCGCAAGGGGGACTGCCGCCTGATCGGCCGCCGGCGCTTCTTCGGCCAGGGAGGCTCCGGAGGAGTAGCCGCCGGAACCGGACGGTTCGAGCGCGTCGACGCTCCGCTCCGAGGGGGCTCGCGCCGCGCTGCTCGTCGCCCCCGCCGGGGGCGACTCTGCACGCGCGCGCTCGGCCGGCGAGGCCTCGTCGGCGCTGCTCCCCTCGCCCAGCTCGGGGATCGCATCCTGCTTCGGGAGCGGCGTGAGCGGGGCGCTGACCTCGGGCTCGGAGGGCGGGGCCCAAGCGGGCGATTCGAGGGACGGGGGCGGGGGCGCCGCGGGCGGCGGGGGCGCCGCCGCGCTTGGCGCCGCCGCCACCGGTGCCGCCCCTGCATCACTCCGCGCCATCTCCTGCGAAACCTGCTCGTTCCCGCGTGAGAAGTAGTGCCCCGCCATCGGCACGACGATCACCGCCGCCACCGCCGCCGACAGCGCGAGCCCCAACGACGGGCCCACCCACCAGCGCCGGGGCGCGGTGGGCGACCGGGGCGCCGCGGCGCGCAACGCCGGCTTCGCCGCCGCAGCGGCACGCACCTGACCCCTCCGCGCCGTCGTCGCGAAGGGCCCCGTGCTCACGGTCGCCAAGACGTCGTCGATCGTGACTCGCGGCCCCGGCGCGCGGTCGGGCCGAAGCGCGTAGACCGCCTGCACCGCGCTCGGCGACAGGCCCTCGGGCGGAGGAGTGCCCGGCGGAGTGGCGAGCCACTCAGCGAGCAGGCGGGCTTCGGTCTCTTCAGTCGACATCAGGCTGGAACGCCTTTTTGAACGCGGCGGAGGCGCGGTGGAGGATCACATCGAAGTTTCCCACCGTCACGCCCATTCGTTGTGCACATTCTTCCCGATCGAGATCGTCGAGGAGGCGCAGCCGGAGGGCTTCGGCGTAGCGGGGGTTCAGGCTCTGCAGTGTGGCTTCCACGTGCGCGCGGGTGTCGTCGGCGTCGACGCCCCGATCGGGGGCCGCCGCTGCCGCGTCACTGTCGGCCTCCGCTTCGAGGGCATCCTCGAGGCGGCGGGCGCGATGGTGGGCGCGGTGAACGTCGATGGCGCGGTTGATGGCGATGCGGCGAAGCCAAAAGTAGATGGAGCGGTCGGAGTGGGGGTTGTAGGTCTCGGCCCGCTCCAGCACGATGCGGAAGGTGTCGACCAGCACGTTCTCGGCCAGCTCGCGGATGGGGAGTCGTGGGAGGATGACCTCCCGGAACAGCGCATCCCCGTACCAGGCATAGAGCGTGCCCGCCGAGCCCCGATCGCCGCGGAGGAGACCCTCTACGATCGAACGTTCGTCGGCAAGTGGCTGGAGCTCGGCTTCGTCGACCAGGGAGCCCTCCTCGGCACTCCCACCCTTGAAACGGGCGGTGGGCTCCGAATCTTACACTGCGCGGCCGTGCGGGCGATAGGCGAGCCGCAGGAGCCTCCCCCATGCCCGACGCCCCCGCGACCTCTCCCATGATGACCAAGGCGGGCCTCGCGCTCAGCGGCCTGGCCTCGCTGGTGCTGCTCGGGAGCGGCGGCGCCAAGCTCGCGGGCGTGGCCGACGTTCAGAAGGTGATCGTGGATACCCTCGGTTACCCCGCGGGCACCCCGATGCTTTTGGGCGTCCTCGAAGTGGGCAGCGTGGTGCTCTACCTCGTGCCGCGCACCGCCACGCTCGGCGCGATCCTCCTCACCGGGTACCTCGGCGGCGCGATCTCCGCGCATGTGCGCGCGGCCGACGGGCAATGGCCGACCCCGCTGATGCTCGGCCTCCTCGTGTGGGCGGGGCTCGCTCTGCGCGACGGGCGCTTCCGGGAGCTACTCCCGCTCCGCAAGGGCTGAGTGGAGGAGAAGGGCGCGACAAGCCGCGACAACTTTGTTGTCCCCGGGATCGCCCCGCCCCGCGGTCTTTCCTGTCAATGACGAGAACGGTGCCGCTCTCCGCTCCCCACGACCCGCTTCGGCAGCCGTTGCTCGACGTGATGGAACGTGAGCACGCGCGTTGTGTTGCCTTAGCGTTTCGCCTCATGGGCAACGACGCCGACGCGCGGGATGCGGTGCAGGAGGCGTGGGTGCGCGCGTGGCGCTGCCGCGATGCGTGGAGCGGCGAGGGCGACGCCGGCGCATGGGTGCGCGCGATCCTGGTGCGCGAGTGTATGCGAAGCCTGAAGTGGCGCTCGATGCGGCGCTGGCTCCCTTTTGGCGCTGACGTTCCCGACGTGCCTGCCCCGATCACGGCCGCTCCGCTCGACGTCGACCGCGTGCGCCAGGTCGTCACCACCCTTCCGGCGCAGCAACGAGTGGTGTTCACGCTGCGCTTCGACGAGGGCTGGACGCTGCCGGAGATCGCCACCAGCCTCCACATCAGCCCTGAAACCGTCAAGACCCACCTCGCCCGCGCGCTCGATCGGGTTCGGGCCGCCCTTGGAGTTCCCCATGTCCTGTGAGTCCCTGTCCGCCGCGCTCCTCGAGGGCCGCCCGCCCACGGTGGACGAGGGCGCACACCTTCAAACCTGCGCGAGCTGCGCGCGGCTCGGCGCCGCCCTCGGGGCGCTCGCCACGCCGCTCCTCGTCGATGTCCCGCCCGCCCCCACCGCGGCCAGCCTCGACCGGGCGGTGCGCCGTGCTCGCCTCGGTGAGTCGGCCGCTGCCGCCCTCGGCGGAACCGTGCTCCTCGCCGGGGTGCTCGCCCTGTTCAGCTCCTCGCCCCCGGCCGCCCCGCTCGTGGCCCACACTCCCGCCCCCGCCGAGTCCGCCGCCGACGAGGCGCTGTTCGCCTTCGTCGACGGCCTTTCACGCCTCGACGAAGCGCCCGCCGACCTCGGCACCGCCAGCCTGCTCGACCTCCTCGACCCCTACGCCAGCGAACCCCTCATCCAATTCGGAGAACTCTGATGCTCACCACCCTCTGTCTTTTCACGTCGATCGCCTTCGCCACCCCCCCCGAGCCGCCGCAGCCGCCTTCCCAGCCGCCCGCCAGCGAGCGTGGCGCACGTGGAGGGGCCCGCGAGGAGAGCGCCGAACGTATCATGAAACATTTTCCAGAAATCGCAGCCAAGATCGGGATGTCTTCCGAACAGAAGTCGGCCGTTGAGAAGCTCTACTACGAGTCGAAGTTGGTGGGAATCGACATGAAGGCGAAGGGAGAGAAGGCGCGACTGGAGCTGGAGCGTGTGCTGCTCGCCGACGCCATCGACGAGAAGGCGGCGCTCAAGGCGTTTGAGACCGCGGCCGTCGCCGAAACCGACGTGCGCCGCAACGACTTGAAGCTGATGCTCGGCATCCGGAAGCAGCTCACGGCGGAGCAGTGGACGGCGCTGCGCTCGTTACGCGACGACCGGCGCGGGGAGCGGCAAGACGATCGCCACGGGGGCGGGGAGCGGGGCGACGTGGACTGAGGGTTGCGGGTGCAGGCCCCTACCCCCTCCGCCCCCACCACCCAAATTTGCGCACATCCTCGCGGATTTCCCAGCCCGCGCCGATGACGCACAGCGTGTGGTGAACGAACAACCACATCCACCCGCGAAGCCCCATCAGGGGGCCGAGCAGCACGGTCATGCCCACCGCGGCGAAGATCCAGGCAAGCGCAACGGTGGGACCGAGGCGGAAGCGGGGTCGGGCCGCGGGCTGCATGGCGGCATGCTATCGGGGCGCACGATGGACCGCGACGCTCCGCACCGGGTGCTCAACGTGCTCGACCGCGCAGCGGGCCGGCGCGCCGACACCTTTCTGGCGATGCGCTTCCCTTCGTGGAGTCGGTCGACCTTCGCCAAGTGGATTCGAGAAGGGGTCGTGCAGAGCGACTCCCGCACGCTCAAGCCCGCCTCGGTGCTGCGTTTGGGCGAGGTGGTGCGCATCTGGGCTCCGGGAATCGCGCCCACCGAGGGTCCGCCGCCGCCGCCGAACGTGGTGTTCGAAGACGACTGGCTGCTCGCCGTCGACAAGCCTGCCGGGATGCTCGTGCACCCGGTGGGCCAACGTTTCGCGTGGGCGCTCATCGGACTGGTGCGCGAGATGCGCCCCGGCCTCCGCATCGACCTCTCCCACCGGCTTGACCGCGAGACGAGCGGGGTCGTCCTCCTCACCAAACACGAGGACGCGAACCGCGCGATGAAGGACGCCTTCCAAGCGCGCCGGGTACAAAAGACCTACCAGGCGATCGTTCGTGGCGTGGTGCCGTGGGACACCCACTCAATCAACGCCTCGCTGGGGCACGCCGCCGGAAGCGAGGTGCAGCTCCGGCGCGGCGCCGATGAGGCCGGCGAATCCGCGCTCACCGAGGTGACGGTGCTGCGCCGCCTCGCCCGACACACCCTCGTGGAGTGCCGTCCCCACACTGGGCGCACCCACCAGATTCGTGTGCACCTCGAGATCGCGGGCTACCCCATTCTCGGCGACAAGCTGTACGGGCAGCCCGACGCCACCTTCCTGTCCCTGCTCGATGGCGGACTGACGCCGGCCCTACGCTCCGCGATCGGCTTTCCCCGCCACGCCCTCCACGCCCAAGCGCTCGCTTTCCCGCATCCCCACTCCGGGCAGGTGGTCAAAGTGCGCGCACCCCTGCCCGTGGACATGCAAACGATCGTCGACGGCGCCGAGCCGAATTGGACCGAGCTTGCAGACACGCCCGAGGTGGAAGCCGAAGACGACGACGCTGGGTAAACGATCGGCTACCATGAGGCACGATGATCCTGTCCGCCCTGCTCGCTGCCGCGTGCGAACCCGAGCCGCTCATGCCGCGCACGGTGCAGCCGAACACCGCCGCCAGCGACGTTCCGGTAGACACTCGGGTAGCCGTGAGTTTTATCGGCTACGGCGTGGCCGAGGAATACGAGGTGGTCCTGTACGCCGGCGAAACGGCTGTCTCAACCGTGGATTCTTCGTGGTGCTACCCACATGAGGGGCCCTTCGAGGTTCACTGTTGGTGGTCGCTCAAGCCCACCGTGGCGCTGCAGGCCGGAGTCGCTCACCGCATCCGCATCGAGAGCACGGAGCTGTTCACCGGGCCGTCGGCGATGCACATGGAGTCGTCGTTCACTACCGGCGAGCGCACCACAGCGGAGCCGGTCGGGCTGCCGTCCTCTGAGCTCGACTATGTCGGCGCTCTGCCCGCGGAGACCGATTGCGACTGGCCGGTGTACCACCGGTATCGGTTCCATCCGGTGGCGGTGGGCGGCCAACCCGACCCCGATGCGCTCTCCCTCCTCCACTTTTGGCTGCTCGACGACGCGGGCGCCCCCGGAGACATCGTGCATTCGGTCTTTCTCACCACGGCGGACAACCCCGAGGCGGGGCCGGGGGAAATCAAACAATACCTCGACGGGGCACTAGACTCGAGCCATTGTTTTCGCTTAGTACAGGAGTCCGGTTCGGGCTCGCGCACGGGGGCCGTGGACGTGTGCGCAGGAGGTGGGGACACGGGTGTGCCGGCGGACACCGGAGACACCGGAGACACTGGGGACACGGGCCACACGGCGGTGACTGGGGACACGTCTGCGGAGGACACGGGAGAGGATTCAGGGGAGCCCGACAGCGCCACCGAGCGGCCGGCCGCCGACGGGTGCGACTGCGCCACCGGAGGGGGCCCGGGGTTCCTCCTCGGATTCGTGCCCGTACTGGCCGCCTTGAGGCGCCGAACGATCAGCCGCAATCCGGGACGGGCCGGTACCGAATCTCCACCACCGAGCCGGGCACGGGCGTGGCCTCCTCGGTGAACTCCAGCGCGTTGTCCCCACTGGAGTAGCTCCAGCCCTCGTCGATCCGCTCCCCGTCCACGTACACCTCGATCGAAACACTGACGGGCACGCCCTCCAGCTCGTACCGAGCCGCATTGAAGGGCTCGCCGATCAGCGCGTCGGCCACGGTCTCCCCCCAGTTGGTGCTGCAGATGCTGGCGAACGTGCCGCCGCTCGCCGTTGCGGCGTCGATGTAGTCGAGGCCGGGGGCCGCCGTTGCGCAGCCGGAAGGCGCGTCGCCGGTGATGGCGTGCACGAGGAAGTCGGCGGCGTCGGTGCGCAGGCTTTGGCCGTACACCACGAAGTCGGCCCAGGGAACGCTGCCCAGGTCCGGGCCGTCCACGATGAACACGACGTGCAGGGAGGAGTCTTCGCGGAGGAAGGCGGAGCCCGGGCCGGCTTCGCCCGAAGGCTGGAGCGCCTGCCAGGCGGTGGTCAGGCCCATGGAATCTCCCGCCCCCTCGGTCCCGACCTCTGACTGTGCGGCGAGGGTCTCGGCCGCCTCCAAGTCGCCGGAGAGTACGACAGGACCTTGAAGCTCGGCCTCCCGGGTGGTGATCACGGCGAAGTGCGCGCTCAGCCCCGCGGCCTCCAGCGCTTCCACGATCCACTCCACCTGGCCGGGAATACCGGCGGCCTCCTCCGCCATCGACGCCGAGTCGTCCACGACCAGCAGCACATCGGGGGTTGCGGGGAAGGGCGCGGTCCATGTCAGCACCACCTCCTCGGCCCAGGTGGCCGTGGCGGTGAAGGTCGCGGAGGCTGCGTTCCACGCCTGGCCTTCGAGCGAGGCGGTGAGGGTGAGGTCGTCGTCGGTGTCGTCGATGGGCTCGTACGCCACGCGGACAGCCGCCTGATCGCCGCCCGCGAGGGTCCATGGCAGGGGGCCGTTTCGGGCTTCTAAGAGATCGACGGTCAACTCCCCCGACGAGGAGCTCCACGCCACGTCGTCCACCAGCACCGTGTCGAGGCTGGTGTTGCGAAGCAGGTACCCGCCTTCGGCATCGCACCCCACCTCGAGGTCGGCGAGCTCCGCCAGCTCCGGCTCGAACACGAGGTCGCCCGACGGGGCGTGGAGCGCGATAGTAGCGGGCTCAGCGAGGCCCCCGTAGCTCACTTCGGCGACGCCTTCGGTCACGCCCAGCCCGTTGGGCTCGTAGGTCACGAAGAACGAGGTGGTTGCGCCGGGCGGGAGGATGACCGCGCCCAACGCGCCGACCTTGAAGGGGGCGTCGGCGTCGTCCACCGCCACACGGTCGATGGTGACCACCTCACAGTCGCTGGCCGTGAGGAGAACGGGCACGGCGCGGTCGCTGCCGCCTTCGCCCACCGCAAACGTGATGCTCTGCGGCGACACGGTCAGGCTCATCGTACAGTCCGGTTCCGGCGTGGGGGCCGGCTCGGCCCCCGGCTCGCTCTCCGGTGTGTCGTGGAAAAGGCACGCGGGGGCGAGCAAGAACAGGAGAGGGAGGGCGGGCATCGGGGAAGTGTACCGCCTTTACGGGTGTCCGACCGAACTTGCCGATTCTGTCCGCCGAGCATAGCGGCGGGCCATGAACAGCGTTCCGCTCCGCGAGCTCCTACCCGACCACGCCAGCCACGCCGACGACCGCGGCATTCCCATCGACCGCGTCGGCATCCGCGGCCTGCGCTGGCCGGTGGCCGTGTGGGACCGCGCCCACCGCGCCCAGTCGGTCGTGGCCGAGATCGATGCCACCGTGAGCCTTCCCGGCGATGTGAAGGGCACCCACATGTCTCGCTTCGTGGAGGTGCTGAGCGGCGTGCGCGGCGAGTTGTCGCTCCACACGCTGCCCGACCTGTGCGAGCAGCTCCAAGGCCGCCTCGGCGCTGAGGCCGTGCAGCTCGACGTCCGGTTTTCTTATTTCATGGAGCGTCTCGCGCCCGTGAGCCGGGTGCCTTCGCTGATGGAGTATGGCGCCGCGTTCCACGCCACGCGCACCGGAGACACCTTTGATTTTATTCTCGAGGTTCGCGTCCCCGTCACCACCCTCTGTCCGTGCAGCAAGGCCGTGAGCGAACGCGGCGCGCACAACCAACGTTCGTATGTGGACGTCGAGGTGAGGGGCGTGGAGTTCTTGTGGATCGAGGACGTGGTGGAAGCGGTCGAGGCGTGTGCGTCCGCCCCGCTCTACGCCCTCCTCAAGCGCGAAGACGAGAAGTGGGTGACCGAGCATGCCTACGACAACCCTCGTTTTGTGGAGGACCTGATCCGCGAGGTCACGGCGTCGTTGCGTCCGCGGGCGCGGTCGTTGCGGGTGACGGTGGAGAACGTGGAGAGCATCCACAACCACAGCGCGTGGGCACGGCTGGAGTGGTCCGGCGACACCCAAGTTGGGAGCGAGGCGAAGCCCGAAGCCGCGGCCGGCCTCTCGGTCCCCGCCGCGGTCGTCCCCCCTCCATTCGGCGACTGGCTTGCGTCGCGTCGCACCCAAGTGCATCTCACCCAAGCGCAGTTGGCGGAGCGTTTGGGGGTGAGCGAGTCGCTGGTGTGCAAACTCGAAGCGGGCCGGCGGGCCCTCGGTGCGGAGTACGTGTCGGCCCTTGCGGCGGCGCTCGGCGAGGCGCCCGAGCGTCTGGCCGCGCTGGCCGGGGTGTTCAGCGAGGCCCAGCTCGCGCGGGTGCGGGCCGATCCCGAGGGGTTTTTGCGCTGGGTTGGGTGAACTTCGCCCAGCGCAGTCAGCCGATGTCGGTGGCCAAGGGCAATCGTTCGGCAACGGCCACGGCGCGCATACGGGAGTCGTGGCTCGCCCTCCCCCGACTTCCGGTACACTCCGCCGATGCGGCTCCTTGTGGCGGTCCTCGGCTCCGAGCTTCGCCAGCTGCTGCGCGACGTGAACACGCTGCTGTTCAGCGTGATGTTTCCGCTGTTCCTGTTTCCGGTCGTGATTTGGCTCTACTCGCAGGCGGGGCAGCTCAGCGAGGGCTGGGAGGAGCAGCTGCGCCCGCGCGTGGTGGTGCCGGAGGAGCTGGCCGCCGAGCTGCCCGACACCGTCGAACGAGTCGGCGCTGCCGAGCTCGCCGATGCGGTGGTGACCCTGACCGGCCGCGAGGTGATGGTCGCCTGGCAGGGCGGCGACCCCGTGTCGGAGCTCGCACAGCGGCGGCTCGTGGACGCGTTGGACGACCCATGGGAGGTGGAGTCGCACGACCTCGCACCGGCCTCCGAGGCCCTGACCAGCGTGATCGCGCGGGTGTTGCCCGGCATCCTCGTGGTCTTAGGGGTGATGGCCAGCCTGTACCCGGCGGTGGAGGTCGTCGTGGCCGACCGGGAGCGCGGCACGCTGGAGACGACCCTGGTGACCGCCGCCCCGCGGTGGGTGTTCATGGCGGGAAAGCTCGCGAGCGTGGGCGTGGTCACGCTGCTCGCGCTCCTCGCCACGCTCCTCGGCGCCATGGTGACGCTGTTTCATCTCGCGGTGCTCACCCACGCGGAGATCGGCCTGCCGCCGGCGCGCCTGCTTGCGGTGCTGCCCCTCGCGGGGATCACCTCGCTCACGGGAGCGGCCCTCGCGCTGGTGGCGGCCGCCCCCGCACGGAGCTTCAAACAGGCGCAGAACACCACCACCGGCGTGTCGCTCCTCGTGATGACGGCAGCCGTGCTCGGCATGTTGCCGCACGCTCAGCTCACCGCCCCGCTGGGGTTTGTGCCCGTGTGCAACGCCGTCCTCGTGATGCGCGAGGTGTTGCTCGGGCAGCCCGTGGGCGGTTGGGCGTGGGTGGCCGTGGCACAGCTGGGGTTGATCGCGGGCGTGGCCACCTGGGGCGCCGCTCGAACCATGGCCAATGGAGAATTGCGATGATCGAGGTCGTGGGGCTGGGCAAACGGTTCGTCGATGCGGAGGGCCGCCCCGTGCAGGCCGTGCATGACGTGAGCTTTGAGGTGGGCGCGGGGGAGATCGTCGGTCTCCTCGGCCCCAACGGAGCGGGCAAGACCACCACGATGCGCATGCTGGCCACGCTGATCGCGCCCGACGAAGGCCGCGCCTCGGTGGCCGGCCACGACGTCGTAGCCGCGCCCGCTGAGGTGCGGCGCAGCATCGGGTACCTGAGCGCCAACACCGGGCTCTTCGGGCGCCTCACCCCGCGCGAGGTGCTGGTGTACGTGGCGGCGCTTCAGGGCTGCACCGACGGCGCCGCACGAGCGGAGGTCTTGCTCGACCGCTTCGACATCCGGCGCTTCGCCAGCACCCCCTGCGATCGGCTCTCCACCGGCATGAAACAGAAGGTGAGCATCGCCCGCGCGGTGGTGCACGACCCGCCCGTGCTCATCTTCGACGAGCCCACGAACGGCCTCGACGTGCTCGTGGCCCAGGAGCTTTTCGCCTTCCTGGAAGCCGCACGGGAGCGCGGTCGTTGCGTGATCTACAGCACCCATACGATGGGCGAAGCGGAGCGGCTCTGCGACCGCCTCGTGGTGATCCATCAGGGTCGCATGCTGGCCTGCGGCACGCTCGCGGAGCTGCGGGAGCGGACCGGCCGCGTGCGGCTCGAAGACGTTTTCCTCGCGCTCCTCGAACAAGGCCCCGCGTGAGCATGAAGCTGCTCGGCGTGATGCTCTTAGCGGAATTGCGTCAACACCTCCGCGACCCGCTCACCCTCCTGTTCATGGTGGCCCTGCCGCTGTTTTTGTACCCGGCCCTCACCGCGGGCGGCCATGCGCTGGTGCAGCGGAACCTCGAAGTCGCCGAAGCGCGGGTGCTCAACGTGGCCACCGAGCCGGCGTTCGCCCTCCCGGCCAACCTCGCCCGTGTCGAGGTGGCCGACGTCGAAGCGGCCGTGCGGGAGGGGCGGGTGGAGGCGGCCGTGCGACAGGACGAGGGCGGGGTGCACGTGTACTGGGACAGTCGTCGACCGGACAGCCTAGATGCGCGAGCACGCCTCCGCGATGGCCTCACCGCGTGGCGAAAAGACAGCCAGCCCCGCCGGGTCGATGCGGTGGACGCGTCCGCGCCTTCGGCCCGGACGCGCCGCCAGGCCGCCCGCTGGCTGCCCGCCCTCCTGCTGTTCACGCTGTTGTCGGGCGGCCTCTACACGGCGCTCGACGTCGTCACGGGCGAGAAGGAGCGCGGCACGCTGGAGACCCTGCTCACCACCGCGGTGGACCGCCGCCTCGTGGTGGCGGCCAAGTTTCTGGTGGTGCTCGCCTTCACCGTGGTGAGCACGGTGTTGTCGCTGGGGTCGAGCTGGGCGAGCGCAGCGTGGGGGATGGGGCTGGAGCTGCCGCTGTCGGTCGTGTTGCTCGCGGGCGCGCTGTTCTTGCCGATGGCGGTGTTGCTCGCGGCGGTGCTGACCGCGGCCGCCGCGTGGGCCACGGACTTCAAAAGCGGGCAGGTGCTCACCACGCCGGTGTTGGTGATCCCGGTGGTGCTCGGGCTCTCGGCGGCCGTTCCCGGCCTGGCGCTGGGCGGGTTCACGGCGCTGGTGCCGGTGGTGGGATTGGCGCTGGCCACCCGCGACGTTGTCGCGGGGGAGGCGAACCCCGCCTGGGTAGCGCTCGCCTTTGTGGCCGCGGCCGGCTGGGCCGGCGGCGGCCTGTGGTGGGCCGCACGGAGCCTCGGCCGCGAGGATGTCATCCTCGGGAGCCGCGGCGGCGCGCAGCGCCGCCAGCGCGGCGACTACCGCGCCGACGCGCTCGGGCTCTTCGCTCTCGCGTTCCTCGCGCTGTGGTTCCTCGGCCAGACGGCCCAGGCCGTCGACCTCGGCTGGGGCATGCTGCTCACTCAGGCGGGGCTGTTCGTGCCGCTCGCGCTGGCGGCTCCGTGGTGGCTGGGGCTGCCCGTCTCCGCGGGGTTGGGGCTGGTTCGGGCTCCCGGCCGGGAGTGGGCGCGGGCCGCGGCCGTGGGGCTGTTGATGCCGGGGTTGGCGCTCACGATTCAAGCGGCCCAGTCCTTCGTTCTGCAAGCTCCCACCGCGCTCTTCGAGGGCCTGTTTCCCGAGGGGATGGCGCTGTGGCGCATGGTGGTGCTGTTCGCCGTACTGCCCGGGGTATGCGAGGAGCTGCTCTTTCGGGGCGCGTTTTTGGGCCTCTGGCGTTCGAAATCGAGCGCGGCGGGCGCCGTGATCGTGACTGCGCTCGTGTTCGGGCTGTTCCACCTGAGCGTGTTCCGTTTCTTCCCGACGTTCGGGCTCGGGGTAGTGCTCGGCGTGCTCCGGCTTCGTGCGGGGAGCGTGCTCCCGTCGATGCTCGCGCACACCCTGAACAACACCTTCGGGATGCTGGCGCTGCACTTCGCGTGGCCGGTGGAGCCGGACTGGCGGGCCGCTGTTGCGGCGGCGGGGGTGGTCTTCCTGCTGGCGCTGGGCTGATCTTGGCGGGCTGGCTTACACGCCACTCCGCCGGGGCGGGGCTATAGTCGGCGCCATGCCCGACTGGAAGCACCACGTCTTCGTGTGCACGAACAAGCGCCCGCCAGGCCACCCGAAGGGCTCCTGTGCGGATCGTGGCTGTGCCGAAGTGGCGGCGGCGCTGGCCATGGCCGTGGAGATGGACGACGAGCTGCTCGAGACCGTGAAGGTGAACACCACGAACTGCCTCGGTCCCTGCCGCGCCGGTCCCACCGTGGTGGTGTACCCGGCGGGGGTCTGGTACGGCGGGCTGAGCGTGGCCGATGTGCCTGAGTTGGTGCAGGAACACCTGCGAGGTGGGCGCCCGCTGGCGCGGTGTGTTTTGGGGAACGCCTGATGTTCTCCCGGCTGCGCACCGGCCTCCGGGCCACCGTGAAAGAGGCGCTCAACGGGCGGGTCGCCCGCTCGGAGCCGCCCCCCGCGGCGGTGGCGCCGCCCGTCGTCGCGCTCGCGCTGGCTCCTGCAGCGCCCGCTCCCGCACCTGTTGCGGCCGCGCCCCCGCCCGTCCCCGTGGCGGCTCCCGCTCCCGCCGCCCCGCTGTCGCTCGCGGCCGCCGCTGCGGCCGCCGCGAAGAAGGGCCCCGAAAAGCTGCTCCACGCCGACATGGGCTCCACCGATCTGGAGCACTACATCGCGCGCGCCAAGGCCAACAACCGCGACATCGCCAGCATCACCGGCGGCGAGGGCCTCAACACCGCCGCCGACGGCGCCGCGTACTGGGGCCCCGTCGACAACGAGTCGTCGCGCGCGAAGGCCGCCGACAAGCGCCTCGCCATCGACCAGTGGGAGTGCATCTCCTGCGGCACCTGTGTCGAGCAGACCGACAAGGTGTTCTTCCTCCCCGACGACGCCAAGGCCACGCCCATCGCTCAGGACGGCCCGATGGACCTCATCCAGGACGCGATCGAGGCCTGCCCCGTCACCTGCATCCACTGGGTGACCACGGAAGAAGTCGCCTCTCGCGGGCTTGCGACCGGCGAAGAACCCGACTCCCCGCGGCCCGCTTAGCTACCCGTGCAGGCGTAGGTCAGGGTGACCTGATCGGTGTTGGTGGCGCCGTAGCAGTCGGTCACGGTGAGATCCAGCACCACGTCGGTATTGTTCGCCGAGCCGTAGGTGGCGGGCGCGCCGGAGACGAGCACCTGAGCAGCGGTTTCGGTGGTCATGGAGAGGGTGCCGTACGTGCTGCCGCTCGAGACCGTCCAGCTGTACGTGAGCAGGTCGCCATCGGGGTCGCTGCTGCTCGCCGCATCTACAGTGAAGTAGTAGTTGGCGCAGTCGTCGCAGTCGTAGCTGGCGCCGTAGCTCACGGGCGAGCAGCTCGCGCCTGCAGAGGCGCTCTGGTCGGCGCCGGCGGCCGACACCGGGTCGGTGTTGTACCCACGGTCGGTCACGGTGATCATCATCGACGTGGGCATCGAGTCGGTGCCGCCGTCGTTCACGGTGAGGGAGAACGTGTAGTCGCCCGGCAGGTCGGCGTGGAAGGTGGGCGAGGCCGACGTGGTGGTGTCGATGTCGGCGGTGACCTTCGCGGAGCCGGAGGGCGCGCCCACGAGCTCCCAGCGGTACGTCAGCGGGTCGCCATCCGGGTCGAACGACGCCGTGCCGACCAGCGTGATCGGCGAGCAGCTCACGAGGGAGGAGCTGGGATCGTAGTCGGCCACCGCGGTGGGTGCGGACTCGGACTCGCCGTCGCAGTCGGTGTCGACGCCGTCGGTCGCCTCGAACGCGCCCGGGAAAATGCCGGGGTCGCCGTCGTCGCAGTCGCCGGTGTCGCCAGTGTAGCCGTCGCCGTCGTGGTCCCACGTGGAGCAGAGCTCATTCTCGGAGCCGGGGCTGCCGAAGTCGGTGCCGGGGTTGCCCCATTCCTCGGTAGCCGCGCACCACACGAACACGTCGTCGTTGCCGGTGGCGCCCATGCTCCACGGGTCTACGCCCATCGAGGCGCCCTGCAGGTCAGGCATGGTGGCGCCGTTGTCCCAAGAGATGGAGTCGAGGGTGAGGCCGTCGGCGATGATCTTCAGGTCGTCGGTCTCGTTCTGGAGCACGATGTCGGGGTTTCCGTACTCGTCGAGGTACACGTAGTCGGCGAGCACATTGCCGTTGGTCACGTACTCTTCGTTCGAGGCGAACACGAAGTAGCCGCCGGGATCGACGGTGAGCAGGTCGTCAGAGGTGACCACGTGCCACTCGCCGTCGGTGTCCGACCCGATGATCAGCCCGTTGAGGATGAGCGTGCGCGAGGACATGTTCACGACTTCGAAGTACTCGCCGTCGGGATCAAGGGTGGAGGCCGGGTTGTTCAGGATCTCGTTCAGGGCCAGGTCGCCCACGGCCCAGTCTCCTTCGTCGACCAAACCGTCGCAGTCGTTGTCGCGTTCGTCGCCGCTCACTTCACCCGCGTCGGGGAAAACGTTGGGGTCGGAGTCGTCGCAGTCGCCGGCCACCGAGGAGCTGCCGCATTCGGTGTACCCGTCGCCATCGGCATCATACCCTTCGTCGACCTGGCCGTTCTCGTTGTTGTCGATGCCGTCGCACACCTCAGTGCCCACGCAGTCGGCCACGCCGTTGCCGTCCTCATCGGCGAAGCCTTCGTCTACACGACCGTCACCGTTGTTGTCGGCGCCGTCGCAGGTCTCGACATCCTGACAGTCGGCGATGTCGTCGCCGTCGGTGTCGGGCAGGCCTTCATCCACCACGTCGTTGCAGTTGTCGTCCACGCCGTTGCACTCTTCGGAGCGGCCGGGGTACCGCGTCGGGTCCTCGTCGTCACAGTCGCCGTCGTTCGGGGTCACGCCGTCGAGGTCGTTGTCGGTAGGCGGTTCTTCATCGGGGCCCGTGTCGTCGACGGCCGTGTCGATCGGCTTGCCCGTGTCGGCCGTCTGGGGTTCGCACCCGACGAGCACGAGCGCGATCAGACCGGAGAGCAGCGGGAATCGGAGAGAGGACGCGACCATGAACACTCCATGGGGGGTACAGGTGGCGCGCATGGTAGCAGGCCATGGGTAGATCGTCAGCAGCCCGGTGAGCTTCTGGGTGCTTTTCGCCCCTATCACGGCGTGCGCGTGCGCGAGAGTAGGCGGCCTCCGCCGATCCGAACTGCGGAGCCGCCGGGGCGAACCCCCACCCTTGACGCTATCGAGGGCTCGGTTAAGAGGGGGCCGTCAGCGCGGGAGTAACTCAGCTGGTAGAGTGCAACGTTGCCAACGTTGTTGTCGCCGGTTCGAATCCGGTCTCCCGCTCCACTTCGAACGCCGGCAGGGAAGCCTGTCGGCGTTTGTGTTTTTCGGATGCGTCGGCGCTACGCGGCGCGTCCGTCGTGGAACGTGCGCCCCTTCCAACGCGTGCGCACGCGGAACACGGAGGAGAGCAGCACGGCCCCGAGCACGAGGTTGCCCAGCGGGTGCGACCACGCCAGGGCGCCCGAGCGGCCGTCGGCGCGATCGAGGCGGAACCGGAACGCCAGCGGCAGGCCGCACACCACGGCGATCCACCCTTGCCACAGCCCTGCAGCCTCCATCCCGGTGAGCATCGTCTGGGGTGACAGGGTCACGACGACCAGCAGCGCGTAGGGCAGAAAAGACGACAGCGCCAAGAATAGCAGCGCGCCCAGCGCCACGTGCGGCCGCCGGCCCATGCCCTCGTAGAAGTTCTTGCCGTAGCCGTCGAGGATTTCTCCGAGGCTGCGGTAGAGCCGCACCTCGAAGGCCCAGGGCGCCGACCACAGGCCCAGCGCGCCGCCCCGCTGTTTGATGGCCTGCGCGAGGCGGACGTCTTCGAGTACTTCGGCTTTCACCACCGCGTGGCCGCCCATGGCGTCGTAGCCGGGGCGGTGCACCATGAGGAACTGGCCGTTGGCGAAGGCCTCGCGGCGGCCGGGCGTGTTCACGGCCTCCACGTCGGTCACGCCGCGCACGAACCAGCCGATCACCGGGATGGCCACGCGCTCCCAGAAGGATTCCAGTCGCCAGGAGCCGAACAGGGAGAGCAGGGTGAGCCGGCGTTCGAGGAGAACGGCAGCAGCGCGGCTGGCGGCGGTGCGCGAGAGCTGGGCGTCGGCGTCGATAAACAGCAGCACCTCGCCGGTGGCTTCGGTGGCCGCCCGCGCGCAGGCCCATGGCTTGCCGGCCCACCCCGCGGCGGGAGGGGTGCCGTTCACGACTCGAAACCGCGCATCGCCGCCTGCGGCGTCGAGGGCGACGAGCGCTGTGCCGTCGTCGGAGCAGTCGTCGACGAGGATCACCTCGAAGTCGGGATGGTCGGTGGAGAGGGCGGCGCGCACACAGGCGGCGATTTGGTGCGCTTCGTTTCTCGCGGGGATGCAGATGCTCAGTCGGGGGAGGGTCCGTGGCTCGGCCGTCGGGAGCGCGAACCTCTGGTGCCAGACGCCCGCACCCGCGAGGAGCCCGGTCCACAACATCGTGAGCAAGAGGAGGAAGCCGCCCAGCAGCACTTCGGAGAGCAGCGGGTCGCCCCACCTCACGACAGCGGCTCCAAGTGCCCGCCCGCCACGCGAACCACGCTCGCGCCAGCCGGCACGTCCACATTCGCCACGATGCCGCCCGAGTCGGGGAGGATCGTGAGATCGGGAGGCAGGCAGCGACCCGCGGCCACGCGCACACCCTGACCGAGCAGGGTGCGCGGCCCCACACAGACTCCGATCATTCCCCGCGGAGCGGGCTCCAAGACACCGCGGCGCCGCACCCGCACGGGGTCGCCGAGGCTCTGGTCGAACAGCACCGCTCCCTGCCGAACCTCGGCCTCGGCGCCGATCACCCCGAGCTGCACCACGCCCGCATGGGCGGCGCCACGTTCGATCACGCTGTACTTCGCCATCGCCTGCCGCTGCACACGCGCCCCTGGCCCCAGCACGCACCCCTCGACCAGCGCCAGCTCCTCCACCACCGCGCCCTCCCCGAGCACACAGCCCCGCACCACAGCACCAGCGCCCACCCGGGCGCCCGGCCCCAACACGGAGAACTCCACGGTCGCGCGGGGGTGCACGAACGCGCTCGAGTGCACGCGTGCCAGAGGCGCCGCCAGCAGCTCCGGCCGAAACGAACCGACTCGGAGCGCGGCCCACGTGAGCCGACCGGGAGTGGCCAGCTCCGCCCACAACCACGGCCCTAAGGCCTTGAGGTTGGCCCAGAGCAGGTCGGACCAGTGTTCAACCCGAAACACCCACGCGTCGGCCACCCGGAACGGCCCGCCCGGCCACGCGAACTCGCGCTCCTGGGCGTTGAAGGAGGCCCGCTCCGCCGCCGCGATCCGCTCCGGAGTCACCACGCCCCCGCCATGGGCCGCGAAAACGGTCGCGCCCGCCGTGCTCACGCTGCCATCGGGGGTGGCTACGACATCGTGCCCGCCTGCTTTTGCGGCGGCGACAGCGGCAGCGGCGGCCTTCGGCGAGCAGATCACGAAGGAGTCGAGGACCACGCCCGACGCGGCGGAAACGGCATCGCCCAACGTGCCGTCGAGGAACGCCCGCTCCGCCCACGGGCCCAGCCCCTCTACCTCCACGTCGCTCACCGTCACCTCGCCCACGAGCCTACCAGAACCGGTAGACGCGGATCGACGCCGACGCCGCGATCGGCGTGAAGGCTTCCTTGATCGCACGCACAGCATCGGTGTGGAGGTCGTCGTCGTAGGCGCGGGCGTCGACATGCACCACGAGGTACCGAACGTCGGCGGCCCGAGCGGCGCTCACAAGGCGCTCGGCGAACGTGGCGGAGGGCTCGCCGGCCGACTCCATCGCCACCTTCCACACCTCGCGCGACGTGTTGTTGTTGGGGAAGTTCAGCGAGCCCGTGACAGGCTTCTCGTGCACCGTCTGCTCGTAGAGGTACGCGCGCCCGCCCACGACCGGGAAGTTCATGACGGCCCCCGGCGGCTCGGCGGCGAGTACGCGCAGCTCGGGCCGCACCGTGGCGTCGAAGTGGCCGGGCAGGGAGCGCGCCGGGCTGGCGAGCTTCACTTCGGCGAGGCTGGCGAGCACGACCACGAGCCCAGCGAGCCGGGAGCGCCCGACTGCGCGCGCGGCGAGCACAGCGAGGCACAGCGCCGTGAGCTGGGCGAGGCGCCACAGGAGCGAGAGCGACGAGAAGCCGGGCACGCGCTCCACCAGCAAGTAGGGCAAGGGGACGGCGCGCCGCCCGTCGAGGATCACGGGCCCGCCGTTCTGCACCAGCACAGGCCCCATCGACAGGGCGAGCGCGGCGAGCCCCGCGAGCCAGAGGGCAGCGGCGCCCCGGCGGCGGCGGAGGCTGCACGCGGCGGCGAGGAGCGGCACCCAGCCGAGGTAGGTGCAGTGCACCAGGGCTTCCCCGTAGCGCGAAAGCTGGTGGAAATCGGGGGAGCGGAAATCGCCGGGACGCCAAAAGCCTTCGGGGTCGGCCGCGCCGATCGTGCGGCGAATCGTGGCCACCTCCTTGTCGGACTTGATGCCGACGACGTTGTCGGGAGCCGTGGAGAGCGAGAGGGCATGGAGCAGCGGGACGAGCGCGATCAGGAGACCGGCCGCCCCGGCGCCCACTAGCGCGCCCGCTGCACGCAACGTTCCTGCGGCAGCGATCAGCGCTGCAAGGAAGAGAAAGGCGAGGGCGCCGGTGTACACGTGCGAGAGGGCGGCGGCGGCGAGCGCAGCCGCCGCGCCCGCCGCCCGCCAGCGAGAGGGGTTGCGCGCCAGGCGGGTGGCCGCGAGCGCAGCGAGCGCGAGCCAGCCCGTACCCCCGAGCGCCTCGCTCGCGCCGTTGTGCACGTGCGCCAGCGTGATCGGCGCGATCGCGTAGAGCACGCCCGCCACCCACCCGTTGCTTCGCCACTCCCGCGCGAGCGCGTGCGCTGCGAGCCCCGCGAAGCTCAGGTGGAGGTGGGCCAGGAGCGTCCAGGTTGCGGCCGCGCCGAAGGTGAGGGTGAGCGGTGCGGCGAGCAGGGTGTTCAGCGGATCCGCTGGCCAGAACGTGCCGCCGTCGGGATGGTTGAGCACCCCCGCCACCG
Source organism: Deltaproteobacteria bacterium (assembly GCA_947484175.1). GTDB lineage: Bacteria > Myxococcota_A > UBA796 > UBA796 > SXON01 > SXON01. Next base: position 27,691 of record CANKOI010000050.1, read on the forward strand.
AGCTGGGCAGGTTTCCCGCGGCCAGTTGCCGGGCCGTGAACCACAGGGTCCACAACGAATCGGCGAGATCGGTGCGGGCGGCGCCCGGCACCGCGGCGACCGGCGACAGCGCCGCGGGCCACAAGAGTGCCACCGACAGGGCGGGGTACACCCACCAGCGAGCCCGAGAATCGGGCGGCGCGGGGGGCGCGGCGGTGGAGGCGGAGCCGGGGTCGGTCACCGGGGCCCTTTAGCGCGGTGGGCGGGAGCGACGGCTCAGCGCAGCGGCGGTCCCGCGCTCGTAAGTGCCACCAGGCCGTCAGGTCTACCCCGACTTACGAGCGCCCCCTATGTGGAGTAACCGTGGGGCGCCGCGAGCAAACTATCGCCCGCTATGCCCTTTCTTCCTTGGGTTGCATCGATCGCTACACGTTGAACCGAAAGTCGGGCGCTCTTGACGTGATTCCATGGAAGAGCCGTATCTATCGTCATCCTATCGCGCGTCGCGTAGGGAGCCATAGTGCCGCCTAGTGGACCGTAGTTCCGACCATCTCCGCGGGTGTGTGGGGTAGATGTGGGGTGGCCGCGAGGGACTACTCCAGCTCCCAGCCCGCCAGGTCCCCTACGGGCGTAGGAAGTCTCGCCTCCAACCACTGAGCACAGGCCGCGGGTGTGAAGTCAGGAGACTGCGACTCGATCACCCAGGAGAGGAACTCCTCCGGACGTCGATGACCAGCTTGACCCACCATCGACCTCCCTCGGCGCCGTGCCCGAGGCGTGGGTCGATCGCGGGGACACGGTGGAGATAGTCGAGCAAGGCCGTGAAGTCGGTCATCGTGTCCCCCGATGCGCTCGCACGTTCTGCGCCTTCCAGTGGAGCGCCGGATGCTCTCGAAGTCGCGCCTGCAGCGGAAGATCGTCGGTCAACAGCTCCGGTCGGACCTCGCCCAGGTCAAGGAGGGCGTCCAAGAACGTACGCTCGTGGTCCCGCAGCGGGAGAACGGCGGCCAGTCGCTCCCGCGTCCGCTCCACCAGCGCCTCCGTCCATGCGGCGACCTCGCTCCGAGGCGGTGCGACTCCCGCCCGTAGCAGCGGCAGAAGCATCCGTTCGGCTCCCTTGGGGTCAAGGCGAAGCTCCTCGATGGACACCGTACGCCAGTCCCGCCGGTTCATCGCGCCGTAGGCGACGAACGCGAGCCGGAGGCGCGCGGGGTCGAGGTCGGCGCGACCGAGGAGCCCGTAGGCATCGAAAACATCGCGAGCGGCAGTCCGCCCGAATAGCGCCGCCAGCTTCCCGCCAACCAACTCGTGGACGTCCAGCACCGGGACCGCCCGGGCCGTCTCGCCGGCCAGCGTCCGGGAGTCCCGAAGCGCGACCGGCCAGAGCGGCACGCGGAGGACAAAGTTCAGGTCCAGCTCGAGTGTCCCTGTACCCCCAGCGGTGCGGTCGTAGCCCAGTCTCCACTTGCCTCCCGCGTGCTCGGCGGGCACCCGTTTCACCCTCAGGTCCTGCCGGGCACACACCGCCTCGATCGCGCGTTCGACCTCCGGGCGCTCGGCGAGCATCGTCTCCCGGTCCGCGGCGCCCACGTAGTTGAGGTCGATGTCGACGGACAAGCGGGGCACGTCGAACTCGAAGAGGTTCAACGCGGTTCCGCCCTTCAACGCGAGCCGCGTCTTCAGGTACGGGTGAGTTCGAAACCCGTCGAGAAGGCGCAGGAGGTTCAGTACCTTCTCGAGGCCGTCGGCGGGAAACCCCGTCTCGCTCGCCGCGCGTTGGAGTTGGCCCAGTGTGCGCATCACGGCACCTCGGCGAGCAGGCCGGGCAACGCCTCGGGGATGATCAGGTTCCACGCCCCGTCGAGGCGCCCAGGCACGCGCGACGAGTCGAGGTAGGTCGGAGAGAGGGGACGCAACTGCCGCAGCGACTCCAGATGTCCGCCCTCGACGTGCCACTCCGCCTTCTGGAGCCCGAGCGCCCATCCCACTCGCGCAGCCGTGAGCGCACGCCCCCTCGAGATGGCGTCCGCCACGACCGCGTCGACGTCCACGAACTCGATCATCCCCAGGCTCCGCAGTATCTCCTCCCACCCGCCGCCCTTGTCCGGCTGGTCGAGCACATCGACGAGCGTGCGCTCCACGGTCGTGACTCGAACGATGCCGCCGGCGTGCGGGCGAGTCACGCTCCCGGGCAAGACCGCCTCTACGCCCCCCGCGGCGAGCACCGGCACCACCTCCACGCCCCGCCACGTCCAGGGCTTGCTCCTGTGGCGCGTCCATACGTGCACGCGGCTCCACGTCGAGTGCGCGCGCCCGTGGAACTCCAGCGCGGCGTGGAAAGCGACGACGGCATCGGGCGTGTGAGCGCAGGCCAAGAGTAACGGATCTACCGCAGTTGTCTCCGGCAAAACCCCCGGCTGGACAACCGCGTAGAGGCCCCGCCTCAGGTGGAGGTAGCGCCCGCTCGCCACGCCGCGCTTGAGCAACGTGAGACTTGTCGCCGGGCTTCGGTCACCCGCTCCCGCGTGCGCCGCGACGAAGTCTTCCACCCGGAACACCGGCTGCGTTGCGGTAAAGGCAGCGACGGTTGTACGCGATGCGCTCATCTGGGTCGGATTGTACCCATAACAGCGCGTGTCGTCCACTGAGCCACTCGTTTGTGGGGCAAACGTGGGGTTCCCGGAGCGGTTCTTGGCCTGCTATGGCAGTTCTTCGCCGTGATGCATTGATTTCTACACGTTGAACCGAAAATGCATCACATCCCCGTCCTTCACCACATACTCTTTGCCTTCCACCTGCATCTTCCCCGCCGCCTTGAGCGCCGCTTCGCTGCCCAACGCCACGAGATCGGCAACGGCGTACACCTCGGCCCGGATGAATCCGCGCTCGAAGTCGGTGTGAATGACGCCGGCGGCTTGGGGGGCGCGGGCGCCCACGGGGATGGTCCACGCGCGGATTTCTTTCACCCCCGCCGTGAAGTAGGTTTGTAGGCCAAGGAGCGCGTAGACGCCGCGGGCGAGCTTGGCGAGTCCGGGCTCGGGCAGGCCCATGTCTGCGAGGAAGGCGCCTCGGTCTTCAAGGGGTAGCTCTTGGATTTCCGCTTCGATTTTGGCGCACAGCACCACAACTTGCGCGCCTTCCGCTCGGGCGTGCGCGCGCACGGTCGCAACGTAGGCATTTTCGCCCGCGAGCCCGCTCTCGTCTACGTTGCACACGTACAGCACGGGTTTGGCGGTGATGAGTTGGGCGTCGCGGACGCTCACCCACTCGTCTTCCGTCCAGCTGCCATTGCGGGCGCCCTTGCCAGTGTTGAGGAGTTTTTCGAGACGCTCGCTCACACCCAAGTGGAACGTGGCTTCTTTGTCCCCCGTCTTGGCCGCCTTGCGGAACCGGTCGGTGCGCCGGGTGAGGCTGTCGAGGTCGGCCAAGGCCAGCTCGGTGTCGATCGTCTCGATGTCGCGCACGGGGTCGGGCCCGCCGTCGACATGCACGACGTCGATGTCGTCAAAGCAGCGCACCACGTGCAGGACGGCGTCCACCCCGCGAATGTGGCCGAGGAACTTGTTGCCGAGGCCCGCCCCCTGCGAGGCCCCTCGCACCAGCCCGGCGATGTCGAGGACTTCCACCGAGGCCGGGATGATCACGTTGGTCTTGATGATCGCGTGGAGCTGTTCGAGGCGCGGGTCGGGCACGGGCACCACGCCCACGTTGGGGTCGATGGTGCAAAACGGGAAGTTGGCCGCGGTGGCCCCAGCGGCCGTGAGCGCGTTGAAGAGCGTGCTCTTTCCTACGTTGGGGAGCCCGACGATGCCGGCTTGGAGCGCCATGGAAACCTCGAAGGGGCGCGAGCTAACGCGCGGCGCCTACGGGAGGTATCCGCGGCCCACGATCAGCGCGCGCAGCGGGTGGCTGGCGTGGAAACCGACCAGCCGACGCAGGAGGTCGTCGAGCCCGTCCACCCGCGAACGGCCGAGGTCTACGGTGTAGGTGACGCCGTACCCCTCGCGTTTCACCTCCGGGTCGCTCACGTAGTGGAAGCGCTGGGCGTCGCGGGTGCCGAACGCTCCTTCGAAGCCGGCGTGGTACCAGTCGCCGATGAGGCCGTCTACGGCTTCCACGCTGTCGAGCCGTTCGAAGCGCAGGGAGAGCGGAAGCTGATCCCAAGGGGTCTGGCTGGAGATGTGCAGCAGGAACGGCAGGCCGCCTACCGGGAAGAGGGCAGGCGCCCGGGCGAGCGCCTGAAACTCCGCCAGGGCCA
>CANKOI010000051.1 GCA_947484175.1 Deltaproteobacteria bacterium
ACACCGCCGCAGACACCGCCGCAGACACCGCCGCAGATACCGCAGCAGATACCGCCGCAGACACCGCCGCAGACACCGCCGCAGACACCGCCGCAGACACCGCCGCAGACACCGCCGCAGACACCGCCGCAGACACCGCCGCCGATACCGCCGCCGATACCGCCGCAGACACCGCCGCAGACACCGCCGCAGATACCGCAGCAGATACCGCAGCAGATACCGCCGACGCCGGCGCGGCGCTCACCTGCGTCCTGTCCGACGGCAGCTACGACTTGGTCGTCACGTGGGTGAGCGACGGTTGCGGTATTTCCTCGACCGGCACGAGCGACACCTACTCCGGTGAGGTCCTGTGCACGGACGCAGCCACCGGGGCCTTCACGATGGATGTCGATTTCGGCAGCAGCCGTACCTTCGACTGCGTCGGGGGCGGCTCCGACGCCTTTACCTGCGACGGAACCTTCACCTCCTCCGGAATGACCGTAACGGCAACCTTCGATGGCACCGCCGCCACCGACGGACTCAGCGCCACGGGCGACCTCACGATGGACATGACGACCTGTTCCTCCACCGGCACCGCGGTTTCCACTCACCTCTAGGCTCGCCTTGAAGCGCTCGGAGCAGGACGGCACCGCCCCCGCAACGCGCGTCGTGCAAGACCGCTTCGAGGCCTGTGTGTACCGCGCCGGGCAGGTAGCTCGATGCCCCGCTCGGGCGCCGCTCGCCCGCCTCACTCCCGGTGGGCTCGACGTGCTCCTCCAAGAAGGAGATCAGCGAGTGGGGCAGACCGTGTTCCGCACCGAGTGCCCGTTCTGCCGCGCGTGCGAGCCCGTTCGTATTGATGTCGCGAGCTTCCGGCCTTCGCGAACGCACCGGCGGGTGCTGAGCCGCAACGCCGATCTCCGAGTGGAGCTCGGCCCGCCTGTGCTCACGCGAAGGCGGGTGGCCCTCTGGAATCGCCACCGGCGGGGGCGGGGCCTCCTCACCGAACACTCCCGGCGCGACCCTGTCGGCTACCACGACTGGCTGGTGGAGAGCTGTGCGTCCACGATTGAGGTGCGCTACCTTGAGGGCAGCCGCTTGGTAGGCGTCAGCATCCTCGACCTCGGCGCCAACTCCGTAAACTCGGCCTACCACTACTTCGACCCCGGGGTGGCCAAACGAAGCCTCGGTGTGTTCAGCGTGCTGCGCGAGCTGCAGTTCTGTGCCGCGGCCGGCATCCGTTGGTACTACTTGGGGCTGTGGGCCTCCGACGCGCAGGCTCTCCGGTACAAGTCTTCGTGGTACCCCCACGAGCGGCTCATTGCCGGAACGTGGACACGGTTCAACCTCAGGGCCGACGACCCCGCTCGGGTGGACGCCGCTCGCTACGCCGACGCCGCCTCAAGCGCGACCGGGGACCTGTTTCACCGGTGGCCAGATCAGGCTGGCGATGAGTTGCCGATCAACCAAGATTGTGATGGCGACCCCGAGGACAGCGTGGTTGTCGCACCCTTGCGCCCCGCAGCAGACGACAGCGGCCTAAGCACCGACGAGGATTGAGCCGCCGCGCTCGGCATCCCACCTTCAGGCATGGACGAGCGCGAGCCGCGCGCGACACTCCCCGACCGTGGCGACCGGACGGCCAATGTCCCGCAACATTCGGGCAGCCTTCGCCACAAGGTCGCCGTTGGAGCGCGCCATGTCACCGGGCGAAAGGTAAAAGTTGTCTTCGAGGCCAACGCGTACGTTGCCCCCGAGCGCCGCACCGGCCGCAAGCAGGCGCCACTGGTCGAGCGAGAGCGCAATGATCTCCCAGTCGCTGCCCGGCGGCAGTTGGTCGACCATGTGCGTCAGGTTCGACACCGTGCCGGGGATTCCACCGAGCACACCGAGGATCAGCGAGACCTGGACCGGCTCGGCGAGCAGACCCATCGCGATGAGTGGCGAGAGCATGCCCACGTGTCCGAGGTCGAAACACTCGCACTCTGGCCGAATCTTGAGGGTATTCATCGCCAGCAGCAGCGCGCGAATCTCGGAGACCGGGTTCGCAAAGACGAAGTCGAACACGAAGTCACGACGAGACTCCGAGAACTTGGCGTAGTTCATCGAGCCCATGTTGAGCGCCGCCACGGCGGGCTGCACCGCCTCAAGGTAGGCGACTCGCTTCTCCACGCTCACACCCACCGCGCCGGTGCTGAAGTTGATGATCACAGGACACTCCGCCACGATCGCATCACGGATGTTCCGGTAGTCCTCGATCTCGAAACTAGGTTCGCCGGTCGGGGTGCGCGCGTGGATGTGGACGGCGGCCGCGCCGGCTTCGTAGGCCCGACGGGCCTCCGAGGCGTATTCCTCGGGAGTGTACGGTATCGCAGCGCACTGGGCTCGATTCGCAACTACGCCGCTGAGAGCGCAGGTGATCATCGCGGCGCGTTCGGGACTCTCGGTACGCATCTCTCCGCCTACCACGCTGGCGGGCGCTTCTCGAAGAAGGAACGGAGGCCCTCCTCGGCCTCCGCCCCCTCCGCGAGGGCCGCCAGTTCGCGGGCCAGCGCGTGCAGGCGCTCCCTCAGCGGCAACGCCTCCAACCCCGCGTGGGCCCTCCAGGCACCACGCCCCGCCCGCACTGCGCTCGGCGCCCCTTGGAGGAGCGTGGCGGTCAACTCGTCCGCGATCGCCCTTGGTTCGTCGCCCACGTGGGTAGCCAGTGCAACCCGGAGGCAGCCTGCCGCGTCGAGGCGCTCCGCCGTTAGGGCGAGCGCCATCGCAGTTCGGGGCGACATCACGCGCCCGAGAAGCGCTCCCACCATCATCGGCCACAGTCCCACCCTCACCTCCGGGAGCGTGACGCTGGCGCGCGGGCCCATTACCACGAGGTCCGCTGTACAGAGCAGTCCGACACCCCCACCGCGCACGTGACCGTCGACGACGGCGATGACGGGAATCGGGCACTCCGACAGGTCGGCGAGCAGCTCGGCATAGCTGGCCAGCACACCGGCGAGCCCCGCGGGTGCTGCCGCTACCGCCCGAAGGTCCGCGCCCGCACACCACGTCGGGCCCTCCGCGTCGAGGCGCACCAATCGAAGAGTGGTGTCGCACGCCACGTCGGCCATGCAGCACCGGAGGGTCGCCATGGTGTCGAGGTCAAGCACGTTCTGCCGATCCGGCCGATCGAAGGTCAGATGCAAGACGGAGCCGACACGATCGGTGCGCAGGCTACACCAAGTAGTTGAGGGTGGCGGGTAGCATCGTGCGCCAAGTGGGCCAATCGTGGCCCGCCGGGTCACGCCAGCGCAGCACCGTCGTGGGGATGCCGCGCGACGTGAGTACGGCGACCGCCGCTTCGGTGTAAGCTGGATTTTCCCAGCGCTCACCGATGCCCAGAACGAAACGCACGGTACGAAGCTGCTCCAAGAGTGCGCCTTCGCCGAGGTTCGCGAGGAACTGGCAGGGGTCGTGAAAATACCAGTCCTCGTCCCAATAGCCGTCCAGCCGCCGGTCCATCCTGTAGGTGCCGGACATGCCGACACAGAGTTCGATGCGATCAGGGTGCCGTGCCGCGGCCGCCCAGGCCTGGAAGGCGCCCAGAGATGCCCCGGCCACCACGAAGCGCTGGTCACTTCCGCCGCAGTCCGCTTGGATGAACGGGAAGAGTTCGCTGCGAAGCCAGCGGTCATACGCTGCCTGTAAACGCACCTTCGACTCTGGCTCCACGTCGGAGAGCCAGCCGAGGCGGCACACGCTGTCGACCGCGTACACCTTGATCCGTCCCGCGTCGATCAGCGGCTGTAGGGCGCGCACCATGAGAAAGCGCTCCACATCGAGGTAGTCAGCCCCGCCCGTGGGAAAGAGGATCACCGGCCTGCCAAAATGACCCCACCGGGCAACGCCCAGCTCCCGCTCGAGTTCTGGCGCGGGCACTACGAAAAGCTCGCGGCTCAAGCCTCGTCGTCCTCCAAGGGGGCCACGGCCACTTCTTCACTCACCACGCGGGCGTTGGCGGCGCGCAGGCGCTGGCCAAGCACCTGCAGGAGCTTCCAGAGGAGCTGGTTTCCCAGACTGGGCTCCATCATGCAGAACTCCCGCAAGGCATCTGCAGAGACACTCACAGCACTCCCGTAGGTGACCGCCGAAACCGTTGCGGAGCGGGGCAAACGGTCGGCGAGGGTCAGCTCACCGAAGTGTTCGTCCTGGCTCAGCACCGCGAGCGGCAAGCCCGCGACCGACACCCTCACCTCCCCTTCCGTGACGATGAACATGCTGTCGCCTACCTCACCTTCGGTCACCAGAACGTCGCCGGGTGAGAACCAATGTTCGTCCATGATGCGCGCCACCTGCAGACGAGCAGAGTAGGGCATGTCCTCGAACAGGAACAGGTGTTCCAGCGTTCGTGCGCGTACGACAGCCTGATCGGTACGCGGACTGCCGGCGGGATCGATGAGCTGGACGGTCACGTTATCGGGCCCCCCCCGGTCGAGCGCCGCCTGGATCAGCTCATCAACCGCCTTCGCCGGCTCGTTGCCCGCCACTAGTTGCAGCATCCTCTCGGGAGCGACAACGTCGGAGAGACCGTCGCTGCACAGGATTAGCCGGTCGCCCGGCAGCAGATCGAAGGAGCCTTGGGAGGGCTGCACGGTCGGATAAAGCCCAATCGCTCGGGTGATCACGTGTCGGTGTCGGGAGGCCCTCGCCTCCGGCCACGTCATCTTCCCGCTACGGACCAGTTCGTTCACCATCGAGTGATCCTCGGTGAGCTGACGAACCTCGCCCTCGCGCAAGAGGTACGCGCGCGAGTCCCCCACATGCACGAGGAAGGCAGCGTCGCCACCGACCGCCACCGCGACCAGCGTGGTGGTCATGCCTTTCCGGTCCTCCGATTCGGCCGTCTCGTAGATGCGACGCGTGGCGACCTGACAGATGCGGTCGAGCTCCGTCAGCACGGCGTTGCGGGCATCGGCGCTCCGCTGCGTCTCGTACTCCTGCAACACCCCCTTGAGCGACGCTGCCTCATCCACAAAGGCCTGTACACACATTGCGCTCGCCACCTCGCCGGCCGCGCGCCCTCCAACGCCGTCGGCCACCAAGAAGAGGCCCTGCTCCGGGAGGGAGAGGAGGTTGTCCTCGTTGTGTTCGCGTCTCTTCCCGACGTCGGTGCGGGCAGCCCAGCGGATCATCCACCCGTCATAACACTCAAGTGGGACGCGCCGCCCCCACGACGAAGAGGTGGACGACGCCCTGGAGGACGGGCCCGAGGGGGAGCCCCGGGTTGGCGCTCCACGCCAGCATGCCCGTGAAGGCGTTGAGCAGGAAGATATCGGCTAACAACTCCGGCGGCAGTCCTTCGGTGAGCTCTCCGCGATCAAGCGCATTCGCAAAGCGCCCCGCGAGTGCCTCGCGCACCGGATCGCGCGGGGCTGCCGGGTCGGTATGGGCCACCTGCCGAAGCGCATGCAGCCCAACCTGAGAGAACAGGCGCGGATCGCGGTGCCACACCTCTCCAATGTCGCCCACGATTAGCCGCAGCAGATCGCGGATCTGAATGTCCGGCGGAGCGGCAGCGATGAGCGCCACGAGCCGAGCGTTGGCCTCGGCGTAGACGACTGCGAGAACATCGTCCTTGGTTGGAAAATGGAAGTAGAAGCTCCCACGGGTCACACCCACCTGCGCCACGATGTCCTCGATCCGCGCGGCCTCGACACCGTCACGGCGAAAGACATCAAGCGCGGCAGCGATGAGCCGCCGGCGAGTGTCCTCGCGCTGGGTCTCTCGCTTGTTCCCCTGCATCCCGAGATTTTACCCCAATTCTCCGGCCTTCTCCAGCCGACCCCGCGCGCGCTCCACCGGGTATCGCTCCGCGTTGCGGGCAAGTTTCGCATCGGCTGCAGCGGCGAGGTCGATCCCAGCTCGCTCACAGAGGTTCAGCAACGTGAGCAGTACGTCGGCAGCTTCCTCGGCCACGCGAGCATTACGCGCCTCCACCGCCGGCTGGGGGCCATCGTCGGCACTCCACAGGTAGAGCTCGAGCAGCTCCCCGGCCTCCACCGACACGGCCATCGCAAGATTTCGGGGGGAGTGAAACTGCCCCCAATCCCGGGCGTCGTTGAACGCCCGGAGTGCCGACCGGATGGTGGCGAGCGAGGTTTCGCCGTCCTTCCAGCCGCGCGGGCCCTGCTCGCTCACTTGCTCCCCCTCTCGTAAAGGACCGCGTGCTCCGGGCGCATCCGTTCCACGCCTTCGTCCCACCGCTCCACCGTGGTGCGGGCCACCCGCTCCATCCCTTCGGCACGCGCGGCCTCGCCGAGGGGACCGAGGGCATCGACCGGGCGGCCCGCCACCAGACCGTCCCCGATCACCACCGCCAAGCGCCCCCCGGGCACGAGCGCTCGACAGGCTGCTCGAACCCACCGCGCCGTGTCGCGTTTCCAGGCAGCGACCGCCTCGGTCCGGTCAGACTTGAACGACCGCCGACTGCCAATCTCATCGCGCAGGGACTCACCGGGCTCCAGACCGAGCCACGCGATACGAAGCTGCTGTAACGGAAGGTAGTCGTACACCCCCGGATAGGGCGGTGACGTGACCACCATCCCGAACTCACCGCGCTCCCGTAGCTCCCGTGCGTCTTCCCGATGCACGCGTGCGCGGGGTTCCGGGCCCTCGCCGATCGCTGCGGCCAGCTCCTCGAGCTGCCGGGCGAACTCGCGCGCGCGCTTGTGGAACAGCGTGGCCGTCGTGGAAGGAGGACGAGCCTCCTCCGTACGATGGTTGGCCGTTTCGCTCTCCCGACGGCTCACCTTCACGAGAATGGAGGAAAACACGGCGCGACCGAGAGGGTCGTTCCCCACCGCGTGCCGCAAGGCGTCGAGCTCGCAGACCACCCAAGGGTCGTACCAATCCCACAGGACATCGGCGACGGGCGCCTGGAGCATGGAGGTGTTGCGCCCGCCGGAGTCGGCGTTGTTCAGGCCGGCCCTCCGCGCCACGTCGGCCGCTCGGCGCGCGAGGCCTCGAAGGGCGGTGCGTTCGGCTTCGGTGGTACGCGTGGTTCTGGCGCGGGCCACAAGCGCCGCCACCGGGTTGATGTCGCAGCCGAGGCCTGACCGTCCGGCCAACAACGCCTCGACGAGCACGGTCCCGCCGCCACAGAAGGGGTCGAGCACGGGGCCGCTCCCCAGCGTGAGCAGCGCCGCGGCGCCGTCGGGATGCAACGCTGCTGGATAGGCGTGAAAGCCATGCGTCGTCCGCTCCACCCGCTCCCGCGTGCGCAGGGCAGACTCCAGCACCTTGGCCGCAGCGTCGTCGCCCTCGCGCAACGCCTGGCCGGCCCGGGCGGTCAGCGATTGCCGGAGCTGCGTGGCCTCCGCCCACTCCGGGGCAGTGGCTCGGGCGCGGCGTTCACTGCGTCGGGAGGGCACGCGCGCCGCTAACCCTTGCGGTTAGGCGGTGGCGATGGAAATCCACGCCACCTCCACCATCCGCCACCCCCGCGAGCGCGTGTTCCGCGCCTACCGCGACGAACTTCCGAAAATCGCCGCTTACATGCCAAATGTCAGGCAGGTCGTCATCGAGCGGCGCGAGGAAGGCGCCGGCTGGCTGAAGCTCCACAATGTCTGGACGGGCAAGGGCGAAATCCCCAAGGTGTTTCGCTCCGTCGTGAATCCGGACATCCTGGTCTGGGACGACTTCGCCACCTGGCATGAGGCGGACAGCTTCTGTGAATGGCGGATCGGCTTGCGGGTCTTCAACGAAAAGTTCAAATGCAGCGGTACCAACCACATTCGCGCCGAAGGGGCGAACACTCGGGTTGAGCTCCGAGGCGACCTGCAGATCGACCTCCGCGACATCCCGGGTGTGCCACGCCTCCTCGCGGGCACGCTCCGCCCCCAAATCGAAGCGTTCATCGTGAGGATGATTCGCCCGAACCTAGAAGAAACGAACGTGGCCCTCGGGCGCTACCTCGATGCCAAGCCGCTCAGCTCATCTGGCGAGCCTGCGTGAGCCCCACTTGGTACTGCGGAATCTTGGGCATGAGCTCGACCGCCTTGGAGAAGCACTCCCGCGCCTCGCGGCCATTCTCCTTCATGAACGCCATCTCCCCCTTCTTTGCGAGCAGCTCAGCGCTGTGCTCGATCGTAATCTTCTCCATCACCTCTGCGCGGTACTCTCGGCGTCGCGCATCCACCTTCAGGCACTCGTAGCTCTTCGACATCCCGGCATGAATGGCCTGCAGGGTGGCCCGGTGCTCTTCGCCCCAGCGCGGCGTGTTGTCGGGGCTGAACTCATTCCCCAGCTTACGAAAGGCTGCTTCGACTTCTCCGGCATCACAGATCCAGTGAAGGTCCAGAGCCTCAAACAACGTGCCCTTGACCACGGCGCCCAACCGGTCGGCGAGAACTCGAGCCACACGCTCCGCACTGCGTGAGCCGGCTTCCGTGTCCCGAAACTCGACCAAATTCAACTCCGCGAGCGTCCAGATCATGCCGGCCGTAGCGGAGCGCGCCAGATTCGAGACTGAGAAGAGTTCGCGGAGACGGTAGCTTGTGGCGCCGAGAATCTTGAAGAAGCCGCTCTCCTCGGCGTTCGTCTTCATCTCGTCCAGCATGCGCTGGGCGCCGTCCGTGAAATACACGTACTGGTCGAGCCAGGGCCGCAGTGTATTTGCGAGCTGTTCGGCGGGCATATCCTTCACGTGTGAGCGGAGCGCGCGGAAGAGCAGGGAGGCGACGCGGAGCGGCGGGGTGACGAACCGTTCGGGCAGCTCCTCGAGCAAATGAAACGTCCACGCGCCATCATGTGCACGAATCGCTCGCTGAAAGACGAACTCGCTTTGCTTTTGAAGCAGCATCACGACCTGGGCAAACTGCAAGACACCCAGTTCGATCAGCGCCTCGCCCTGACGGATCCCGTTCTCCTCCATCAAGGTGAGCGACTGGTCGAGCTGGTCGCGCGTGATCTGGCTCGCCCGAAACAGCAGGATGCCGAACACCTCATCCTCTACGATGGGCTCTGCACGCCAGCCCACGGGGCCGCCCTTCTGCCACAATCCCCAGCGCAAACGACCATCCGCGAAACGAATGGTGAGGAGCCCGGTTGCGCGCGCGAGGGCGAGCTCCATGAGAGCGTCCCTCATGGAGCGATCGCCGAGCTCGCCGCTGAGCGCAGGAGCGGTGTCCGCAACTTCGGGGATGATGAAGCCGCGCTCCACCACCCGATTGCCCTCTTCGTCGACCACGATGCGGGAGCCGCCTTCGTTGCCGCCTGCCGCCCCCGCCGGCGCGGCCACGTGGACCACGCGCGCCGGTCGCGACTCCAACTCCTTCACCTTGCCCCGTAGCGCCTCAATCTCCGCGACAGCCTCTGCCCCCGGCGGCGAGCTCCCCGGCACTGCCGTGCGCCCGGTGCTGACCATCCAGTCGCGGAGGTCGTCCACCGCAGCCAGCACCTGCTCGATCGATGCGAGCACGCTGGGCGGCCATTCGGTCACCCGCAACGCGGTGGTGCCGTCGGGGAGCCGCTGAATCCGCTGGCAAACGAGGGGGCCCACCCGCCCCGCCAAGGGGATCACTAAGTCTACCCGCATCTCGTCTGCGGCTTCGCCATCGACCGCGCCTGGGGGAAGGGTGAGGGCGCCTAAGCGCAGCATCCCGTGCCAATCTTCGAGGAAGGCGCGAAGGGTTGCGTAGGTGCGCGTGGCGGAACGAGAGGCCATGCGGCAGCCTAACCCGGACTGAGGAGAGGCACGGGATGCTTGCCACTGCCATCCGGCGGGTCGATCACGTACGTCGGCAGGGCCAGCCCGGACACACGCCCCCGCAGGCTCGTGTACAGCGCCTGACCCTCCGCGATGCTCACGCGGAAGTGGGCATTGCCAGGTACGGCATCGGGATGGTGGAGGTAGTAGGGAAACACGCGGCGGGCGACGAGGGCGCGACTCAGCGCCACCAGCGTGTCCACGTCGTTGTTGATCCCTCGCAGAAGCACGGTCTGGTTCAGTACGGGGATTCCTGCATCGACGAGGCGAGCGAGTGCGGCGTCCACCTCGACGGTCAACTCAGACGGATGGTTTACGTGGACAAAGAGCCAGACCGGTGCGCGCTCCCGAAGCCCGGCTACCAACCGGGGCGTGATCCGCGACGGAAAGGTGATGGGCGCCCGGGTGTGCACCCGGACGATGGGAATTTCCGGCCGCAGACCATCCATCGCCGCGAACAACCTGGCGTCGGGGATCGCGAGAGGGTCCCCCCCCGACAGGATCACCTCCTCCGCCCCCGAGTGTTTCGCGTAGTCGAGCATCGCTGCCCACTCGTCCGCCGACGGATCCTCCCCTGCTCCGGGTTCGTGATCGCGACGAAAGCAGAAGCGGCAGTACACATGGCATCGCTTCGTCAGCAGCAGGAGCACGCGGTCCCGGTGTTTCTGAACCACCCAGGGCAGCGGCGAGCGCGCCTGCTCGCCAACAGGGTCGGGAATGTCGCCGGGGTGGAAATCCAGCTCGGCGTCTGCAGGCAGCGCAGTCAGGAGTCGAGGGTCGGAGGCCACGTTGGCGCCCGCGAGGTAGCCGCGCGGCAACCGGACGGGGAACTGCTCCGCGACGTCGCGCCAGCGCACCTCCGCAAGCCAGCCGAACCGGGCAAGAGCCTCCGCTCTTCCCAGCACGGCCCCTCCGTGATACCCGCCCGCCCTCTCCGGTGTTGCCATGGCGTACCAAACCTCCGACTTTCGCAATGGCCTAAAGGTCGAGACCGAAGGCGCCCCCTATACCATTGTCTACTTCCAGTTCGTGAAGCCGGGGAAAGGAACTGCGTTCACCCGCACCAAGCTGAAGAACCTGCTCACCGGCGCGCAAATCGAGCGCACCTACCGTTCCGGCGAGATCCTGGAGGAAGCCGACGTTGAGGAGCAGCCCATGCAGTTCCTCTACGAGCAGCAAGCCGTTTACACTTTCATGAACACCGAGACCTTCGAGCAGGTGGAGATCCAAGGCGCCGTCTTGGGCGACGACGCCAAATTCCTCATGGAAAATCTCGAGGTCAGCGTGCTGTTTTACAAGGGCCGCGCCGTCAATGTCACCCTCCCGAACTTCATCGAGAGCAAGGTGGCGTGGACGGAGCCGGCGGTGAAGGGGAACACGTCGAACAACATCACGAAGTCGTGCAAGCTGGAGTGTGGCGCCGAAATCCAGGTGCCCATCTTCGTGAAGGAGGGCGAGCTCCTGAAGGTCGATACCCGCGACGGCGGCAGCTACGTGTCCCGCCTCTGACCGGATGAACGTAGCCGGGCTGCGCGCACGCGCTCACGTGGTTCGGGCGCTCCACGAGGGGCTTTGGGCCGAAGGCTTTCTGGAACTGCATCCACCGGTACTGGTGGATGGTCCCGCATTGGAAGAAAACCTCGAAGCCTTGCGCGCCCACGACGGGTTTCTGCACACCTCGCCCGAGTTCTCCCTGAAAAGGGCGCTGGCCGGAGGGCTGCCGCGCATCTACGCGATCACGCCCTGCTTTCGGGGCGAGGAGCAGGGGCCGCACCACGCCACCGAGTTCACGCTCCTTGAGCTGTACCTCCAGAACGCCAACTACCTCGATCTCATCACGATCGTAGAGGCGCTCGTGATCCGCGCCGCCGTCGCCGTCGGAGCCTCCGTCCCCGCTTTCACCCGAACCACAGTGGGGGCCCTCTTCGGAGGAGAGATTCCGGAGGAAGACGACGAGTTCTACCGGCGCTGGATCGACGAGATCGAGCCCCGGCTCCTCACGCCCACGTGGGTGCTCGACTTCCCTCAACGACACGCCGCGCTGGCCGAGCTCCGCGGGGGGGTCGCCGAACGCGTGGAGCTGTACCTGAGCGGGTTGGAGCTGGCGAACGGCTTCTCCGAGTTGGGCGACGCGGAGGAGCTGCGACAACGATTCATGTACAGCGCAGAAGTGCGCCGCTCACGGGGCCGCGATCCACACCCCACCGACGAAGGGGTGCTTCAGGCCACGGCTCGGCTGCCACGAAGCGCCGGCATCGCGGTAGGCGTAGACCGGCTGGTCATGGCCCTCACCGGAATTCGCGACATCGAAGACGTGAGGCTGCCGCGCTGAGGGACCCAGCCCCCCAAGCGCCCTCTACTGAATCGCGCCGTGGTAGAGCCAGCTTCCACCGGAGTTGGCGTACCCGAAGCCGTCCCAGCTGGTCGCACCCGACATCCAGTCGGCCGCCCCGTCGAGGTTGACGTCGCCGCCACCGCTGAGGGCGAAGCCCACAGCGTCTGCCGAGTTGGCGCCCGTGAACCGCGCGTCGTAGGAGGAGGCCGACACCGTGCCCGCGGCGAGAGGACCGTAGAAGAAGTAGACGGCGCCGGCCCCGCTCAGCCCGCCGTTGTCCCAGGCGGTCGCCCCCACCAGCAGGTCGCCGTAAGTGTCGATGTTTGCGTCACCAGCGCCCGCGAGCGAGCGACCGAAGTAGTCCGTGGCCACCTCGCCCGTGATGACGGTACTGGCCGCGAGCAGCGCCGTGGTCGACGACGCCGGCGTGGAGGTGATCACGAACACCGAACCGGCGTCCGACAACCCCGCATCGTCCTTGTCTGCCCCCACCGCGAAGTCGCCCCTCCCATTGCCATCGGTATCGCCGAGGAACGCCACGCTGAGCCCGAGGCGGGCCGCCGCCGAGGAGCCGGTGAGCGTGTAGTCGGCGGTGCTTGCCGCATTCGCGCCCGTCATGCCGCCTCCGGCCAAGAACACGTACACACTCCCCGTGGCTGTCGTACTCGACGCCGACGGCGCCCCCACGATGAAGTCGGCCATCCCGTCCGCGTCGAGGTCGCCCATGGCCACGGAGTAGCCGAGGTTCTCACCGGCTGTGGAGCTGGTGATCGTGGCGGTCGCGGTGGTAGCAAGGTCCTCCGAGCCGCTCACGCCAGCGCCATCGAAGAAGGCCACAAGGCCCACGCCGCTCGAATACCCATACGCGGCCACCAAGATGTCGGAGTTGAAGTCGCCGGTGGCCTCGCCGCCGTCGAGCGAGAAGCCCACGTAGCTGGTGGCCCCCGTCACCGTGAAGGAGGCATCGGCCCCCGTCACCGAGGTGCTGGCGTTGCCCCCGAGGAAGAGGTAGGCGATCCCGCGGTCGTCGGTCTGAGCTCGCCAAGCGGCGCTCATCAGATCGTCCTTGCCGTCGTTGTTCACGTCGCCCACAAACCGGGTGGTGCCGCCGAACTGGTCGCTGTTGCGGGTGGTATCGCCCACGATCTGCAACGACGTCGTGCTGAGGCTGTCCGACGTGTCTACCGGGCCGTACCAGAGGTTGGTGCGGCCGTTGTCGGTCACACCGGTGCCGTCGTAGAAGGCTTCGCCCACGACAACATCATCGTACCCGTCCCCGTTGTAGTCGCCGTTATTGCAGACCGCCGTGCCCACCGCCATGCTCGCGGCCGTACCGTAGGCGCGGAAGTCGTAGGAGGCCTTGATCTCCTGCGTGCCCGCGAATTCGCAGACCACATTGTTGTTCACACAGTCGTTGTCCACTCCGTCGCCGCAGACCTCCGTAGCAGCGGGGTTGACCGTGGCATCGGCGTCGTTGCAATCGGTGCTATCCGAAACGTAGCCGCTCGGCGCGGAGCAGGCGGACGTCGTGCTGCCGGCGGCGCCGTAGGCGTCCCCGTCGACGTCGGCGTACCACGTGGAACCGGCCAGACCCTCATCGATCACGCCGTCGCAGTCGTCGTCCACCCCATTGCAGAGCTCGCTCGCTCCTGGGTAGATGGCGGCATTGCTGTCGTTGCAGTCTACGTCGGCGCCGTAGCCATCGCTGTCGGCATCCGCGGTGCAGTTGTAGTTGTCGGCACCCGGCGATCCGTACTCATCGTGGGTGGTGGCAGAGGTGTCGTACCAGCGCCAACTGTCGCTTTCCGTGCCGCCACCCACACTTGTTCCGTTCGTCACGCACCAGTTTCCAAGGGTGTCGTTGCCAGTACCGGTCTGAACGTCGGGGTCGAGGCCCATCGAGAACCGCGAACGGTTCGGCCAGGAGGCGTCGTAAGTGACGCTGTCGATCTGGGTGCCGGAAACCCGGTCACCATCCACGTACAGCGAGAGGGTGTCGGCGTCGCGCCGGATGTAGAGGGTGTTGTCGTGGTAGTCGCCCACGTAGGTGGAGATCTGGGCCTCATCGCCCCACACGTAGTCGCACGCGAGCGCGTAGGTCGCGACGGAGCCTTCGTAGTCGTTGCTGTCGCAGAGCACGAGGAACCCGCCTGGTGCGAGGCTGAGGCCCGCTGCGGGGTCGATCATCACCTGATTGTCCGTGGCTGCGGTGCCGCGGGCGAACACCCACTGGTCGAGGTCGATGGTGCGGGTGCTGACGTTGGTCAGCTCCACCCAGCTCGCGTTGTTCTGCACACCCACGCCACCCACGGTCGAGCGTCGGTTCACTTCGTTCACGACCACATCGCCGGAGAGGACGAAATCTTCGTCTACCCAGCCGTCGCAATCCTGGTCGAGGCCGTCATCCGCCTCCGCAGCGCCGGGATTCGTGCTGGCCAGGATGTCGTCGCAATCGGTGTCGTCCAAAACGTAGGTTCCGCCTCCGCTACAGCCGCCGGGACTGGCAGGGTCTCCGTACCCGTCGCCGTCCACATCTGCGTAGCCGCCGCCGTTGTCTACCGAGCCGTCGCAGTCGTTGTCGATCCCGTCGCCGCAGACTTCGGTGGCGCCGGGGTTCACCGCGCTATTGGTCTCGTCGCAGTCGGTGGCGCCGGTGTAGCCATCGCCGTCGAGGTCGGGGTCATTCTGACAGTCGCTGCCGGCCGCACCGGGCGTGCCGTACTCGTCGCGGACCGTCGCCGATTGGTCCCACCACCGCCAGGTATTGCTGGCCACGCCCACTTCGGCTGCGCTCTCGTTGGTGTTGCACCATGCACCGAGGTTGTCGTTGGAGGTGACGTTGTAGTACGCGGAATCCAGCGTCATGCTGAAGCGCACCTGATGCGGCCAGTAGCCGTTCACCGCATCGAGGTAGTACGCCACCTTGTCGATGTTGGTACCGGTGGTGCGATCGCCGTTGATGTAAAGCGAAACAGCATCTTTGTGGTGGCGAAGGAAGAACACATTGCTGTGGTAGGTGCCTTCGTAGGAGGCGGCCTGAGCAGGGTCGCCCCACACGTAGTCGCAGGTCAGGGGGAACGCGACGGCACCCCCTTCGTAGGTCTCTTTCTGGCACAGCACGGCGTACCCGCCGGCCGCGATGACCGGAGCCGTGGCCGGATCGAGCTGGATCGCATTGCCGGTGGTGTAGCCCCGAGCGAAAGTCCAGTTGGCGAGATCGATCGTGCGAGCGCTCGTGTTGTACACCTCCACCCACGAGGCGTTGTAGTTCACCGTTGCCGAGCCCGTGTAGGAGTACTTGTTCAGCTCGCTGAAGATCACGTCGCCCACTGCGACAAAGTCTTCGTCTACGTAGTCGTCACAATCGTCATCCACGAGGTTGTCGGCCTCCGCCGCACCGGGGTTCACGGCGGCGTTGCCATCGTCGCAATCGACGCTGGAGTCATACCCGTCCCCATCGCCGTCGGCCCCCGCCACGATCACCCGCTCGGCAGCCTCCTCGCCTACGCCTCCTCGCACCGCAGACTCGGAGAAGTCTTCATCCGTGCAAGCGGCGACGAACAGGAGCAGCCCAGGAGCAACGATCGAGCGGGACGGCAACATGAACGACCTCGGGGAGAAGGGGAGGCGGTTTCCGGGAGGGATCCGCAATACGTCAATTCCCTTATTACCCCAGCGCGGTGCGATCGTCGCGGGGATTCACCAAGTCAGAACCAGCGTGGCGAGCAGGCCTCCGCTGACAACCGATCCCCCAATCCAACCCCACGTGAGGCCGTTCGCTTGGGCTCTGTACGCGAGCGCCAACGGCTCCGGCTCGGAGGGGTCGAGCGCGTGACCCTTGGCATCCGCCGCGAGCATGTAGACCACGGTGCTTGCCACCGCGGCCGCGCCCGTCGCGGAGATCAGCGCCACGTGGCGAGCCGCGGCGTTTTCGCGGGCGATCTGGGAGCTGGTGTCGTTCTTTTTCGACCGGCCCGGCCGGGAGACCTTAGTGCGCTGACCGCGCGCCGCCGCCCGCGCCGCCGCCTGCACCCCCTCCTCGTTCGCTTTGCCGTCGGCGGCCCAGTCCGCGAGGGAGTCGCCGGGCTGCCAGAACCGGGTGTCGAGCACCTTGCCCTGGTTATCGAGGCGCTGCAGCGTGCACGTCACGCCCGCATCCACGTTCGGAGCGTACGCCCCGTTCACCTCGATCCAGCCGTCGGAGAAGGTGGTCAGGGCCGGCCCCGTGCCGTAGGGCTGCCCCGCCAGCTGGTCGAGCAAGCGGTCCAACGGGTGGCCCTTCGGAACCACGGATTCTGGAAAGCGGGCCGTGATGTCCACATGCACCATGGCGGCGACCGTCGCGCGCATCCGAGCCTCATCGCCAGCAAAGAAGGCTCCCAAGGCCATCACTCGCTGCACTCGGAGCACATCTGTGGTGGAAAGCGGGTCTTTCGTGCAGGAGAGCCGCTCCTGCACGGTAGCCTGCGCGGCTTCGAAGCCCGTGGTGTCCTGGTCGGCGAACCTCGCCTCCGCGCCGTCGGCTGCGTCAACGAGCTCCGCGCTCGTAAACGGGCGCGCACACTCCGCAAGGGGGCGTGCGAAGGCAAGAGACGCGAGCAACAGCACGGGACAAGTGTAGCCGGGTGCCCCCTCAGGTCAAGGCGGCCGGCCTCGCGTTCAGCGCGTGTCCGGTCGGCCCAATCTCGCTCGCACCGCCCGCGCCGGACCGAAACGGGCGATGCACAACAGCGCGTCCACCCCGTCCTTCCACGTGATCTTCTTGCCCTCGTCGTAGCCTCGTCCGTTGTACGCGATCGGCACCTCAAACACCCGGCAGCCCATTCGCGCCACCTTCGCGGTGATCTCGATTTCCACGCCGAACCGTTCACTCTCGATGTCGAAACGGCGCAGAACGTCGGTGCGAAAGGCCTTGTAGCCGGTCTCCACGTCCGAGAGGTTGAGGTCGGTCGCCATGTTGGCGAAGAGGGTGATCAGCCCGTTTCCGAGGGAGTGCCAGAACAGCAGCACGCGGCGCTCACTGGGCAGAAAACGACTGCCGTACACCACGTCGGCGCGGCCCTCCCACAGGGGTCGGAGAACCCGCGCATAGTCGCGGGGGTCGTACTCGAGGTCGGCGTCCTGCACCAAGCAGAACTCCCCCGTGGCGAGGGCAAAGCCCGACCGCAGCCCAGCCCCCTTTCCGAGGTTCGCCGGGTGGAGCACCGTGGTGAGGTCCACCCGGCTCGTTTCGGCCTCAGCGACTCCCAGCACCGCCCGCCAGTCCCCCTGGAGCGAGGTGGCGAGCTCGCGAGTGCCGTCGCGACTGCCATCGTCCACCACCACGATCTGCAGGCGATCCGCGAGCTCCAACGCTTCGCTGCGAAGTACGCGCCGCAGCACCTCGGCAAGGGTGCTGATCTCGTTGTAGGCGGGCACCACCACGGACAACGACCGCATCGGTCTGAGCGGGCTCACCTATCGATAGTCCATGATCTTGCGGCGCCCGGGGCCATGCGGGTTCACCTCGGCCGTGGACTGGCACGGCACGCAGTGGGTGGCGAACGGCATCAGCTGCAGCCGCCGCGCAGGGATGGCCTCCTGACACTCCGCGCAGAGCCCGATGGTTTCCGGCTCGGAGCTGATTCGCTGCAACACCTCGTCCACCTTGGCGAGGCGCTCGCCACGCTCACGATTCCGGGCGGACGCGATCGATTGGCTCATCTCCACCAGCGGGGCCTCGTCCTGATCCCGGGAGCTGGGCACGGGCGTGTCGAGCTCGGCGCGCACCTCGAAATCACCCGCTGCGATCAAATCGGCGCGGGCCTTGAGGAGGCTGTCTCGAAAAGCAAGCAGTTCACGGTGCGTCACGGCTTCCACCTAACCCGCCCGGTCGGCTAAGGGGCGGCTCCGTGTACGCGCTCATCGTCGAACCCCAGCCGCGCCGTGCAGCGCTTTTCGCCGACGCGGCGGAGGCGGAAGGGCTGCACGCGGCGCTCGCCTCCACGGACGACGAGGCGCGCCGCATTCTGGCCCGGCGTGGCCGCCCCGACCTCTGCGTCCTCGAGCTCACGGTGGCCACGGTCGACGGCTTCCGCTTGCTTGCCGAGCTGCGCGATCACGTGCCCGCCGTGCCGGCGATCGTCGTCAGCGCGTACCGCGAGCTCCGAGAGACGGCCTGGTCTCGACGAGCCACGTTCCAGATCGCCGCAGTCCTCAGTACCAACCTCGATATGGACGTCGTGCGCCACACCATGGCCGCGGCGCTGAAGCGGAGCGCCCCCGCAGCCCCGCTCGTGTCGGGCGATTCTCGTCAAACGAAGGCCCGCGCTCTTCGTGTCGCCGCCTCCCGACTCTCTCGGGCGCCCAGCCCGTCGGTGGCGCTGCAATCCCTCCTCGACGGGGTGCGTGAAGCCTTCGACCTTGACACGACGATGTGCGCTGTCCAAACGGGCGATCGGGAGCTGCTGGTGGCGCAGTCCGGAGCGCGTTTCGGCTCGGGCCCGGACGGAGAACTGGCCATCGCCTCCTACTTCCTGAAGGTGCTCAGCGGCGAGGCGCTCGTGGTGGCCGATGTTCTCGACCACCCCGCCTTCATCGACCACCCTCTGGTCACCGCAGGGAGGCTGCGGGGATTTGCGGGCTTCCCCCTGGAGGCGACCGACGGCACGGTCCTCGGCGCGCTCTGCCTCCTCCACACCGAACCTCTGGAGCTCAACGTCCCCGACGTAAACGAGCTCCACCGGCTCACGCGCCGCATCTCCGGCGAGGTAGAGGTGCTGCGCGCACCCCGGCGATCACCCGATGAGCGCGCGGCCTTCGCACTGGCGCACTTCACCAAGCTGGTGGAGCAACTGGAGCAGCCGGTGGCGCTGTGGCGGGCCTCCGGCGAGTTGATGCTGGCGAACCCTTCGCTCGCCTGCCTGCTCGGACGGCCCGCCGAAGAGCTCGTGCGGCTCGATCTCGACGCGGTCGCCGACGCGCTGGCCGCCCTCACGGACGATGCGGAATTCGTGGAGAGGTTCCGCCACCGCCCGGCGCCGCCGTCGGTCTCCCACGAAGAGGTCGAGTTCTCGGGTGAGCCGCGTCGCTGCTGGCGCTGGAGCTGCAAGCCCATTGAACTTCCCGGCGGCATGGGAGCCTTCGACAGTTGGCTCGACATCACGGCCGAGCGAGAACTGGCCAAGGCAGCCCTGACCGACGCGCTGACCGGCCTGGCAAACCGGCGGGGGGGCGAAGTCGCGTGCCGCCGCGAACTCTCGCGCGCGGTCCGCACCCGGGCCCCACTCTCCTTTCTGGTGGTGGACATCGATCACTTCAAACGAGTGAACGACGAGAACGGGCACTCCGTGGGGGACTGGGTGATCCGCGCCGTGGCGGGATTGTTGGTGAAGGCGCTTCGCACCACCGACGTGGCCGTTCGCTGGGGGGGCGAGGAGTTCCTCGCGCTGCTTCCCGACGCCGACCTGGCCGCCGCCCGCGTGATCGCTGAACGCTTCCGGGCCGCGCTGGAGGGGGCGGCCGTGCTCCCGCATCTTCGGGTAACGGCGTCGATCGGGACAGCGCAGTGGGAGGCGGGCGAACGCGCCGAAGCCACCATCGAGCGGGCCGATGTGGCGCTATACGCCGCGAAAGCGGCCGGCCGAAACTGCGTTCGCTGAGGTCAGCCCGCGCCGGCGGGGCCTGAGTCGAAGTTTCACGATAGCCCGCCGGCTTGGCGCACCTCCCCTCCCCGACCGCCCCCGTCACCGCCTGGGAGATCGCCCGCATCGCGCTTCCCGCCACGGCGTCCGCGCTCCTGAACAACGCGTTCCGCGTGATCGACCAGCTCGCCGCGGGCGCGGTGTCCACGCCCGCCCAGGCGGCGATCGGCTCCTGCACCTTCGTGCTGATCGCGGCGTACGGACTCCACCAGCTCATTGCGGGCGGCGTGGGCCCGTTGGCAGCCCGTGCCGAAGGGGCCAAGGACGAACGCCTCGCCAGTACGGTGGTCAGCGTCGCGCTGTTCGGGTCGTTGGGCACGTGGGTGATCTTCGCCCTCATCGCGGGCTTCGGGGCCGAGATGGTGGCCGCGCTGCTCGGATTGGAGGGAGAGACCGCCACGCAGGCCGCCACCTTCCTCCGCACGATCGGGGTCTACGGGCTCCCGCTGGCCGTTGCCCCTTCGCTCGACGCGATTTTCGTTGCCCGCGGCCAGACGGGGCGGATGATGGCGCTTCAGGTGAGCGCCGTCCTTGGCAATGTCGTGCTCAACCAGGTGTTCATCCACCACTTAGGGATGGGGGTGCAGGGCGCCGCGCTGGCCACGGTCCTGTCGCGCCTCCCCTCAACGCTTCTCGGCATCTGGCTCGTCTGGCCGGCGGGCGGACTGCGCTGGGTCAATGACGGCACCCTGCGTCGGGTGCTCAACGTGGGGTCGCCCGTGTTCCTCAACACCGTGGCCTACGCGAGCGTCTACTTCCTGCTGTTGCGCTACACGATCTCCCCCTTGGGCCCCGAAGTGAACGCCGCCCTCGGGATCGGCTTCTCCGCGCTCGAAGGAGTCACCTACCCGTGCTTCCTCGGCCTCTCGCTCGCAGTGGGCTCGGTGGTGGGCCGTCGATTGGGGGCGGGCGACCTCCACGAGGCCCGACGCGCCCCGCGGGTGGCGTTGCCCATGATCACCGCGATCGGTGTGGGCGCAGCCTTGGTGTTCTGGTTCGGCGCGCGTCCGATCTGCGCGCCGTTCACAACCGATCCCGTGGTGCTCGACGCCGCCGTGACCTACGCCCGTGCGCTCGCGTGGTCCCAGCCCACGGTGGCTTGGGAGGCGCTGGCGGAAGGGGTGTTGCTCGGAGCGGGCGCGTCAGGCCCAATCCTTCGCCTCAGCGCCCCTCTCAACGCACTTCGTGTCCCCATCGGATGGCTGCTCGCCTTCCCTTGCGGGATGGGGGCCGCCGGCGTGTGGTGGGCGATCAACTTGACCAGCCTCCTGAAGGCGCTCCTGAAGGGGTGGGCAGCAAGGCGGGGCACGTGGGCAGAGATGCGGATCTGAGGGCGGCGCGTTAGCACGGGGCACCTTGTTGGGGTTCCGGATGAATCCGCGTACGATCGGCTGGCTGTTTGGTGGGCTCTGCTGCGCAGTCGGCCTGCTGACCCTGATGTTTGCGTTCGACAGCGGCGGGGCCGACATCGCGCTTTCACTGGACAGGGTCGGCAACGACGCCGTGGGCGACGTGGGCCCGAACGACCGCTTCCCGTTCGCTGTACTCGCGTTCCTGCTCGGTGGGCCCACGCTGATCTACCTCAACGCCACCCAGTGGCGGAACACCGGCGGCTACTGACCGGGTAGGGGGGCGCATGCGCGTCCTGGTCGCCCAGCTCTCGCCCATTGTGGGCGATGTCGTCGCGAACGCCGATCTCTGCATCGGCGCCATCCGGCGCGCTGCCGAAACGGGAGCCACGCTCGCCGTCTGCCCCGAGCTGGTGCTGAGCGGGTATCCACCGCGTGATCTGCTCGAGCGTGTCGACTTTGTCGAGGCGTGCATGCGGGAGGCCCGGCGCGTGGCCGTCGCGACGGCGGGGCGCCACGTCGTCGCGGTGTTCGGCTGCCCGTGGACCGAAGGCGGGCTGCGGAACAGTGCTGTCGTCGCCTACCAAGGCCGCATCGTGGCGGTGCGGCACAAGTCGCTGCTGCCGACCTACGACGTCTTCGACGAATCCCGCTATTTCACCCCCGAAACCGACCCTCGGCCCGTGGAGGTGGCTGGCCTCCGAATCGGGGTGACGATCTGCGAGGACATCTGGAACGAACCCGGGCTCGTGCGCAACCCCTACGTGCTCGACCCGGTGGACCGAATGAAGGGGTGCGAGGTGCTGCTCAACCTCAGCGCCTCACCCTTCCACGCAGGCAAGGGTGAGCTGCGCGCCGAGCTGCTCGCCCGTCAGGCCCGCCAGTGCGGGGCGCCCATCGTCTACTGCAATCAGGTGGGCGGCAACGACGAACTCCTCTTCGATGGCGGCTCACTCGTGGTCGACCGCAACGGCGCTCCGCTGCACCAATCGGCCCAGTTCGTGAGCGAGCTCGCGCTGGTCGACCTCGCGGCCTCCCCTGTTTCCCTCCGCTTCCCGGCCTTCGAGCCGGAGGTGCTCGAGGCGCTGGTGATGGGGACTCGCGACTACGCCAAGCGCACCGGCTTTCGCAGCGCAGTGATCGGGCTCTCGGGGGGCATCGACAGCGCCTTGGTGGCGGCGATCGCGGTGCGGGCCTTGGGCCCCGAGAACGTTCTTGGCGTGGGCATGCCGGGGCCGTTCTCCTCGCCAGGCTCGATCACCGACGCCCAAGCGCTCGCAGCGAATCTCGGGATGCAGATGGAGCTGGTGCCCATCACGTCGGTGCACACCTCGTTCCTCGGCGCGCTCGGACCTCTCTTCGCCGGCCGCCCCCCCGATGTGGCCGAGCAGAACCTGCAGGCGCGCGCTCGCGGTACCGTGCTGATGGCCCTGTCCAACAAGTTTGCACACCTCCTGCTGACTACCGGCAACAAGTCGGAGATGGCCGTGGGATACTGCACCTTGTACGGCGATATGAACGGAGGCTTGGCGGTGATTGGGGACGTGTACAAGACCGACGTGTACCGGCTGAGCCGCCACGCAAA
Source organism: Deltaproteobacteria bacterium (assembly GCA_947484175.1). Taxonomy (GTDB): domain Bacteria; phylum Myxococcota_A; class UBA796; order UBA796; family SXON01; genus SXON01. The sequence goes on from CANKOI010000051.1 coordinate 22,679, forward strand.
CGTCGCCGGCATCGTGATCCCCGAGAGCACACTCACCAAGCCGCCCTCCGCCGAGCTCGCGCCCGACCAGAAGGACGAAGACAGCCTGCCGCCCTACGCAGTCCTCGATGCGATCCTGCGCAGGTACGTGGAGGCCGGCGCCAACGCGGACAGCATCGTGGCGGCAGGCTTCGACCGTGCCACCGTCGAGCGGGTGGTGCGGATGGTGGTGGGGAGTGAGCACAAACGATGGCAGGCGGCGCCGGTGTTGCGCGTGTCGTCGCGGGCGTTCGGCAGCGGCCGTCGAATGCCGCTCGCCCAGCGGTGGTCCTGATGGCGGAGGGAACGCGCCTGGGACGCGGCGACGCCGTACGCCGCGCTCTGGCCGCCGAGGTGGAGCGCCTCGCGGGCGAGATCCGAGGCCCCCTCGGCACGATCGATGATGCCCTCGCCTCGCTCGCCAGCGGGGACGGCCTCCCGCCCGGCCTGGAGCCGGAAGTGCTGTTCGCGGGCGGCGTGCCCCGGATCCGCCCGGTACTCGTGGTGCTGGCGAGCCGTTCCACCCTCAACGCCCACGAAGCCGACGCCTCCGCCGCAGCCGAAGTGGCCTACGCCGCCGAGCTGTTGCACACCGCGATCCGGCTGCACGACATGGCGCTCGGGCGGCAGCACGGGCGGCGGCGGCGGGCGGCGCGGCGGATGCTGGGGGGGGCCGCGCACTGGCTCGGCGCCCACCATGTCACCCTCCGCGCGCTCGAACTCGCCCGGCGCGCGCCCGCCCCCGACGTGCTGGGCGACGCCCTCGACGCCCTGCGCGAAGTGAGCGAGGGGCAAGCGCTGGGGGAGCAGCTCCGCGCGCGGTCGGCTTCCGGCCTCGATGCCGTGCAGCTCGCGGAGGGGCACACGGGCGCTGTCTTCGCGTTCGCGTGCAGGGCGGGGGGGCGGCTGGGGGGAGCTTCGCGCACGGCGGTCACGGGGCTCGGCCGGTACGGGCGCCATGTCGGAGTGGGCGTGCACGTAGCCGAGGAGCTCGCCGCGCTGGAACGGGGAGACGACCCGTGGTTGTTGGCCAACCGCCCCACGATGTACCCCGTGGCGTGGGCGGGCGAGCGCAACCCCGAGGTGAACTTGCTCTGGAGGAAACTACAGGCCTCCCCGGAGGCGAAAATCGCGGAGGCGGTGCGGGTGGCGGTGCGCGAAGCCGGAGGTTTGCAGGCCTCCCGCGAGCTGCTGGTGGGCCAGAGCTGGGCCGCCCGAAAGGCGCTGAGCGGCGTCGACGACACGCCCGCCCGCGATCAGCTCGACCGCATCGCCACCGCCCTCGGCCGCAGCGCGTGATTCTCCGCACCGAGCTCACCACCGACGGCGAGCCCGTTCCCGTCGACGAGATCGCGACCGTTACCCTCACGCTGCACCCCGCCTTCCTCCGCGTGTACGTCGAGGCGCCTTTCCACGGCGATCCGGCACCGCCCGCCCCTCCCGGCTCCCTCGACGGCCTCTGGAACTACGAGGTGGTCGAGCTCTTCGTGGCCGCCGCCAACGGACCGGACTGGGAGTACACCGAGGTGGAGCTGGGGCCGCACGGGCACAGTCTCGCGCTCCGGCTCAACGGCATCCGCAAGCGCTCCCCCAAAAACCCGCTCGCTCCCCTCCCCTTCTCCGCCGTGATCGCCGGACGTTGCTGGACAGGCACCGCGGATGTGCCGCTGGGCTGGCTCCCGGGGGTACCGGCGGCGGCGTGGCGCCTCAATGCCTGCGCGATCCATGGGTCTTCGCCACGGCGTTACCTCACGGCTGCGCGGCTGCAAGCACCGCTCGGCCAACCGGACTTCCATCGTCCGGCGGAGTTTTTGGGGTGGGCAATGCGCGGGGGGGCGTAGGCGCGTCGAAGGGGCGCCGCGGCGCATTGCGAGTGGGAGCCCCCCTCGCCCGACCTCCGTCACCCCTCGGCGGACACCTGTCGCCAAAACCCGAAACTAACCAGCTTCCTCCATCGGCACAGCGCTTGCTTCACCCCGGGGCACCACCCCCGGTGAATCCGTGCTTGCTCTCCTGGTCTCTCTCAGCCTCGCCGCCGGCCGCTGCCCTCCCCCCGACCCCCTCGCGCCGCTAGACGAAGACGACGCCCCCGGCGATCTCGTCTACCAGCTCGTCGCCAACGACAAGCTGGTGTGCTGGCTGGTGCTCAGCAACCTCGCGGCCCCCCGCGTCGTTCACCGCTGGAGCCTCGCCGACCGCCACCCCCTCCGGATCGAGGCCCTCTCCGACGGCCGCGCTGCGCTGGTGATGAACGACCTTCGCGTGCAGGTGCGCAACGTGGACGACGAGCGCTACCGCAACCTCGACCTCTACGTGCGCGCCGTGCCCGACGTCCTGCTCGGCCACCCCTCACGCGACTGGATCGCCATGACCTTCGTCGACGGGGCGGACACGACGGTGGTTTCGGTGCTCGACCTCGACCGTGAACGGGTCCTCGCCAGCGTGGCCATGCCCCCGCGCGACCTTTCGCTCTCGTTCCTCGCTGGCGACGACGTGCTCTGGCTCGATGGCACCCACTCCCTCGCGCTCACCGAGGATGGCCTCCACGTTCGCCGGCAATCGCCGTGACCACGGCCTCCATCTCGTACGCGAACGCCGCGGCGTTGCCGCTCACGCGCAACCAGCCGCAGTCGCCGTCGGCGGGGCGGAAGTCCACGCGGATGCCTCGGTGGGCCAACGCCTCGTTGAGCCGCGGCCCGTCGTTCACCGCGATGCAAACGAACGCTCCTCGCCGCTCCACGGGCCAGTCGCCCCGGATGCCAAGCCCCTCGCGTGCGCAGGCGTCCATGAGCGTACCCACGAGCCCGCTCGTCACTCTCCGCGCGCGCACCACCGCTCCGGCGATCGAGCCGCCCGCGCTGGTAGCGAAGGAGGCTAGTTCGCCAAGGAGCATGGCCTGCGCCAGCACCGTGGGCGTGCCCGAACGGAACCGCGTTCCATCCTCCGCGCGAACCACCGGGCCCTTTTCGAAGTTGAACGGAGCGCGGTGGTTCCACCAGCCGGTGCGCTTCGGGGTGAGCTGCGACAGCCACCGCCGTGGCAGGTACAGAAAGCCCGCGCCGGTTCCGCTGCGGAGCTGCTTGTGACCCGCGGCCACAACCGCCACGTTGTCGCCGAGCGCGGCGGCGTCGATGGGAACGGTGCCGCACGTCTGGTACGCGTCGAGGAGCAGGAGGGCGTCGGGGCAACGTTCGCGCAAGGCGGCGGCGAGCGCCGGCAGGTCTTGCACCCAGCCCGACTCGAAGAGGGCGTGGCTGATCGACAGGACCGTCACGTCCGGAGTGAGCGCCTCAATCATGCGCTCGGTGGGCAGGCTGCCATCGGCGTTGAGCGGCACCTGCACCAGCTTCCCGCCGGTGTTCTGGGCCCACTGATGGTGGACATAGTGGCCGGTGGTGAAGTGGCCGGCGCCGTACACCAGCGTGCCCCCGGGCACACCCTCCAACACCGCGCACAAGGCCTCCGAAGCGTTCGGGAACCACGTCACGTCGCCGTGCACCAAATCGCCGCCCACCAGCTCCGCCACGGCGGCCCGGTACAGGTCCATCAGCTCCACCCAGGCGCCCTCGTCCCACACACCGATGCCGTGGCGACTGAGCTGGGCGAGGTGCTCCTCCACCGCTGCGGGGCCTGCGACACTGGGAACGCCCATGCTGTGGCTGCAAGCGTAGATGCCGCGGTCGAGCCCGGGGTAGAGCTCGCGGTAGTCGAGGTCGGCCGCCGTGAGCCCCAGCTCCCCTGCGTAGAGCCGCCGCAGGCGCGCAGGCTCAGTGGGCGCCTGCGTGCTCGACTCCGCGACGTGCGCCGCCAACTCGGCCGGCGTCCTCGCGCCGAGCATCGCCGCGAGGCGCGAGGGCCTCGACTGAGCCCGCTCCGCCAGCTGCGCCTGCGTCACCCGTTCGCCGCGCGTCATCCCGAACCCCCTTCCCTCTCCTAACGCCTCCCGGAGCCACCCATGCCAGCCTCATCCAACCTCGACACCCAACTCGACCTCACCCTGATCGCGCCGGTCGCCCTGGTCCGCTGCCCCAGCGTCCGCATCGTGCCCCCTTCGGCCTCCCGGGCCGCAGCGGTTCAGCGCGTTTCGCCTCTCCCCGCCGCCGACTCCGACGACCTCCTCGTGCCCTTGTGCTTCGCGGGCTCGGCCGGGCTCGCCTTCTCCGGGATCTTCGTCGCGGCCATGGCGCTTGCCACGTGGAGAGAGTGGCTCCCCGGACCGGCCGCCGCGCTGTTCGGGCTCGGCGGGCTGCTGCTCGCCCTCGGGGCCGCCGCGCTGTTCGCAGCGATGGCGACCCGCTACTCGGCCGCCACGAGGTACCGTTCGAAGAAGAGCGTGGTGGCACGGGCCAGATAGTCGCGGTTGCTCTTGCGGCGGAAGCCGTGGCCTTCGTCGTTCGCGAGGAGGTACCACACGGTGCCGCCCCGATCCCGGAGCGAACGGACGATCTGTTCGGCTTCCGAGCGTGGAACCCGCGGGTCGTTCGCGCCCTGCACGACAAACAGCGGGTCTGCGATGCGGTCGACGTGGTTCAACGGCGAAACCTGCTCGAGGAAGGCGCGCATCTCAGGAACCCGCTCGTCGCCGTATTCGGCCCGCCGAAGGTCGCGCCGGTAGGCCTCGGTGTTCTCAAGAAAGCTCACAAAGTTGGAGATGCCCACCGAGTCTACGCCGCAGCGCAGGCGCTCCGGGTAGGCCACCAGCGAGGCCAGCACCATGAAGCCCCCGTAGCTGCCGCCATGTACGCCCACGCGGGTGGCGTCGAGGTCGGGCTGGGTAGCGATCCAGTCGAGCAGCGCGCCGATGTCGCGCACGGAGTCTTCGCGCTTCATGCCGTTGTCGAGGCCCACGTAGGTGCGCCCGTAGCCGGTGGAGCCGCGCACGTTGGGGGCGATCACCGTGAGGCCGAGCTCGTTCACCCAGTACTGCATCGTGCTGGAGAAACGGTCCTGCGCCTGGCCCTCTGGCCCCCCGTGGATGGTGATCACCACGGGCGAGGGACCCGCCGCTTTACGCGGCCGATACACCCAAGCGGGCACCTTCAGCCCGTCGAAGGAGGGGAACGTCACCAGCTCGGGGGTAATGAAGGTGGCGGAGTCGAGGCCGCCCACCTCGGAGGTCGTCCAGCGCACGGGGCGCTGTTTTTTCACGTCGAGGACAAATACGTCGGAGGTGGCCTGCGCCGTGGTGAGGGTGACGGCGAGGCGCTTGCTGGCCAGATCGAACGCGACCTCCGACACGTTGCCGAGCGGCAGCTCCACACGGGTTCGGCGCGAAGGCGCCGAGGCCGGTGCGAGGTACAGCGCGGAGCGACCGCCTTCGTTCACGGTAAACGCGAGGTGGCGGTGGTCGAGGGAGCGAGCGAACCCCGAAACGTCCCACGGGATGTCGCCAGAGTGCTCCACGCGGGCGCCGGTGGTGAGGTTCACGGTCACCAGACGGTTGTACTCGCCGCCACCGTCGGTGATGGCGAGGAGCGTGGTGGCGTCGTCGCCGAATGCGGCGCCCGCCCAGGTCTCCGAGGTGCCGGGCAGGGCTACCGGCGTGAGCTTCCCCGAAGCCAGCTCCAGCACGTGCAGCCGCGCCTCAGAGACCGACACGTACTGGCGCACCAGAAGCCGGCTGTCGTCAGGGCTCCAGTCCAGCACGTTCCACTGGCCTTCGACATCGAGGACGCGGCGGGCCGCTTCGGGCGCGCTCACGTCCATCACCCACAGGTCAAAGTCCTTGCTGTTCCGCCGGGTGGAGGAAAAGGCGATGCGGCCCGGCTGGTGAGCCCACGGGCCCAGCTCGTTGCGGGACTTGCCATCGGAGAGCAGCGTGGATTGGCCGCTTGCCAAGTCGAATCGGTACAGTTGCCACGCCTCGGCACCGCCGGCATCCCGGCTGAACAGGAAGCTCCGGCCATCGCCGCGGGGGTCGAAGGTTGCGCCGGCCACCGGCTCCGCAAAGAAGGTGAGCTGCCGACGGGCTGCCCCCGCGCTCGCCACGCTGTGCACCTGAGCGGTTTCGCCGAAGCGCGTGGAGATCAGCACCTCTCCCGCAGGCGTCCATCCGAAAAGCGAGGCGCTGCGCACGTTGTCGTACTGCGCGGTGCGTTCGGAGACGGACGCTGGAATCTCGGGGATACCGTCGATGACGAGGTTCCCCGCGGTGCGCGGCTCGGCCAGCGCGAAGGAGAGGGCGGCCAACCAGAACATGTCTACAGGGCCAGATCCGCGTCGACCGTAACGAAGCCGTTCTCGGGACCATCGACCCGAAGTGCGCTGATCGTGATGTTGAAGCCGGCGATCTCCGGAAGCGGAATCTCGCCGAGGGCGCCCGTGAGCGAGGGGAGCAGCAGCGGAACGAGGGCCTGAAGCAGGTCTTCGGTGTCGGCGCTGGCTTCGGTGTTGGCCTCGGGCATGGTGACGTCGAACCACACCTCGGGGTCGCCGATCGTGGGGCTGAGGTTGCCATCGACCACGGCGAGGTCGAGCCCCGCCTCAAGCGACACGTACACCTGCATCCGCAGGTTCTCGTCGATCGCCGGCCCGTCGTAGATGGAGAGCTCGAGGTCCCCAATCTGCATGTCCAGCATGGCTGTGCCCGTGCCCGGCACCACGACCGGCGGCAGCAGCGGGTTCACCACGATGCGCATGTCGGAGAAGCCGAGAATGTCGCCGAAGGCGCCGAGGTCGAGCCCAAGGTCTTCACCACCCATCGTCATGTCGAGAATGCCCGCGCCCCAGAAGGCGTAGAGCGCCTGGTTCACGAAGTCTTCGCCGAGCGAGACTTGGAAGCCGGGCGACGACGAAGCGTAGGTGGGCACCGTGTAGTTGCCATAGAGCGACCCGAGACCCGTTTCGTCGTGGATCCAGGTTTCGGGGTACACCTCGGTGCCGAGACTGAGCGACAACCCGTAGTCGTCTACACTGGTCGCAAAGGGCTCAGCGGCGAGGACCACCGTGGCGGCGCCTACCTCGAAGCTGGTGGCGATCTCCAAGGCGCCCACCGCGTCGGCCACGGCGGCGGGAATCTCGTCCTCGATCGCACTCGCCAGCGCATCTTCCATATATCCCTGAATCAACGCGGACAGATCGAGCCCAAAGAAGCTCATTGCGTCGTAGAGCCAACTATCCCAGTCGAATGTAAAGTTGGTGGACGTAACCGTGGTGTCGGAAACGGTGATGCCCAGCACGCCGGCCGACACGTACGGGAACAGATGCATGTTCGCCGAGATGTCATCGGCGTAGATGCTGCCGTTCCCGCTGAGGCCGATGCCAAGCACTGTGCCGTCGGCCTCCCACTCCAGGTAGGGGTTGAGCACCTGAAACGTGGTATCGAGGTAGCCGCCGGCGTTCGGGTCGATCTCAAGGTTGGTGGCGCCGATCGAAGGGTTCCAGATGTAGAGGTCGAGCGAGTACCACGTGATGCAGATCTCGGTGAAGATGAGATCGATGCAGCTCTCGCTCGACGTGCTCACCACCGGGTTGGGCACCATCGCCGTAAGGTCGGTGTCGTCGATCAGACCCTCACCGAGCGACTCGAGAACATCGAAGCCGTCTTCATTGATGCGGGCCACGATGCCGTTGCCGATCTGCGAGCCGTTGGGCTGGAACTGCCCGTCCAGCACGCTGCGGGTGTCGTTCGCCCCGTTGCCATCGGTGTCAGCGACGATCGTTTCGAGGATGTTCAGACCGAAGTCGTAGGTGAGCGGGTGGGTGAAGCTGCCGTCGCCATTGACCACCACGGGGGTGCCGTTCACGGTCATGGCGCCGATGGCGCTCCAGCGGTCCGTTACCGAACCCGTCATCAGCGCCGTGGAGTTCACCTCCCACTCGCCTCGATCGGGCTCCGTGATCACGAGGTCGGGCCCGGTGCTGTCGATGAGGAAGGGCCCAACGCTGGCGCTCAGCGATTCGTGGGTGGCCGAGACCGTGTACCAGCCCTCACCGAGGAAGGTGAGGTTCGGGCCGGCCACGAGCGCCGGCACTTCGCCGCCGGTGACTTCGAGGACGGGCCGGTCGGGGAGGATGTTGCCGTAGTCGTCGCGAACGAAGGCCGAGGCGATGGCGCTCTCGTACACCTCCAGATCGGTATCGCTCAGGGAGAGGTCGATGTACGCCGGGGAGCCGGCCACCACCCGGAACTGCTCGATGTCAACGAGCTCTCCGACCGCTGCCTGCACCCGGTAGATGCCCGGAACGCCGGCGGAGAGGCGGGGCTCGGCCAGCACCACATCGCCGCTGTCGGCCGTGACGAGAATCTCCTCGCGGAGCATCGGGTTGCCGAAGCGGTCGGCAGCGGAGACCGTAAAGGTGAGTGGCTGGCCCGCGCCGGTTTCGATGCCGGACAGCACGAGGTCGACGGCCGCCGGTTCGTCGGGCGTGACGAGGAGCCAGGCGCTGCCGAACCACGCGCGGTCCTCCCACGTGGCCGTGGCGGTGAGCAGGTGCGTGCCGGCCACTTCTGGCAGCACCGTGCCCTTGCCCAATTCATGCCACGTCGAGTGCAGGTTGGTCTGCGTGTCGGAGAGCACGTCCACCACGACGGGCGCTACGCTCCCATCGTCAAAGTGCAGCGAGGAAGCCCACTCCACCGGCACACCGGCTACCGAGGACTCCGTGGCGAGGAGGAACTCCAGACCTACGGGTTGTGCGCCCTCGCCGGGGGCCGTGCTGCGACAGGCGACGACGAGGAGCACGAAGGGGAGGACGAGCGCGCGCATGCGCGCATAGTATCGTACCGCGCGGCGAGATGGTGGATTAGTGCTGCCCCGTGCCCCCCC
>CANKOI010000052.1 GCA_947484175.1 Deltaproteobacteria bacterium
AGACCGCCTTGCGACGTTCACGGGAGTGCCCTGTCGCCCCGTCGTGGTGCCGGGCGGACACCCGCCAGCCTGTGCTCTCGCGGTGGCCCTGGCGCGGGTGGCGGCCGGCGAAGTGCCCGTCACGGATCTGCGGATCGGTGCCTTCGCCTACCGGGGCCACGCCGACATCCTCTGGACTGTCGTGAGCTACGGTGGACTCGCTACGTTCGCCGCGCTGTTGATGGGAACCTTGGTGCTCGGCGTGCGGGTGGTGCAGGCCTGGGACGAGATGGCGGCCATCGACCTTCGCATCGTCGACGCCGTCACCCGGAACGTGCCCGGTGTAGACCCCGCCCGGCTGGCCGATTCGTCGATGGCGCTGGCCATTCTTCAGGAACAGGCCGACGGCGTGCAGGCGCGGGTAGACATGCTCGGCGGGATCGTGGGCGGTGAGCCACCTACGCTCGGTGCGCTGAAGCGCCTGTCGGATTCGCTTCCCTCGAATCAGCTCGCGCGTGTTGACGTCCGCGAGCTCACCCTCACGGCAGATGCGCTCAGCTTCAAGGGCGAGACCGACAGCTACGAGGCCGTGGCCAAGATTGAGGAAACGTTGAAGGCTACGCCCAAATTTTCCCAGGCCCGCAAAGGGGAAGAAAAGAAGTCCGGTGAGGTCCTGTTGTTCAACATGAGCATTCCGCTCGGCGAACCTGAACCCGCGAAAGACGCCGCCGCCGCGATCGGCGAGGAGGGCTGATGTCCACGTTCCTCGAACCCGCACGCGCCCGTTTCAACGGGCTCGTGTCCGACATGAGCCCGCGCGACCGGGCCCTGTTTCTGGGGCTGACCCTCTGCCTTTACGGCGGGCTGTTGGCCGGAGCCCTCTGGCTGGGAGGCTCCATCCTCGGTGACCTGCGCTCGCGGATTTCGCTGCGCGAGGAGGCAACCCAGCGCCTCGAAGCGATGGAGGCCGAATTGGCCAACAACTCCGCCAAGGCCGCGGAGATCGAGGCGCTCCTGCGGGCCAATGCCGACCAGGATCTCCCGAGTTTTGTGGAGAAGGCTGCGCTCAAACTTGGATTGGGCACGAACCTGAAGGCCGTTCGCGCCAAGGGCACTACGACCACCGGCAACATCGAGGACAAAGCCTTCAGCATCGAGCTCGACAAGCTGTCGCTGGGCCAGCTAACGGATCTGCTGTTTGAGCTCGAAACCACGGGCTATCCTTTGCGCATTCGCAGCACACGACTGAAGACCGTCGGCCCGCCGGGCGCGCGCCTCCTCTCGGGCACCCTCGAGGTGAGTCGCTTCCGGCTCGAAGAAGCCACCACCTCCACGACTGAGGGCAACTAGATGCTCCGCTGGCTTCTCCTGTTTGCTGGTTGCGGCGCGGCCTCCGTCTTCGGGCTCGCTACGGGGTTTTACGCCACCTTCCCTTCGGAAGAGGCGGCGTCGTGGGCCGAATACGAGTTCCATCAGCGGAATCGAGACTACGCACTCGAGGTGGGCGACGTGAGCCCGTGGTGGCTACCGGGTGTGCGCGCGACGGATGTGAAGGTCTACACGGTCAAGCGGGGTCGTCGCACCAAGGACGTTCCGAAGCCAGGGCTCGAACGAACGGAGATGCTGAAGCTCGACTCGCTGGGCGTGAGGGCGGAGCTGATCCCGTTGTTGGTGGGGAAACAGTCCTTCGGCTTCTCGGCGGCCTTGCTTGGGGGCGAAGTGGATGGCCATTTCAGCCAGAGCGAGTCGGGTGTGGAGCTCTCGTTCGATGCGAGCGGCCTCGATCTCGCGCAGATGCCCATCGACAAGGACAACGTGGTCGTGCACCTCGCCGGTACCGTTTCCGGCAAAAGTGATCTTTCGCTGGACGCGGAGGACGTGAAGAACTCCACGGGCGCGCTCGACATTCAGTTCGACGGCTTGAAGCTCGATAGCGGCACGAAGGTGATGGGCATTGAGCTTCCGGTGGTCACCTTTGCTTCGGCGCGGGTGAAGTTCGAGGCCACCGAGGGGAAATTGGTGGTCACGGAGGGCACGTTCGAAGGCGATGTGCTCGACATGACGCTGACGGGTGACATCGCGCTGAACAAGAAGCTCCCTCGCAGCCGCAACCGGCTGGAGCTGACGGTCACGCTACCCGAGGAGCTGGACCGGATCGCAAAGATCGCACCGGCCATGAAACGTGCCCGCGATCCCGAGGGCGCCTACCACTTCAACATCGGCGGCACCATTCTCAGTCCGACCTTCAGGGCAGGAAAGGGGGCCGCCTCGAGCCTGTCTTCGAACGACGACGGAGACCTGCCGAAGCTCGGGCGAGTGGGCTCATCGGTGGGCGACGACGAGGGCAGCGACGCCAATCCGGACGAGGCTCGGGAGGAGCGTCGGAAGCGGCGTGAGGAGCGCATCAAGGAGCGCCGCGAGCGGCTGCGGAAGCGGCGTGAGGAGGCCACGGCCAACGGCGGCGGAGGCGCCATCGGGGAGGAGGGGGACGTGGACCCGATGGCCGACGAGGGCGACGAGCCGCGGATGGGTCGTCGGCCTATGGCTGGAAACGAGGAAGACATGGAGCCTGGCGACATCGACATGGGCCAAGGGCGCCCCCTGATCGACATGCCCGATGTCGGACCTCCAGGCGGCGAGTTCCCGCAGGAAGAGTACGAAGAGCAGTAGGGCAGCCGTACAGGGGGCCGGTGGGTTAGCCGATGGTGGTTCTCGGGAGCCCGATGATGCTGTTCCTCGCTGCCTCTGCGTTCGCCGGCGTGCTGATCAACGAGGTCTACTACGATCCCGACCCGGAGGGCGACGAGGGAAACGAGTGGATCGAGTTGTGCAACAACGACGCCGCTCCGGTCGACCTGAGCGGCTGGTGGGTGGAGCGGGGGGGGCAGGAGTTCGTCAGCTGTTTCGACATCGGCACTTCCTCGATCGCGCCGGGCGAGTACCTGCTGGTTGGGGGCACCGTAGGGAGTCTTCCCGGCACCTTCAAGGATGGGTTGCACAACGGCGGCAGTGAAACGGACGGGGTGCGGCTGGTGAACGCCGCGGGGGGCGTCGTCGATACGGTGCTCTATGACAGCCCGAACACCTTCTTGCTCCCCGACGACCTCGGCCTCACCACCAGCAGCACGGCCAACGACGTGGCCGGTGGCCACTCGATCGGCCGTTGGAACGGAACGGGCGACTGCGCCGACACCGACGTGTCCGGCGACGATTTTCTGGACTACCCCGTACCGTCACCGGGCGCCGCCAACGCCGCGCCCGCCTCGGGTGGCGGTGAAGACGCCGACTGCACCGGGGCCTCGGGGGTGCGACTCAACGAGTTCTTGCCCAATCCCGAGGGGTCGGATGGCGGCCAGGAGTGGGTGGAGCTGTTCAATGGTGGAGGCGAAGCGTTCGCCGTTTCGGGATGGGTGGTGCGCGGCGCCACTCAGGCCACGGGCGGCACCGAGAGTGAGATTCCCGCGGGCACGATCCTCGAACCGGGGGCGTTTCTCCTGCTTGGTTCCGGCGGCATTGGAAGCGTCTCGTTGGGCAACGGCACGGAAGGCGACGGCGTGTACCTCCAGTGCAACGATCTGGTAGTGGACAGCGTGGTCTACGGCGCGGACAACGGTGATTTGCTTCTCGACGAGTCGGGTGAGGTGGCCAGCCTTTTGGGCGATGTCCCCGGGGAGGGGGTGAGCCTCGCACGCAGGGTGGACGGTGCCGACACCGACGACCCGAGCGTGGATTGGACGTCGTCGTCGGAAAACACGCCGGGTGCGGCGAACAAGACACCCCTCTGCAACCCCGCGGGTGCGGAAGGGCTCCGGGTGAACGAGGTCCTCTACGACCCGTCCGAAGACGACAGTACCAACGAGTTCGTGGAACTCGTGAACACCGGCAGCGTGCCGGTGCAGCTTGAGGGATTTGTGATCGAAGCCGCCAAGAGCTCCTGGGGCATCAACGCGACGTTGCCGGTCGGAGCGGTGGTGGAGCCCGGCGCGTTCTTTCTGATCGGCGGCGGGACGGTGAGCAACGAGGACTACTCAGCTACGAAACTCGACCTCGGCCAGGGTGGCGACGGCGACGGCGTGCGGGTACTCGACTGCACGGGCGTGGTGCTCGACACCGTACTCTACGGCGATTCGGAAGAGGACGAGCTCGTCGGAGACGGCGGCGCCACCGATGTGGTGGACGAGGTGAGCGAAGGCAGCTCGATCGGCCGGTTCCCCGACGGAGAGGACACGAACGCCCACACCGACTGGCATCCGTACGGCACGCCCACCCCGGGTGCGGCGAACGCCGATCCTGGCCAAAAGGACTCCGGCACCGACCCCGGTCCCGACACGGGCGGCGAGGAGCCCCGGCAGATTGGCTGCGGCCCCAACTCCGAACGTCCCGACGGTGCAGCCTGTGCAACGACGGCTCTGCCGTTCGGAGGACTGGAGCTGGTGGTTGCGGCCGTGGTTGCGGCGCGCCGCCGCCGCCCATAGGGGCAGCCATGCGCGCCCCGTTGTTGTTGTTCCTCCTCGCTTGCCCGTCCTCGCCGGCCGACACCGACTCCGACTCCGGTGATTCCGGCGGCACGCCGGTTGTCGGGGATCCAGCCACGGTGCCGCTCAATGGCGTTTGTTCGCTGGACACGCGGTGGGGCGGCTTCAGGGTGGAGGCCAACTCGGAGTACTCGGCGATTGACGGCTATGTTTCCAATGGTGTAGTCCCCGACGCCGTGTTGGAGGAGGTGGGCGCAGAGAGCGGTTGCGTGCTCCTCAAACGAAACAATCCCTACTGCAACCCCATCTGCGGCGCGGGGGAAACCTGCGATTTCGATGGGTCGTGCCTGCCCTACCCCGAGAACCAGGACCTCGGCACCGTCACCATCGAGGGCCTCCGCTCCGCCGTGGTCATGGAGGCTTCGGAGAGCGGGAAGAAGTACTTCTACACCGACCTCGACCCGCTCGCGTTCGACGCCGGAGTGCTCGTGCGGCTCACCACCGAAGGGGTGGCCTATACCCCTCAGACGATGCACGCCGTCGGGGTTGGACCGTTGACACCCTCCACCGTTGCCTGGGTGGTGACCGAGGGGGAGGACCTCACGCTGGCGTGGGACATTCCCACGGGCGTGGTTCGCAGCGAGGTGTTCCTGTCGTTGAACGTGGACCAGCACGGGCTCACGCCGCTTAAAATGGAGTGTTCCTTCGACGACGATGGGTCGGCGTCGGCGCCTGCTTCGCTGATCGACGCGCTCCTGAACGCGGGGGTCACGGGCTTCCCGACGGGAAAAATCCAGCGGCGCACCGCCGACAAGGTTCAGCTCGGAGCCGGCTGCGCCGACTTCATCTTGGACTACACGCAGGCGACCACGATCACGGTCACTGGCCACACGCCGTGTGATTCTAACGAGGACTGCCCGGATGACGAGACCTGCGACTTGCCCACCCAGACCTGCCGGTGAGGGGGTGGGTCGCCGGGTTCTTGGTCGGGTGCGAAGTGGCGGATCTCGACGTGGTGGAGCCAGACCCCGAGGGGGGGACAGACACTGCGGGCGCCATCGCCGACACGGGGGATTCAGCGGAACCAGCAGAGTCGGTGGACTGCAGTGCGCTGCCTTCCCTTCCATTGGCCCGCCCCCGATCGCTCGGCACGTTCACCAACGGGGAGGACTTCGCCTTCGACGGCGAGGGACAGCACGTGAGTGTGGATGATCAAGGGAACTTGATGGGAATCACCCTCGATGGGGTTCGCAGGGTGCTCTACCCAGGGCTGGGTACGGTGGCCGGAGTCCACCTCCTCGCCGACGGCACCCTCGTGTACGCGGATGTCCTCAACAACACCATCGTGAACTTGGATTACGCCACGGGCGACTATCGGGTGATCGCCTCGGGCCTGTCGTACCCCAACGGCCTTGATGTGGGCCGTGACGGGTTTGTATACGTGGCGGAGACGGGGAGGGGAGGGGTGCGGCGCATCGATCCGGTCACCGGCGAGTCGACCGTGATCGCGCTCGGCCTCTCGGCGCCCAACGGCGTGAGCTTTGGAGTAGGCTGGGATGACCTGTACGTCGGCAGCTTCGGCGGGGGTGTGGTGTATCACTTGCATCGCGAGGCCGATGATACATGGACACGGCCTGAGGTTCGGGCGATCGCTCCGGAAGCCACCCCGCCTGTCGATCCCTGTGATGGTGTTCCAATCGGTACTACCTGTCCAACCTCCTACTACGCGGTGGCAGGAGAGTGTGTTGTTTCGGAGCTGGGGTACGACGTGTGCGAGACCGTTGTTGATACCCTCGCATGTGTCGGATTGGCCTCAGGTGATGCATGTGAGACCGATCTTGCTGGAGTACCGTTGGGCTCGATTTGTGTTGAGTCGCCTGCCAGCGGCGAGTTGTTTTGCCCCGCCGCACCGGCTGAGTTGGTCGAGGTATGTGGCGGACGCGTGGGCGGCCCGTGTGCCGTTCCATCCGGGGGTACGGGCACCTGCGTGCAGACCTATGAAGGCGCGCCGCTCTGCTATGAAACGCTCACCGACTATTCAGCCTACACCGAGCCGTGCGAGGGCGTGGAGCTCGGCGCGGGGTGCATCGTTGCCGACTGGGCCTACCCGGTGGTGGGGAGCTGCAGCGACGGCGCGCCGTACGGCATCGCCGTGAACTTGTGCCTGCCCGGCAATGCAATGGGCGGTCAATTTGGCGAACTGGACGGGATCAACGTGGATCAGTGCGGCAACATCTATGCCACAGCCTATGTTGCGGGTCAGGTGTTTCGATGGGGTCCAGCGGGAGAGGGCCCTGAGATCGTGCTGGACCTACGCAGCGCTTGGATTCCCAATCTGCACTGGGGCAACGGAGTCGGCGGCTGGGAGAAGGACATTCTCTACCTCGCCGACCGGGATCGGGGCACTGTGTACCCGCTCGAAGTAGGTGTAGAAGGCCACGGCGAAGCCTACGAGCCCGCGCCATGAGCGAGCCCTCGTTCGCCTCCGAGGTGATGCAGCCGGCGGCCTCCCTCGATGAACTTGCGGCTCGTCTCGACGCGCTCGATCATGCGGGGCGAACCGCGGCGCTCGAAACGTGCGGGCTTGCCGAGCTCGGCCGGCTCTTCGATCTCGTTGTGTCGGCGCCGCCGATCACCCCTGAACACTTTGTTGGCTCGGGCGAGCCGCTGCGGCCCGTCGTTCACGATGGATGGAACTCGCTGCCGCTCCCCGCCTTCGGTCGCCGTTTCCAGAAGGTTTTCTGTCGCCCGGGGCCCGGGGGCCCTGACCGCATCTTCGGCTACAACGAGGGCGGGGCGCGTTGGCTGATCGGCCCCGGCTACTTCCAGCTGGTCCCGACCGCAGGAAATCCCCTGTTCGAGTCCCGTGGCGCCTGGGTCGTCGACTACCACCAGGTTCCGGACAGCCCCGTGCCGGAGGGATGGCCGTGGGTAGTGCCCAATTGGGTGGGGCCGCAGGTGCTGGTGTACAACGGCACGCGTGACTTCATGCGTAAGGTGAGTGAACACGTGAGTGTGGGCAAGCCCTGGTCGCGGTTGGGCGAGCTGCCGTTTTGTTTCGTCCTGACGAGGCGGATTGTGGGGGGTCCGTGACGACCAAGGTGCCCCATCCGGCTGCGCTGCCGCGGAACGTCTCCCGGCGAGGATTCCTTGGTGGCTTTGCGGTGCTGGTAGTGGCGGTTCGACTCCCCAGCGCGGAAGCGGGCGGGGTGACTACGTCGCCGCCGCATCTCACGGCCTTTGTGTCCATCGCCGCCGATGGCGCAACCACCTTCGTATTGCCGGCCTCGGAGATGGGGCAGGGGGTGTGCACCGCCTTGGCGCAGCTCATCGCAGAGGAGCTGGACGCCGACTGGGCGAAGGTCGTGGTTCACACCGGGGAGGGGGTGGAGTTCCGGCGCTCGTTGGGGCCCGGGTACACGATGCAGGTCACGGGTGGCTCCACCAGCATTCCGGTGTGGCGGGGCCCCTTGCGTCGCGCCGGCGCCACTGCGAGGGACCTCCTGGTGCGCGCTGCCGCCGCGCGCTGGTCGGCCCCACCCGGGAGTCTCACGACCGCTTCGGGCGTGGTTTCGCACCCGGACGGCCGCACGGTCTCGTACGGCGAACTTGCCGAGGAGGCTTCCCGATTGCGGCCCTCCCGCAATCCGCCGATGAAGCCACCGGGAACCGACCGCATCGTCGGCACGTCGGTGCCCCGGAATGACCTCCGCGCCAAGGTGACGGGCACAGCGCAATTCGGCGTGGACGTGCGCATCCCGGGGATGCTGCGCGCGTGCACCGTGGCCTGCCCGGTCTTCGGGGGGCGGGTGAAGTCGGTCGACGACGTCGCGGCCCGGGCGATCGCGGGCGTTCGCGACGTTTTGGTGTTCGGCGATTTTGTGGCCGTTGTGGCCGACACCTGGTGGCCGGCGAAGCGAGGCGTGGAGGCGCTGAACATCACGTGGGACGAAGGCGCCAACGCGGCGTTTGACTCGGCCGCCGTTTCGGCCTCGCTCCGTGCTGGACTTGATTCACCGCGTCCCTTCGTGGGCCGGAAGGAAGGCAAGGGGGCTGCGGGCTGGCCACCCGAGGAGGTCATCAGCGCCGACTACGAGGTGCCCTACCTCGACCACGCACCGATGGAGCCGTTGAATTGCACCGTCCACATCCAAGCGGAGCGTTGCGACGTGTGGGTGGGAACTCAGGTGCAAACAATGGTCCTGCAGGCCGCCGCAAAGGCCACGGGGCTGCGCGAAGAGCAGGTATTTGTGCACACGCCCTTCCTCGGCGGCGGGTTCGGGCGTCGGGGCAACAATGATTTCGTGGAGCAGGCGCTCGCGATCGCCGTCAGGGTGAACGCCCCGGTCCACTTGCTCTGGACTCGTGAAGAGGGCATCCGCCACGGATTTTACCGTCCCGCCTTCGCGGGGCGGCTTCGGGCGCGCGTGGCGTCGGGCGGAGTGACGGGCCTTCACGTGCGGGTGGCGGGAGACAACATCCTGCACCGCTACTTGCCCAAGCTGCTGCAGGGACTCCCGCTCGCCCAGGAGCTGCCGATGGAGGGCCTGCTCCACACCAGCCCCTACGCCTTCGCCGACGTGCTGATGGAGGGTGTGCTCACGGATCTGCCCGTGCCCATCGGCTTTTGGCGCTCGGTCTCCCACAGTTACACCGCTTTCTTCGTGGAGAGTTTCCTCGACGAAATTGCCGCTCGACTGGGCAAGGACCCAGTAGACCTGCGGCGCAGCCTCATCGGCGATTCCCACGCGCGGTTCCGGGCGGTGTTGGAGCTTGCGGTGGAGAAGGCGGGCTGGGGCAAGGCAACGGCGGGTGCATTCCAGGGGGTGGCTCTGCATGAGAGCTTCGGGTCGATCTGCGCCCAGGTGGTGGAATTGAGGATGCAGAACGGGCTTCCGAGGATTGCGAAGGTCACGGCCGCGGTGGACTGCGGGCCCGTGGTGAATCCGGACGTCGTACGCGCACAGATCATGGGGGGCACACTGTTCGGCCTCTCGGAGGCGTTGGGCGCCCGGATCGATTTTCGCGCGGGACGCGTGGTCCAGAGCAACTTCCACGACTACCCGCTCTTGAGAATGAAGGACGCTCCGCCGGTCGAGGTGCACATCGTCGACAACCCCACCGGGACGATCGGCGGCATCGGCGAGATCGGCACGCCGCCCATCGCGCCCGCTGTCTGCAACGCCATCTTCGCCGCCACCGGGCGCCGCATCCGCAGCCTGCCCATCCTGCCGGCCCTTGCCAGGGGCTCCGCATGAAATTCGTGGTCAACGGCACCTCGGTGGACGTTTCCGTTCCGGGAGACACGCCGCTCTTGTGGGTACTCCGAGATCACCTCGATCTGACCGGGACCAAGTTCGGCTGCGGGATGGCGCAGTGTGGCGCTTGCACGGTTCACCTCGACGGGCGCGCGATTCGTTCGTGTGTCACGCCGGTGGTGGAGGTGTCCGGTCGCGCCGTCCGCACCATCGAGGGACTGGCCGATGGTGAGCAACTCCACCCGATCCAAGAGGCTTGGATCGCCGCTGCCGCCCCCCAATGCGGATATTGCCAGAGCGGACAAATCATGAGCGCCGTTGCGCTTTTGGCGGCCGTTCCAAGCCCGACGGACGCGGACATCGACGCCGCTCTCTCCCCCAACCTTTGTCGATGCGCGACCTACCCGCGCATCCGTGAGGCGATTCATCGCGCGGCCGCTCGGATGCGTGATGCGGGCTGAGCTGCTCTTTTCGCTTCTGGTGTGCGCGTGCACCGCCTCGTTCGCCGCGGCCGCCCCGCGCTCTTCCGTCCCGCCGGCGCCTGCCCTGGCGCCCCTCCCGCCGCCGCCGACCGTCCCGCGCGAGGTGGGGCTTGCCTCCTTCGCGGGCGTGCTGTCCGTCCTACAAAGCCCTCGCTGTCAGAACTGCCACCCGGCCGGCGTCGCGCCGTTGCAGACCGACGCAGGTGTGCCCCACAGCATGGGCATCACGCGCGACAGCCCTCAGGTCGGCCTCGACTGCGCCGCCTGCCACCGCGAGGTGGGGCTCGACCTCCCGAACCTCCCCCCTGCCAGCCCGCACTGGCACCTGCCGCCGGCCGTACAGGTGTTCGAGGGGCGGTCGCCTGCCGCGCTCTGTGCCCAGCTCCTCGATCCCGCGCAAACGGGGGGGCGCGATCTGGGGGCGCTGCGGGAGCACGTGAAGCACGATCCGCTCGTACTCTACGCTTGGTCTCCCGGCGGCGGGCGCACGGTGCCGCCGCTGTCGCATGAGGCCTTTGTCGAGAGCTTCGGCGCATGGGTGGATGCGGGGGCGCCCTGTCCAGCGCGCTGAGTCCCCCATGACCTTCGCCTACCTGCTCGTTTTGGGCGCAACCCTCTTCTGGCTGGGCGTGGCGCGCCGTGTGGGCTCCAGCCGGGCAGATACGCGGTACCGCTTGGGTCCTGAGGGGCCGGTCGCGGCGACGTTGCCGAGGCTTCACGTCGTCATCCCGGCGCGAAACGAAGCCCGGAACATTGGCGACTGTTTGCGTAGCGTGGGCGCATCCGACCACCCCGACCTGCGGGTATGGGTGGTCGACGACGACAGCACCGATGGTACCGGCGAGCTGGCTGCGCTGGGAGGGGCCACCGTGATTCAAGGGGAGGGAGGGCCACTCCCGGCGGGCTGGAAGGGGAAACCCCGAGCACTCGAACGCGCCCGCTCTCACCTGCCCACAGACGCCGAGTGGATCGTCTTCCTCGACGCCGACGTGCGTCTTCACCCTCATGCGCTCTCTCGCCTTCACACCTACGCGCTGGCCGAGGAGGTCGATTTCCTTTCGGGCTTCGGCCGTCTGGTGATGGGGAGTTTCTGGGAGCACGTGATCCAGCCCTCCGTGGGGGGGCTGATCATCGCGGGCAACGACCTGGCCGTGGTGAACGACCCTGCTCGTAAAGACAAGGTGATCGCCAACGGCCAGCTCATTCTGGTCCGCGCCGCCGCGCACGCCGTCGTGGGAGGGCACACCGCGGTCAAGGACGACATCCTCGACGACGTAGGCCTCGCCCGTGCGTTCACGGCCCACGGCTTCCGCGTGCGCATCCTCTTTCTGCGTGAGCTGTTTTCTTGTCGTATGTACACAGGTTTTACCGAACTGTGGTTGGGTTGGACCAAGAACCTGTTCCCCGGCATGGAGTTCAGGCGCAGCGCGGTCGTGGCGGTGGTAGCGCTGGTGCTCACCGAGTTCGTGGCGCCCTACATCGTGTTTGGCTGCGCGCTGGGGCGGGGCGAATGGACACTCGCTGCCTGCGCCGGGGCCCTGCTGCTGCTCATGCACGCCGTACGCGGCTGGATGGACCGCATCTTCGGCCAACCGCTCCTGTACGGCCTCTTTCAGCCCGTGGGCGCGCTGCTCCTAGTGGGACTGGTGCTCGACTCGGTGCGTCGCACCCGCACCGGCACACGACTCTGGAAGGGGCGGACCTACTGATCGGCCCGATCAGCGGCCCAGCAGCAGGCTCACGGCGGCCTCGGCGGCGGCCTCGTCGGAGTTGAGGATCGTGTGCGCCGAGGTGCCGTAGTCGGTCATCGTGAGGAAGTCGCCGTGCGTGGCCTCCAGCGCCATCAGGTCCTGAACCGACTCGATGGGCAAGAGCGGGTCGGCCGACGAGTACCAGAAGCCGAGCGGGAAGTCCAAGCCGCCCCGCGATGTGGCGTGCCACAAGCTGTAGTAGTTGAGATTCGACTCCACGTCGTCGCGGGTGTTGGTGCCGTCCGACACGAGGTCGCCCTCGATGATGCCGTCGAGGTCGTCATCGGTGTGGTCGGGGTAGATGCGAGCGAGACCGTCGTTGATCGCGCCGAAGGTGGCGTCGTCGCGCACCAGCCGCGTGAGCACGTCCATGGTGCTGTCGACGACCATGCCCTTTACGGGTGAAGCGTCCTGGGCGGGCACGTCGTTCAGGAGATCGCGGATGCGCAGCTCGCCGGCGGCGCGCCCCCCCTCGCCGAGGCCCACGATGTACACCCCGCTCGCGTCGAGCGAGATGGGAAGCGTGTCGAGACCAAGCTCTTCGCGCTTCGCCGTGGCCACCTCAGGGGTGGGGTTGGCGATCGAGGTCATCACCCACGCCAGATAGCGACCCTCACGATGCACGCCGCCATCGAGCTCCCAGTTGTTGTTCCGGGGGCCGGTCTCGTTGTGCCAGAGATCGCCCCAGCAGTTGGCGGGGAGCAGGATGAAGGCGCCGGCGTCGGCCAGCTTGGCGGGAAGGACACCGAGGTTCGACTCGCCCGGCTCGAGCTGCGATTCGTCGAGCCCGTCGAGCAGGCCCAGAGTCTCGAACACCTTGTTCGAGGCCCAGGTAGCGCTGAGGCGGTTGTCGCCCGAAAAATGAATCGCTTCGTCGGAATCGAAGGCGGGCACCACCCCGTCCGCGCGAGCCTCCACGTAGTCGAAGGCGCCCGCGTGGAACATCACTACGATGGGAGCGGGCTCGGTGAGAGTTTCGGCGTAGAGCGCGTAGAAGCGGGCCGGCCCGCCGTCGGGGCACGAAAGGGCGCCGTAGGAGAAGGGGCGCAACACCAGATCTGTGCGGTAGGTGTAGTCGTTCTGGAACGACACCTTCTCCACGGTGAAGTCGGGCGCTTCGGGGGTGTAGCAGCCGAGGGCCAGCAGAACGAACATCTCGAATCCTCGCCCCCACACTATAGCGTCTGTGCGCGGCACCGGCCGCCCATGCGCGGGCTGGATAGGCTCGCGGCCCATGCGCTGGCGCCTCGTAGACCGCATCGACGAAGTCGAGCCCGACCGTTTCATCGCGGGTGCGGTGTCTTTCCCTCCCGACATGGAACTTTTCCAGGACCACTTCCCGGGTTTCCCGGTGGTTCCGGGCGTGGTGTTGATGGAGGCTTTGGCCCAGCTCGCTGGTAAGCTCATCGGGTACAGTGTGCGTCGCGTTCGCGGCGACTGGCCGTTCCCCATCCTGTCGATCATGCAGGGGGTGAAGTTCCGAAAGTTTGTGCGTCCGGGTGAGGAGGTTCGGCTCGAAGCCCGTGTAGTGTCGTTGCGTGAGGAGAGCGCTGTCGTCGACGTTCGCGCGTGGGTTGGCGGCCGCACGGTGGCGCAGGGCGAACAGACCTTCGTCTTCAACGCCGTCCCCTTGGAAACGCCCGCCGAGGGAGAGCGGCTCGAACGGCTCGAACGCGCGGAGTTGGCTCGTCTATGGGCGGAGTACCCGGGTGACTGAGCGCGTCGTCGTTACTGGGATCGGGATGGTCACGCCCTTGGGAGTGGGAGCGGAGGCCACATGGCGGGCGGTGCTTTCCGGTGAGAACGGCGTTGGGCCGATCACACGTTTCGATGCGGCTGGGTTTCCGGTTCGTTTTGCGGCCGAGGCGCCCGTGCCGGGTGTGGGTGCCGAGCTGAAGGCTCGCCTCACAGAGCTCGCGGCGCGCGAGGCGCTGGCGATGAGCGGGATCGCAGGGGGTGAGTCCGTGGGCGTCTGTGTAGGCTCCGAGGCGTGCCGCCCGCCTTGGGCGTGGCTGTGGCGAACCGACGCCCCTTCCGCCGCGGAGGTGCAGGCGTTTGCCCCCGACGCACCTACCCGTCAGGTGGCCGCGCTCGCGGGTGCGCTAGGCCCGCGCAGCACGGTCTCCACAGCCTGTACGTCGAGCTCGCAGGCGCTCGGTGAGGCGCTGCAGCGCATCCGTCGGGGCGAAGTCGACGCCATGGTGTGTGGCGGGGTCGACGCCCTCTCGGAACCGCTCATGGTGCTGGGCTTTGCGAAGCTGGGGGCGCTCTCCACGCGGAACGACGATCCCACGCGAGCCAGCCGCCCGTTCGATCTGCACCGGGATGGCTTCGTCCTCGGTGAAGGAGCAGGCTTCCTCGTGTTCGAGCGCGAGTCGGTGGCCCGCTCGAGGGGGGCCGCGGTGCTTGCGGTCGTGGAAGGCTACGGCTGCAGCTGCAACGCCTGGCGCATCACCGACTCCCCTCCCGACGGCCGCGGCGCGTACGACGCCATGCGGTTCGCCCTCGACGATGCCCGTCTCGCCCCCGCTGACATCGACTACGTCAACGCCCACGGCACCTCCACGCAGCAGAACGACGCTTCGGAGAGCACGGCGCTGGCCCGGCTCCTCGGCGGTGTTCCGACTTCCTCCACGAAGGGCATGATGGGCCACCTGGTGGCGGCCTGCGGCGCGGTCGAGGCGATTCTCTGCGTGCTGGCGCTGCGGGATGGGATCATGCCGGGCAGTCGCAACCTCGACGAAGCCGACCCCTCGTGTCCCGTGAACCTCGTCCGTGAGGCCACTCCCGCTCCGCTTCGCCACGTGCTCACCAACGCCTTCGGGTTCGGGGGCAGCAACGGCTCCCTCATCTTCGGGCGCCCATGATCCTCGCTCGAGGCGTGTTGCTGCCCGAGGGGCTCGTGGCGCATCCGCCGCTGCGAAACCTGCCGGACGGTCGGGCCGGTGTCGTAGAGGGGCCGGACCTGAGCGGGCGGTTGAAGCGGCGCAAGGATGCGCGGCTCCTGGCGCGGGCCGCCCAGCTCGCCCTCCCTGCCGCAGGAATGGCGATGCGGCCCTACGCGGGAGACGGCGAGAGCTTGGGGATTTTCGTGGCCGTGGGTCGGGAGCCACCCGACGAGGGGGATGCCGAGGCCAGTCTGGTGGCGATGGCTCGAACGGGCGAGCTCAGTCTGGAGGCCCTTCGCAGCGAGGGTCGGGCGCTGTACCCCCCCCTTCTGCCCTTGCGTACGCTCCCCAACATGATCCTGGCGCACGTCGCCATCCAGCACGGAATCCGCGGGGAAAATGCCTGCTTCGCGGGCGGTGAAGAGGCGGGGCGGTACGCGTGGGAGGAGGCGTGTCACGCGCTCGCTGAGGGCCGATGCGAGCAGGCCCTCGTCGGCGCGGCCTTCAGCGCTACCGACCTCGCGAGCGCCAGAGACCGGTTGAGGCTGGGGCTGGGCGGGGTTCCTGGCGAGGGCGCGATCTTCGTCCTCCTCGGCGCTCCGGCGTCGCTACCCAGGGTGGTGGACCCCTCTTGGCCCGACCGAATCGGCGAAGTCGGACCGGTGGCCGCGTTCCTGGGCCTCGTTCCGTAAGGGTGAGCCGAGGCGCGGACCGTGCTACGCGGGGGCCCACATGGCCAGTCGCGAATCCGCTCGTCGCTTTCACTTCCTTCGAGAAATCGCTTCCGGCGGCTTCGGGAGCGTCTTTCTCGCGAAGGTGACTCACGCCGACGGCTTCTCCCGACTGGTTGCCGTAAAGCTGTTGCACCGTCGCTGGTCGGAGAATCAGGAAATCGCGCAGCGGATGCGGGATGAGGCTCGGCTCCTCGGTTGGCTGCGCCACCGCAATATTGTGGACGTGATCGATCTCACGAGCATTGACGGCCGCGCGGCGGTGATCATGGAGTACCTCGAGGGCGTCGATCTGAAGGCGGTGGTGCAGTCTCTCGCCGAGAAGGGCGAGCGGATGCCCGCGTATGCGTCGCTGGAGAGCGTTGCTTTCGTGGCTTCCGCGCTCGACGCGGCCTACAACCGCCCGCCTTACGAAGGAGAGAAGCCGCTTCGGGTGATCCACCGGGACATCAAGCCCAGCAACATCATGGTGGATGACGCCGGCACCGTGAAGGTGCTCGATTTCGGCGTGGCGCGAGGGGAGTTCGAGAACCGGGAGAGTCACACCTCCGAAATGCAGTTTGGATCCGTGGAGTACATGCCTCCCGAACGGCTCTTTTTCGAACCGGAGACCGACCGGGCCGACGTTTATTCGCTCGGGGCCACCCTGTTCGAGCTGCTCACGGGGGAGAGACTGGGGAAGGCCAAGGGTCGCGCGGAGAAGCATGCGGCGTTTCTCGAGGACCGGCTGTCGTTCCTCTCCGCAAGTTGCCCCCTGCCCAACCCTCAGGGCGGGGAAGTGGGCTCACTGGTGCGAGAGATGTGTGCCTACAATGCTGACCATCGGCCCTCGTCGTCGCAGGTGGTGAGCCGCGCGAGGTTGCTTGCCCGGCAGATGCCCGGCCCGGCGTTGGCGGAGTGGGCGGAGCTGGTTGTGCGGCCCTTAGTGGCGGAGGCGCGTCGGGCGCCGCGCGAGCCGAACCCGCTGACGGAGACCGTACTCTCCGAAGACAGCACCATTTTCGGGTCGACCGAAGCGGAAGCGATGCTGGCTGCATTGGCAGATTCTATGCCCGCGTCCGCGACTCCCGCGCCCGCTTCGCCCTCGCCGGAGCCGGTGGCCGAGGTGCCTCGGGAGGACGCACGCTGGGACTCGCTGCGCAAGGCCGCTATGGCCGAAATGCAAGCGGTTCCCGAGCCTGCTTCACCCGCCGAGGACTTCGGTGACGAGCCGACACGGGTGGGTGTGAGCCTGCCTGCCGGCTTGCTCGAGCAGGCAATCGAGGCCACCGCCGAATCGGCGCGGCCTGCAGTCGCGCTCCCTCTCGTGCCCGGTATCAGCTCGGAGTCGTCTGCCCCGCTCCCCCGGGCCAAGAAGAAGTCGGGGGCGGCAGCGCCCGAGCTCCCCACCGGGGTGAAACAAGAACCGCTCCAGCCGGTGTCCGTTCCCGAAGCAGTGGTCGGCGTCGAAGGCTCTGGTCCGACACTCGATCCCGAAGATCCCGGGCCGGCCCTGCAGGCGGAGGATTCCGGGGCACCCGCCGCGCACCCATTCTCGATGCTCCCCGAAATCCGTCCCGACCTGCTCGATCCCCCCTCGGCCGAGGAGCTCAAGCCGAAGGGCATCCCGGCTCGTTCCGACGCCGAGCTCAATGCGGGTTTGGCACGGCTTCGGGCGAATGTCACGATGGTGCCGGAGGTCGACGACGCCGACGAACCGCCCACCACCATGGGGAAGGCGGTCTCCCCGACCAGCGGGGCCACGCTTGCGCCCGAGCCTGCCGCGCCCCGGGCTGCAACTGCGGTGCGCCCTCCCCTGCTGATCCCCGCGCCTCCCGCGTCTCCCCCCCGTCCCCCGGCGCGACCTCCCAAGCCGCCCGCGCCTGCCGCAGCCCGGGCGTCCGCTCCGGTTCGCGCGGCTGCCCGTCCCGCGTTCGAACCCGAGGAGGAGCCCGAGCCCGCTGCCGCTTCGCGCTCGGGTGTCTTCGTCATCGTTGGCGTGATCGCGCTCTGCGGCCTTTTGGGGCTCGGGCTCGGCGGGAGCTACGTCGGGTACCTCTATTGGTCTTCCCATCAAGCGGTCAGCGACCAGCCCGCGGGGCCGGTTCCCGCGACGACCACGCCGCCAGAGCCTACAGCCACTCCAGCGGCGGCTGCTCCCGAGGCCACCGTCCCCGCCGCGGCCGCCGCCACCCTCGCTTCGCCCACGCTCGGCCCCGCCGACCTCCTCTTCGCCGGCCCCGCCGATGCCCGCTCCATGAGTGTGGACTGCGGTGGCGTGGAGCAGACCGGAGTGACCGAGGTCTTCGTGGCAGGCCCCGTCACCTCGAACTGTCTCGTCACGTTGGTGAAGAAGGATCGTTCACGGCTGCGTGCCGATGTCGAGTCCCCGGCTGCGGGTCGGTGGACCTGTTTTGCGGGCGATGCGAAGGCCTGTACGAAGTGAGCCGCGCGGCGGTCGTCGTCACCGGTGTGGCGCTACGAACGGCGGGTCCGCCAGACGTGGCCTCGGCGCGTCCCGATCCTGAGGCCGCTTCGCTCGACGTGCCACTCGTCGCGCGTGTGGACGGTCTCCTGGAGGACGTCGACTTTCCGGACGACCGCAAGGGCAGTCTGGCGGCTGCTGTCGTGCACGAGCTGCTGCCGGGACTTCCCGCGGGCCGCCGCGGGCTGTTCCTGGGCACCGGGCTCTCTTCGCTCACCCCCGACGAGCTGCGGCGCGACCTTTACCCCTCCCTTCGCGGCGGCGTCTTCGATCGAGAGTGGCTGGCCCGTGACCTCGAACAGGGTCGCCCCGCGCCGTGGCGTCATCAGCCCGAGCGCGTCACGGCGGTGCTGGCCGCGCGACTCGGTGCCGTGCGCTCCGAAACCAACTTCTCGGCCTGTGCGGCGGCGGCACAGTCCATCGCAGCCGGCGCTCGCGCCGTCGCTCGTGGCGACGTGGACGTCGCACTCGCGGGGGGGCACGACTCCATGCTCCACCCGCTCGGCTACCTCTCCTTTGTCGTGCTTGGCGCTCTCTCCCCCTCTGTGGGGCGCCCCTTCGACCGCCGCCGCGACGGCTTCCTCATCGGCGAGGGCGCCGCTGTCCTGCAGCTCGAGCGAGAGGACGATGCCCGGGCCCGGGGCGCCCCCATCCTGGCGCGATTCCTAGGTGCCGGCTCCAGTGTGGACGCGCACAATGTCACCGCCCCGCATCCCGAAGGGCGCGGAGCCGCGCTGGCCATGCGTCGCGCGCTTCACGACGCCCGGTTGGAGCCCGGCGATGTGGACTATGTGAACGCGCACGGCACCGGCACCACGGTAGGCGACATTGCCGAGGCGATCGCCATCCACGATGTGCTCGGGGCGGTGCCAACCGGCTCCTTCAAGGGGGCCTTCGGCCACTGCATCGCGGCGGCCGGAGCGGTGGAGATGGCGTGGTGCATTCTGGGGTTCGGCCTCGGGCGCACCTGGGGCACCGTGGGCTGCGAGGAGCCCGACCCTGCGCTGCGTTGCTCCGTATTGCTGCGACCGAAGAACGAGCCGCCCCGTGTCGTGCTCAGCAACAGCTTCGGGTTCGGGGGGCAGAACTGTGCGCTACTCTTCGGCAGGCCATGATTTCGGCGTGGCTTGCCCTCGCCGTCCCTGATGCCGAGGCCCACGGGGAGGCCTTCGAACTCGTCCGGCTTGCGGCAAATTCGGAGGAGCCTTCCGAGCTCTGGGGCATCGTAGAGGGGTGGGGGCTCGTCCATTCCACCGATGACGGCGCAACGTGGGGTTGGTTGTGCGAGGAGTCGGTGGGCACGACCACTACCTACGACCTCCTTCCTTGGGGCCCAGGATCGGTGCTTGTCGGCACCGTGGATGGATTGCTGCGCGTGGGGGAGGACTGTCTGGGCGAGACGGTGGGCGACCTGCCGGAAGGGTTCGTGCTGCGGCTCGCCGAGTACGAGGGTCAAGCGCTCGTCGCGCTGGTCGGCCCTGAGTCGGGCGGCGTGTATCGCTGCGACGACTCGATGTGTCAGGCCACCTCGCTGGTGGGCGAGGGCCTCTACCCCAAGTCGCTCTTCGTGGACGGTGCCACGGCCTGGGTGACCGTCGTGCACACCGGCGAGGAGGACGGCCTCGCTGCGGAGCTCTGGCGTGCGGACGACGGCGCAGCCTTCCGGGTGGCGCACACCTGGCCCGCGGGCGACGTAGACCCGCGGGTGGTCTACGCTTCTGGAGAGACGGTCTACGCGTGGCTGCGCCCGCGGACGGAGGCCGCCACCCCCGGCTTCGCCCGGAGCACCGACGGCGGCACGACCTTCACCACCACCTTCACCACCGGCTACTTCACCGACCCCGCGCCGGGCGTCCTGGTGCGCGACGAGGGCGACACCGTCTTTCTGGGCAGCTGGTACGGGGCTCGCACCTGGGTGAGCCGCGATGCGGGTGTCAGCTTCGAGGAGGTGAGCCTAGAGCAGCCCGCGCTGAAGTGTGGACTGGACCTGCCTGACCGCTCGCTGATCTGCACCGACCACCTCGCAGATGGGTTCGACGTGGCGGTCACCACCGACGGGAAGACCTTTTCTCCCACCCTCTGCCTCGAAGACGTACTGCCCGCCGCCTGCGCCGAGCAGACGTGCGAGCCGTACGTGAGCGCATGGAGCGCCGCCGCGGCGATCGGCGGGGGCCAGTGTGAGCTCCCCGTCGAGGAAGCTCACCCTGCCGAGGAACCGGACTGCGGCTGCGAGAGCGGGGCAACCAGCGGCACGCTCATCCCGCTCGTGGGCCTGGCCGGGGTTGGGTTAAGGCGGCGCCGTGCGTGAAGTCGTCCTGGTGAGTCACTGCTGTCTGGCTCCGGTTGCCCCGTCCAACACGGTGGCGGGGTTCGACCCGGTGGCGGCGGGGCTTCCCCGAAAGTCGTTGAAAACGATGACCCGCGCGGTGCAGTTGGGGGTGGCGTCGGTGCTGACGTGTGTGCGCGCCACGCCCGGCTGGGCGCAGGTGCCGCCCGAACGACGGGGGCTGTTCGTGGGTGGGTCGCCGCAACAGGGCGATGTGGACGATCTCTCCGCCGCCATCGAGGCCGCCGGGCCGGTGCCCGACCTCCGGGCGTTCGCGGAGCGGGGAGAGCCGCTGATTCCTCCGCTGTGGTTGGTGAAGGGGCTCTCGAACAACGTCCTCGGCTACGCAAGTGCGCTGCTCGACCTGCGGGGTGACAACGGCAACTGGTGCGACGGGCGCCTCGGCGGCGCAGTGGCGCTCTGCAACGCCGTGCATGCGGTGGCGGAGGGCAGGGTGGACCTCGCGGTGGCCGGAGGGGCGGACGCTCTCGTCGGGGCCGAGGCGATCTTTGGTGTGCCCTGCGCCGAGGGCGCGGCCTTTTTCGTATTGGTTCCGCGTGGGCTCGTGTCCGGTTCGGTTCGGCAGATTCGAGCCTGCCTTCCCCGGGAGCTTGCCGGCATGGATGAAGTAGGCGAGCTGGGCGCCGCTGCGCTTCCGGTGGCGCTGGCCCGTGCCATCGCGGCCGGGCGCGGATTTGAGGGCGGCGGCCTGACGGTTGCAGGTGTCACCGACTCCTGACGCGCTCCGAATGGCGCGGTCCGTTCCGCGCGGCTAGTACGGGGCCGTCGAGGAACGCTGCATGTTCAAGCCGGTTGGCAGCTCTGCTGAATGCGACGAAGCTGTACTCCGGAAGGTCCGCGGTTCCTTTGCCGATGCGCTGGGCCTTTCGCTCGACGAGGTGGAGTTCGACAGCGTGGTTCTCAACGGTCTGGGTGCGGAGAGTCTCGACCTCCTCGACATCGCCTTCCGGCTGGAGCGGGCGTTCGACATCCGCATCCCTCGGGGCGGAATCGAGCAGACCTCGCGGCAGGGGCTTGACCACGACGAGCCGTACGAAGTGGGCGGCGTACTCACGCGTGCGGCGCTGGCCCGGTTGGCGGAGGCGATGCCGGAGGTGCCGGCGGCCGAATTCCGAGAGGGGTTGAAGGTGTCGGAGGTGGCCACGTTCCTTCGCGTCGGCACGTTCTACAACATCGTGCAGGGGCTCCTCGCGCAGAAGGCGGCGGGGTAAAGCGAGTGGCCTCGGGGCCCGCGCGCTTCGTCTTCCTCGTTCACCCGCTGGTCCCGGCGGCACGTCGGCTGATGGGCCTGCGCACAGGCCGCCCCGGCTTGGTGCTCGGTACTCGTGACGGCACCGACCCTGACGACTGCGCCGAGCTCGCCCGCTTCCGCTACCGAGGGGTGGAGGGGGTGTTCGTGGGGGTCCCGTTGCTCCCCGACCAACTCCTCTCCGATCAGGAGGGTGCGCTTCGTTCGATGCAGCGCGCCGTCCAGATCGCGGGTCCGGTGAGCTTCGTGGGGCTGGGCAGCGTGCTGTCGGTGGTGGCCGGTCGCGGCGCGGCCTTGGAGGCGCTTTGTGGCCTTCCGGTGACGACCGGGAATGCAGCAACGGCATGGGCTGCGTGGCGCACGGCCGAGTCGCTTCGGGGGGGCCGGGAAGTGGCCGTGATCGGCGCCAAGGGCACCGTTGGCCGCGCGCTGGTGGAACTGCTCGGCGCCACGCCCGACCCCCAGGATCTGCGCGAGTTCTCGCTCCTCGTGGGCAGCCACACCACCGGCGGCACGATCGACCCAGCGCGTCTCGCGCCTGGCGCCACGCTGGTGGATGTAGCCTTACCGCCCACGCTCAGCGGACCCGCGCCGGCCCACGTCCGCGTCGTCCCGGGCGAACGGCTGCCGCTCCCCCCGGGGTGGTCACGCAACGCATGGGCCTGGTGCTTTCACGCCGCCGCCGGCTACGGACTCCACCACATCTACGCCTGCGTCCTCGAGCCACTGGTCGCCCTTTTGGAGGGGAGGGAGCGTGCGTGGCAGCAAGGCCGTGCCCTTTCGGCCACCACCGTCCGGGAGTTCGGTGCCGCCGCGGCGGAGCACGGCCTCGGGTTCAGCCCGCAGGCTGCGGACAGGTAGCCGCGGCGTTCGCAGCGTCGTTCAGTTCGGTTGCCGTCTTGCACTCCACAGCGGTGTACGCCGACTCCTGGCACTGGTACCAGTCGCCGTACAGTTCCTCGAGCTCGGCGGTCCACTCGCCGCAGGCGGTTTCGGCGTCGTACACGGCCGTACCCTCTGCTTCCTCCGTGCACGCTTGCAGAGCGGTGATGTAGTCCGCACAGGAATTGCCAGAGGCGCAGGCGGAAAGCAGCAGGGCGAACATCATGCGCGCCTCCTATCTCCGCGACGGCGGGCGCGGAGGGTGCGTTAGCCTCGTGCGTGCGCATCCGCTTCTTCAGCTATTTCTACCCGCCCTGTATCGGCGGAGGGGAGGTGATCCTCCAGCAGCAAGCAGAAGAACTCGCCCGTCGTGGTCATGAGATTCATGTTCACACCACGCCGTTCACGAACATGGACGGCTCCACGGAGGTGGCGTCGGGCACGAGCGTCGAGCACGGCGTCCACGTACACCGCCGCCCCTCGCGGTGGTTGCCGGGGAAAAACCCCCTGGAAAAAAACGCGGTCACCCCCGCCTTCGCGCGCGATGCTTGGCTGCCGGCCGACCTGCTCGTCTGCGTCGGGTTTCCCAGCCTCCACCTCGACGCGCTGGCCCTCCGGAAGCGCACCATCGGCACCCCGCTCGTGGTCCAGAACTACGTCACGGCCAAGTTCCTTGCCGAAATTCTGGCGGGCGAGGGAGGGCTGAACAAGCGGGCCCGAGCCGAGTATTGGCGGCGCTGGGTGCGGCCAGCGCTCGCATGCGCCGACGTCGTCTTGGCGGACTCCGAGGCGGCTGCCGCGGGGCTGCGCGCGGGCCTCGGCCTCAGCAACGTGCACGCGCACATCGGCATGGCGGTGAGCCCCGAGGAGTTCGAGGGCGTGGGCCCCGCAGCAGTTGATGCCGTCCGGGAGGCGTGCGGCCTCGGCTCAGCCAGGGTGATTCTGGCTCCCAGCCGGGTGAGCCGTCAGAAGGGCGCGGACCTGTTGGTGGCGGCGGCTCGCCCGCTGCTCGACGCCCATCCCGGCCGCTGGAAGCTGGTGATCGCGGGCCCGGTGAACGAGCCTGCCTTTGCTGACGAGGTGCGTGCCCTCGCCGCCGGTTGCCCCGACATCGTCTTCACCGAACGCCACCGGGCTGAGCAGGTGGCGCTGTTCCGAGCGGCCGACATCGTGGTCCTCCCGAGCCGCGGGGAGACAGTGGGGGGCGTGGTTTTCGAGGGCATGTACGCGGGGGCCTTGTGCATCGTGTCCAGCGCGGTCGAAGCGGCGCGCGACGAGTACCTCAAGCCCGACGAGAACGGCCTCCTCGTGCCTCCCGAAGACGTGCCGGCCCTTCGCGCCGCTCTCTCGCGGGCGATGGAGAAGCCGATGGCGGCCCAGCGGGCGGCCGGTCGGCGCACGGTGGAGGAGCGGTTTACGTGGCAGCGGAGCGTCGATCGCCTTTTGGAGCTGTACCCGCGTGCCTGAGCTATCGGTCGTCATCCCCACGCTGAACCGCGGCAAGCTGTTTCACGACACGGCTCGCCAAGTGTTGGAGCAGGCCCACTCGGACTTCGACTTCTGGGTGGTCGACCAGTCGGATGGTCCGGAGCGGGTTGCCAACGAGGCGTTCGTGGCGCAGCTCAACGACCCGCGCCTCCGGTATGTACACCTCGATCGGAAGGGACTGCCGAACGCCCGAAACGAAGCGCTCGCGAGGCTCGATTGCCGCCTCGTGCTCTTCCTCGATGACGATGTGGTGCTCCTCGAGCCCGGCTTTCTCGCCGCGCACGTGCGCGCCTTCGACGACCCGGCGGTAGGGGGCGCCACCGGCCGCATCGTGGAGCGCAGCGTGCGCCCCAACGTAGACTACGTGGCCGCGCACCTCAGCCGCAGCGGGCGAACCCTCACGAACCAGTGGGGTACCTCCTCGCAGGACATCCAGGGACTCAAGGGCGCCAACATGAGCTACCGCTTCACCGCGGTGAACCAGGTGGGCGGGTTCGACCGCAACTACATTGGCACGGCACTGTTGGAGGACAGCGATTATTCCCATCGTATCGGCCGCGCGGGTTGGCGCCTGCGGTACCAGGCAGACGCCGAGTTGGTGCACCTGAGCGCGCAGAGCGGGGGAGTGCGGGTGGAGGATGCTTTGCGTGGAGAGCGCTGGCGATTCCGGAATACCGCCTATTTTGTGCGTCGCCATCGCGGGGCGGCCGGAGTGGCCCGGTTCTGGCCGACCTTCCTCGCCATCGCCGCCCGCAGGGCGCTGGAGTGGAAGAATCCTGCTGCGGTTGGGGAGCTGGTGGCCGCGGCACGGGAGGGGCTACTGGCCGCGGCAGGGCCGGCAGACACGGCGTTGCCGGGGGTTCGGTAGCGTCACTAGATGCGATTTGCGGCGGCGACGCGCGACCGTCATGCGGCTGCCCTCATGGCTTGGACCGCGGCGGCTTCCGGGTGATGGGCAGACGTCGGCTTCGGGTCCTGAGCTCACCTACCGACACGATGGAGCCGACTTGGAGATCGCTAAGGTTTGCGGCTACCACCCGCGGGATCAACTCCGTGGCCACGGCGGCGTTGACCCGCTCCCGGCGGATGTGAATCACCGAGGGCGACGCTAAGGCCGTCTCGGCGAGGATAGCGCCAAAGTCCGCGTCGAGCGTCGCCGCCGTTGCGCCCCGCTGGCGCGCGACCTCAAGCACGATCTCGTCGTCCGCGCGCTGCATCGCAAGTTCGCCGATGTGAACGACTTCCCACCCGAGCGCCCGAAGCAGCTCCGCAGCCCGGCGTGGAAGGCCCTGATCCAGAACGAGCGGAATCACGCCGCGCTGGCCGCCGGCATCCGGATCCGCCCCGCCACGAGCCCGGCGGCGAAGGCGAGTACCTGACGCACGTCCTCCGCCTCGAGCTCGGGATAGTCCTGCTGAAGGTCACTCCAGCTCGGGTTCTCGGCGAGGATCGCAAGCACCCGCTCCACGCTGAGGCGCATGCCGCGAACGCATGGCTTCCCGCCGAGAATTGTCGGCGTCACGGTGATGCGATCGAGGGCGGGCACGGGCGTCATGTGCAGCACTGCAATCGCGGATGGGGGCGGGTTCCACCACTCTCCTTGGCGAGCCCCTCGATGCGAGGCAATGTCCGGTCGCCGGCCACGTACTCGAACTCCACGCGACCGAAGTCGTAGGGTGGCGGCCCACCCATCGACTTCGGTCGCTCTTCGCGCCACCCGTCGGGTTCACCCCTCCACAGTCTGGTGACCCCCATGCTCCGGATGCAGCGGGTTGCGCGACAATGAGCACGCCGCGCCGCCCCGCAGCTCTTTGAGGGCCTCCCCGGGCAACGGAAACCAGCGAAGCGCCTCCGCCCGCGCCGGAAACACCGGATCAACCGCCGTGAGCTCGTGCGCCGTGGCCTGAAGATTGGCCGCCATCGCCCGCGCCTCCTCGAGGTAGGCCGGGAGCACCGACTCGGGTTCGTGGGAGCGCCGCGACCGGTACTCCGCTCCCCCCGGCCCGAACTTCACGTGCTGCAGCCGCATCAGGGGCTGAGCCAGAAGGCTCCGGTGACGCCACGTTCCCGACTCGGCGTTCAGTTGGTAGAGTGGCATAAACTTCCAGCCGTGCTCGGCCACGAAGTCTACGGCGTCCATCAAAAACTGGGACGTTTCGTCGCTAAAGAAATAATTGAAATTGAGCCGCACCCAACCGGGACGCACGGCGGCAATTCCCTCGTCGATGGCACACTCAAAGCTCTGACTGGTCGAATCGTCGATTCCGAGGAGCCGGTGCATGTAGGGCCCCGCGCACGAGCAGCCGCCGCGCGCCTGCACGCCGAACAGGTCGTTGAGCAGCGCCACGGCGAAGCTGTGGTGAAGAAACCCCTCCCCATGCCTGATCATGAAGCTCACGATCGACAGCCGCCACAAGTCGGGATTTCCGAGCACCTGCACCCGGGGGTGGGCGTGCCAGTGTTTGATGGCGCGATCGATGAGCAGGTGTTCCCGCTCCCGAATCAGCTCGTAGCCCACGCTCTGTTTGAAGTGGAACACCAGTCCCGCCCGGATCGATTCGATGATCGAAGGTGTGCCACCCTCTTCGCGACGGATGGGGTCGGACACATAGCGGTGGTCGGTGGGCGTGACATATTGGACCGTCCCGCCACCGGGCGAACCGGGCACCGTGTTGGTACACAACGCCCTTTTCACCACGAGGATGCCGGGCGTGCCGGGGCCTCCGACAAACTTGTGGGGGGAAATAAAGACGGCGTCTTTGTATTGGAGCGCGCCTTCGGGCCCATCGTCGTTGAGGTTCATCTCGATGCGCACGTAAGGGCCGGCCGCGGCGAAGTCCCAGAAGGAGAGGGCGCCGTACCGGTGCAGCAGCGCTGCGGTGGCCGCCGTGTTGCTCCCAATGCCGGTGACGTTGCTCGCTGCGGAGAAACTCCCGATCCGCAAGGGACGGTCCTGGTAGGCGACTAGCTCCGCCTCCAGCTGCCGCAGGTCGATGCGGCCGTCTGCGTCCTCGTGGATGGTGACCACGTCGCAGATGCTCTCCCGCCACGGCAGCTCGTTGCTGTGGTGTTCGTAGGGGCCGATGAACACCACGGGCCGCTCGTTGGCGGGGATGTGGCCGGACAGCCCGTACCGGGCGTCGAGGTCGGCGGGGATGCGTAGGTTGAGGATCTCTACGAGCTTGTTCACAGCGCCCGTCGCACCGGAGCCTGCGAAGATCACCAGGTCGTCCGGACCGCCCCCGACGGCCTCGTGGATGATCTCCCGGGCATCCTCGCGGAAGCGGCCGGTCTGCGCGCCGGTGCCGCTCGCCTCCGTGTGGGTGTTCGCGTAGAGCGGCATCACCTCGTCGCGGATGAAGTCTTCGATGAAGGTGAGGTTGCGCCCCGAGGCCGTGTAGTCGGCGTAGGTGACGCGCCGCGGGCCGAACGGCGTTTCGAGCACCCGGCCCTCGCCGATGATCGCCCGTCGAATCCCGTCGAGCAAGTAGCGCTGCGACTCGGTCATGGGCCTCACCTCTTCGCTCCGGAACTAACCCGGGATAGGTGAGGCCGTGGCACCTTCCTCGCGGCCGAATTTCCGCGACCGGGTGTACGTGCTGGTGAGGTCCATCCCCTCGGGTCGGGTGATCGGCTACGGGCACGTGGCGGGGGCGCTCGGCGTGGCCGGCGCCGCTCGGCAGGTGGGGTACGCCATGGCCGCGCTCCCGCCGGACACCGAGGTGCCGTGGCATCGGGTGATTCACAGCGCGGGCACGCTCGCCTCGAAGGGCGACCCGGTGCGCGTGCTCATCCAGCGAAGCCGGTTGGAGGCCGAGGGGGTGGCGTTTCTGGGTGACAGGGTGCCGATGGGCACGTACGGTTGGATGCCGCCCGAGCCATGATGGGCCGTGCGCTCGTCGGTGTGTGGCTGGTAGTGGGCGTCCTCTTGTGGCCGGTGTTGTGTGTCGTGGTGTGGATTCATCCCCGGTTGAGGAGCCACGCGGGCGAACGTCTCGGGTTCTTTGCGCCCGAGGTAGACCCGGGCGCGTTGTGGATTCACGCGGCGAGCCTCGGCGAGGGGCGAATCGTGGCGGCGCTGGCCCCCGCGCTCGCGGCGGCTCACCCCGATCTTGAGGTGCTGCGAACGTGTACGAGCCCGACGGCCCGTACGGCGCCCACTCCGCTGGCGACCTGCTGCGCCCCGGTAGACAGCCTCCCCTCGGTGCTCGCCTGGCTCGACCGCGTGCGCCCCCGTGCGCTGGTCCTCGTGGAGGCCGAGCTCTGGCCCGCGCTGCTCGCCGGCTGCCGCTGGCGCGGCATCCCTGTGGTTCGGCTGGCGCCTCGTTCCGGACCGGGCACGGCCCGCCTACGGGCGCTCCCCGGTCTCGCCGCCGCGTTGGGCGCCGGCTTGCCTGCGGTGACCCCTTCGAGCGACCTCAAGGCGCTCGCCCCCCCTCCACCCGCCCGCTTCGCCTGGCGAGGCGATGCCCTCCTCGGGGCCTGCACCCACGAGGGAGAGGAGGCCGCGCTCCTCGACGCGTGGGCCACCCTCACGCCACCGCCGCTCCTGATCCTCGCCCCCCGCGAGCCTTCCCGTGTGCATGCTGTTGCCAAGCTGCTCGGCGCCCGCGGGGTTCGATGGGCGCGTCGGAGCGCGATCGGCGAGGTGGTCGGGGCCGACGTTCAGGTGGTGTTGCTCGACAAGGTGGGGGAGCTCGCTGGGCTGTACGGGGGGGCCCGGGCGGCGTTTGTGGGGGGAACCTTCTTGCCGGCGGTGGGGGGGCACAGCCCTGCGGAGGGGCTCGCGGCGGGCTGCCCGCTTGTTCGCGGTCCTGAGGTGGCGGCGAACGCGGCGGCCTGGGCCGCCGCTGCCGCCGACATCGCCGCCACCCCCAGCGCTCTGGCCGGTGCGGTAGCGGCCGCGCTCACGCGGCCGCGCTCCGCCCCGGCTGCCGCCGGCGCCGTACTGACTTCGGTGGTTGCGGAGCTCGCACCGTGGATCGCTACGGCGGTCCCGCCGGAGCGGCCGCTCCGGCCGTGGCTGGCTCCGTTCGCGGGGGTGTGGCTGCTGCTCGCGGCGCTGCGCCCGGCGCGGTTGCGCCGGGCGCCGATCCCGGTCGTGGCGGTGGGGGGGCTCACGGCGGGCGGTTCCGGCAAGACGCCCGTGAGCGCCTGGCTCGTGGAGCGACTGCCGGGCGCGGCGGTCGTCGCCCGCGGCTACGGGCGCCGCCGGGGAGGGGAGGTGCGAACCTGCGGGGGAGCCTCCGAGCTGGGCGACGAGCTCGCGATGCTGGCGCGGCGGGGCCTTCCCGTGGTGAGCAGCCCGGACCGCTTCGCGGGTGTGGCTGCGGCCGCGCGGGGCGGTGCCCGGCTCGCCGTGCTCGACGACGCCTTTCAAGCCCGCGCGGTGGCCCGCGACCTCGACATCGTCGTGCTCGACGCGCGGTGGCCCGACGGTGGAGGCCCCATTCCCGTGGGTACGCGGCGAGGGCTGCGGTCGGGCCTGAGGCGGGCCGACGTGATCTGGAGCCACCACGGCCCGCCGCCCGAGTGGGCGCGGCTGCACGCGCGGGACGACGCGCTGTGGGTGGAGTCGGTGCTCGAGCCGGTGGCGTGGCGGTTCCGCGGCGAACGGCTGCCGCTGGGCGCGCTCCCGGCGCGGCCGGTGGCGGCGCTCGCCGGCATCGCACGCCCCTCCGGGTTCTTCCGGCTGCTGCGGCGCATGGGCCTCCCGGTGGCGGCGACCCGCGTATTTCAGGACCACCACGCGTTCGGTTGGCGCGACCTCCAAGCGATCGAGGCGTGGAAGGACGACTACGTGGTGGTGGTCACGGAGAAGGACGCGGCGCGCCTGCCGGAGGGCCTGAGTCTCTGGGCGCTGGAGGTGGCGGTGCGCATCACTGCTGGCGAGCGTGAGCTGGTCGACCGCCTCGAAGGCTTCGGCTACCGGTGCCCCGGATGAGCCTTCCGCCGCCCATTCCCGCCCCGCCGGCTGAACCCGCCAATCCGGAGCGCGATGCTCCGCCGAAGGGGCTGGGGGCGACCTTCCTCAACGCGGCGGTGGCGCTGGCGTGCCTTGTCCCGCTGCGGGTGGCGAGCGCGGCGGCCTGGTTCGTTGCGTGGGTGTGGTGGTGGGGGGTGCCGATTCGGAAGCGCGTTTCCGTCACCAATCTTCGGGCTGCACTCCCCCACGTTTCGCCTCGCCCTGTCCTCACCCGGATGATGCATGATCTCGTCCTCGGGTACGTGGAGCTGCTCCGTTTCGACCGCCTGCACATCACCGTCGAGGGGGCCGATGGTGTAGCTGGCGCCGTGATCGTGGGCGGTCACGGGGGCGCGTGGGACGTAGCGCTTTTGGGCTGGGCCCGGGCGATGCCGCTGAGCATTTTTCTGCGGACGCCGAAATCCACTTGGGTGCAGTCCTTGTTGGCCCGGTACCGGGACGCAAACGGGGTACACCGCCTCGAAACGGGCGCGGATATGGCCGCGGCGTATCGGGCCCTCTCCGCGGGACGCAACGTGATGTTCGTGCAGGACCAACGGCACAACAAAGGCCCGGCGCTCCCCTTCTTCGACCGCCCGGCTCGAACGTCGTTGGGTGCGGCAGTTGCGGCCCAAAAGACGGGCTGCCCCATCTACGGCGCATGGCAGTGGCGGGAGGGCACGGGCCGCCACCGACTGGTTCTCGAGCGCATCGTGGTGGCGCCGACCGACGACGTTCACACCGTCACCACCGCGCTCAATGCCTTCTACGCCCGCCAGATCGCCGCTCGCCCGCACGGATGGCTGTGGCTCCACGACCGCTGGAAGTAGCGCCTACCGCGCCGCCGCCTCCGCGATAGGGGGCCAGTGGCAGGCCGTGCCGCGCTGGTGCCGGCCCCGGTCTTCAAAACCGGTCGGGGCGCTTCGGAAGGGGTTGCCCGGTGAGTTCGATTCTCATGGCCTGCCGCCACCCAACCCTTCCCACCCGCTCCCACCCGCTCGCGAACGCTCGTTGTGGAGCCGCCGCAGCAAGCCTAACCAAGTCTCTTGACGGCCTTCCGACCGGTCACGGAATTCGGTGGGTGGACGCGGCGGTGAGGGGCTGGGTGACACAGGTGGCCGCCCTGACCGAGTCCCGCTGCGGGGCGAGCGGAGGGGCGGCCCCCCGTGGCAGGACCCAACGCCAACCGGCTGTTTCGCTCCCCCGCTCGTCCACGACCAGCCCCGGCCGCCAACGGACCTTCGCCGCCATGGCGCAG
>CANKOI010000053.1 GCA_947484175.1 Deltaproteobacteria bacterium
GCCGCCGTCGGTGTCGAACACCGTGGGATCGGTCTCGGTCGTGCCGACCGCACCATCGTGATCGGCGTCTTCCTCGCCGTCGAGGAGCCCGTCGTCGTCGCTGTCGTCGTCAAGCGGG
This sequence comes from Deltaproteobacteria bacterium, assembly GCA_947484175.1. GTDB lineage: Bacteria > Myxococcota_A > UBA796 > UBA796 > SXON01 > SXON01. The sequence continues at coordinate 119 of CANKOI010000053.1, forward strand.
TCCGTGCCCGCGGCGCCCGCCACCTCAACGCCGTCGGGGAGTCCGTCGTCGTCGCTGTCGGCGTCGGCCGGGTCGGTGCCCAGCTCCGCTTCGTCGATGTCGGTGAGCCCATCGTCGTCGCTGTCGTCGTCGACCGGGGGAACGTCGTCGGTCGGGTCGAGCGGGTCGGTGCCGTTCAACAACACTTCGTCGCCGTCCGAAACCGTGCCGCCGTCGGTGTCGGCGTTGTTGGGGTCGGTTTCGGTAGCGGCTACCGCGCCGTCGGCGTCGGCGTCTTCCACGCCATCGCCGAGTCCGTCGGCATCGCTGTCGGCGTTCGTGGGGTCGGTGGTGGTCGCGGGGTCGGCGTCGGCAGCGAACACGCCGGCGTCGGTGTCCGACGACTGCGGTTCGGTGAGGCCGGACTCCTGGCCGTCGGTGAGGCCGTCGCCGTCCGTGTCCAAGAGCAACAGATCGGTGCCGCCGGCGGCTTCGTTCCCGTCGGTGAGACCGTCGTCGTCCGTATCGGCGTCCTCAGGGTTGCTCCCCAGTGCCGCTTCTTCGGAATCGAGAAGGCCGTCGCCGTCGCCGTCGTCGTCGACCGGCGGCACATCGTCGGACGCATCCAGCGGGTCGGTGCCGTTCAACAACACTTCGTCGCCGTCCGAAACGGTGCCGCCGTCGGTGTCGGCGTTGTTGGGGTCGGTTTCGGTAGCGGCTACCGCGCCGTCGGCGTCGGCGTCTTCCACGCCATCGCCGAGTCCGTCGGCATCGCTGTCGGCGTTCAGCGAGTCGGTGGTGGACGAGCCGTCGGCGTCGGCCACGAACAGCGTCGCGTCCGTGCCGGTGCCCTCGGCCGCGAGGAGGCCGGACTCGAGCCCGTCGCCGAGGCCGTCCGCATCGCTGTCGAAGTTGTTCGGGTCGGTCTCGTCCGCGTCGACCACGCCGTTCCCGCTCGCATCTTCGGTTCCGTCGGTGAGGCCGTCGTCGTCGCTGTCGTCGTCGGCCGGGTCGGTGCCCAGCAGCGCTTCGACATCATCGGTCAGACCGTCGCCGTCGGTGTCTGGGGGCGGCACATCGTCGGAGCCGTCGAGCGGGTCGGTGAAATTGACCAGCACCTCGACGCCGTCGGAAACGGTGCCGCCGTCGGTGTCGGCATTGTTCGGGTCGGTCTCCGTCGCGGCTACCGCGCCGTCGGCGTCTGCGTCTTCTGCGCCGTCGTCGAGTCCGTCGGAATCGCTGTCGGCTTCCGTGGGGTCGGTGGTCGTGGTGGGGTCGGTGTCCGCCAAGAACACGGCGGGATCGGTGTCGGCGCCCTCTCCTGCCGTCAAGCCCGACTCAAGCCCGTCGCCGAGCCCATCGCCGTCGCCGTCAAAGAGCGTCGGGTCGGTCTCGCCAAGGTCGACCACGCCGTCGCCGTTGCTGTCTTCCGTGCCATCCATCAGGCCGTCGTCGTCGCTGTCGTCGTCGAGGTAGTCGGTGGAGCCGGACGTCTCCGTTGCCGTCAGCACGCCGTCGCCGTCGTCATCGGTGTCGAGGTAGTCAGGGGTCCCGTCACCATCGGTGTCGTCGTTGCTGGTGTCGCCGTCGCCGTCCAGATCTTCTTCGAAGTCGTACAGGCCGTCCCCGTCGGAGTCGGGCACCACGCTGCCGTCGAGGGAAGAGGGGTCCGACACGGCATCGGCGATGGTGCACACGCCCGAGTCGTCGCAGCCGGCGAGGTCGACCGACAGCGACTGGGCGTTGTTCGAGGTGCCGGCCAGGAAGTAGATCGGACCCGTTCCTACTTGGGCCTGCACATCCGCCAGATTGACGGCGAAGTCGAGGAAGTAGTCAGGGGTTCCGTCGAAGGTGCTCGACGCAACCGAAATGCGTACGTTGCCCGTCGCGGTGTAGTCGAGCAGAGTGGGGTAGCCAGCCACGTCGGTCTCGGCGCTGTCCGCGGGGTCGCCCGTGGTGCCAGGCGTGGTGTTCTCTGCGAAGGCCAATTCCTCCCGGATGCCATCCACCATCAACGCAAATTCGTACGCCGAAAAATCACCGTCGGTGTCGAACAGCAGTCCCCAGCCGAAGGCCCGGAGGTTGCCGACGCTCTGCTCGGGATCGTCATCAAGGCGCAGCCGGACGAAGAGATCGGTGGCATCGGTGTACACGAACACCGCGGGGTCCGTTGCGTCTCCCACGATTTCGCGGCCGTTGTTTGAGCCGTCGCCCTGCACGTCGCCCATGCCCTGGCCGGCCTGACTGAGCGACACCCAGTCGGTGTCTGCGGGGAAGGTTGCGGCCAGAGCCGAGCCGGGGAGCAGCGCCCCAGCGACAAGGGCGGAACACAGGCTGTGACCAAGGCGCAGACGCCGCATGAGACTCCCGGGGGGCGCACCGCTAACGTGTCGCCGAGCCGCTCCGCAACACCGTTCGCTACGGCGCCGACGCGTACCGCCGCAGCCCCAGCCGGAACGCCGCGTACCCCCCTCCCAGCGCCGCGACGCCCACCACCGGCACCAACGCTCCCACCACCGCAAAGTCATTCTCCGGGAGGAAGAACGCCGCTCCGTAGAATCCTGCAAACCCGAAGGGCAGTCCGAAGGTGAGCAGCGCCTGCAGCGGGCGGCCGAAGAGGTCGAGCGGGTACCGGGTAAAGGTGGTGAGCTGGAGCACAAGGCCCACGGCGGTGCCGCGGTGCTGGAGGTGGAAGCCGAGGCACGCGACCGCGGTGGTGATCCCGCCGAGGGTGGCGAGGCTCCCGACCAACCAGATCGGCAGGAGCGCGAGGCGCCACGGGCCGGGAAGGACCAGCCCCCAGCTCACCGCCAGTGCCATCACCAGCCCGCCGAGCGCAACCACCGGTAGCTCCTCGAACGCGAGGTTGTCGATCAGCAGCTGCAGGTAGGCGTCAACGGGGCGGATGAGCAAGCGGTCGAGCTCGCCAGTGAGGATGTAGCGACGGTTCAGGTCGTAGAGGCCGGCGAAAACGACGTAGAACAGGCCCGCCACGGTGTCGGCGTAGCCCCAGATGAAGAGCACCTCCGGCCCCGTCCAGCCGCGGAGATGCGGCACGTTGGCGAACAGCGAAAGCAGGAACACGGGCCCGACCACGCCGAGGAGGGCCGCGCTCAGCAGCCCCGCGAACACATCCCCACGATAGGCCAGCCGCGTCTTCAGCCGCTGGACGAGGAGTCGCCGCAGTCGCACCCTCAGCCCCCCTGAATGGTGAAGGAGCGCGAAGTGCGGCGCCACAGCCACAGCCCGAGCCCCCATAGCGCCGCCGCCCAGACGGCCTGCTCCGCGAGGAGCGGCAGCACCGGCCCCTCCCCGACGAGCACCTGCGCAGGCGTGCGCCCCAGGAGGTGAAAGGGCAGGCACCGCGAGACAGCCTGGAGCGTGGGGCTGAGCAGCTCCAACGGCAGCAAGGCCCCCGCAAACAGCGACACCAGCGTAGCCTTCACGTGAGTGAGCCCCGTGGCCGAACCCATCCGGAAGGCGCCGATGCCTAAGCTGAAACTCAGGCCGACGTTCACCGCGTGCGCCCCCAGCAGCGCCGCCACCCAGCCGGCCCACCGTTCGGGAGCGTGCGGCAGACCGAGCGGTGCGAAGCACGCCGATATCGTGAGCAGGGGCACCGCCTGCACCAAAAAGGACGCGCTCGCTCGCCCGAGGTCGCGCGCGTAAATCATGGCCGGGAGCGAGATGGGGCGCACCAGATCGGCGGCGATCTCGCCGGTCCGAAAACGCTCACCCATGTCCTCGTGGACGCGAGTGGCCACCGCCCCGATTCCGGCCCACGCCACCAGCACGCCCGCACGGACCGCGGTGGTGGGCACCCCTCCGAGGGTCGGTGTAGCCTCGCCGGCCGCCGTCCAGAGCGCCCCGTTCAGCGCTGCGACGATGCCGGCTGCCACGAGCTGGATCGCCACCTCCGATCGATACGCGAGGTGGTGCCGGAACCCGAGGGCCGCAGCAGCCCGCAGCGGCGCGAGGGTCACGGGCGGCCTTCGTAGTACCGGGCCACGAGGGTGTCGATCGCCGGCTCTTCGATGTGCAGGTCGAGGACGTCGAGCTGCGTGACGAGGGCGCGCACGAGCTCCGCCGCCGCGTGGCCCTCGGGCAGCGGCACCGCCAACACACAGTCTCCGCGCAACTCGGCCCCCGGAAATCGATCGAGGACGCCGGGAGCGACCCCGCTGCGCAAGGTGGCGCGCACGATGCGCCGGCCCCCAAGCCGCGCCGCGAGCGCCTCGATCGGACCATCGTGCAGGAGCTTCCCCTCGGCGAGGAGGAGCACCCGCGGACAGATGGCGCGGACGTCCTCGAGGTCGTGGGTGGTGAGTACGAGAGTGGTGCGCCCTTCGTCGCGAAGCTCGCACAGAAAGGAACGCAGCCGCAATTTCACGGCGACGTCGAGCCCCACCGTGGGTTCGTCGAGGATGAGCAGCGGGGGTGCGTGGAGCAGGGCCCCGGCCAATTCGCAGCGCATCCGCTCGCCGAGGGAAAGTTGACGGAGAGGGGTGTGCAGGAGCGGGCCGACACCCAGCACCTCATCGAAGCGGGAGAGGCGGGCCCGATAGTCGGCCGCGCTCACCTCGTACATGGCAGCAAGCAGGTCGAAGGCCTCGACCACGGCGAGGTCCCACCACAGTTGCGTGCGTTGCCCAAATACGACACCCAACTCTCGCACATGCGCGGGACGCTCGGCCCAGGGGTCGCGGCCGCTCACCCGCACCCGGCCCGCGCTGGGCGCCAGAACCCCGATGAGCAATTTTACGGTGGTGGATTTGCCTGCGCCGTTGGGCCCGATGAGGGCCACCGCCTCCCCAGAGCCAACGGAGAAGCTGACATCCTGCAAGGCAACCTTGCTGCTCGCCGAGCGACTGAACAGACCAGACAGCGCCCCGGCCAGCCCCCGACCTTGCCCACGCACGACGAAGGTGCGCCCCAAGCCCTCCGCGACGATCCCCGCCATGTTCAGTTGGGGACTCGCCAACAGGCGGTGGTCAGGCGACGCCCAAGGCCAAGGATTCCGGCTGCGTAACGTGGACGAGCGCGGACTCGCCAAGGATCTCCACGATTCGCTGGACCGTACGCTCCGTGAGCGCGGTGCCCGTGGAGAGCATCATCACGCCTTGGGCGCTACGGATATCCTGCGACAACACCATCCCTTCGAGGAGGGACGCCGCCTTGCAGACCTTCGGCCGCGAGGAACGCACCACGGTAGTGACGGTGAACGCCATTGACCCTCCCACCAGTCCCCATGCGCGCCCGGAAGCATCCGCAGTCATGGCGCCGGGCTGGTCGGCAACCCGAGGCTGAAGACCTGGCCGTCCACCAGAGCTGCTCGCTTAAAGGCGCCGCCGAGCGTATTCGCGATCTCGCGGAGGGTGTCGCGCAGCACGTCGACCCCCGCCGGGCCTCCGAGCAGTCGTTCGCAGAGATTCTTGCCGCCGCGAGCGTCGACGCCCACTGCGAGGTGGATCTCCACCTTCTGAGCGGAGAGGGAGAGTACCACGGTGGCGGTCTCGGTGGCCGCAGCGGCCGGACCGATCGCCAGCGGGAGGCCGAGCAACTCGCCCAGCTCCGACGCGGTGGTGGCCACCGTGTGGCCGCTCTGGGCCAGGCTCTGGCACAGCCGGGTGCGCTCCGGAACGTTGCTCTCCAAAACCAAGACTCTCATAACGCCGCGTCCCCTTTACCTAGTTCCCGACTTGCGCCAAGCGTCGTGCCGCCGCGACGACCAGATCCGCCTTGAAGGGCTTGATGATCCAGCCCTTGGCCCCCAGAGCCTTGGCACGCTGAATCAGCTCCGGCTGCCCCTCGGTGGTGAGCATGAGGACCGGAAGCCACTCCATGTGCCCCGCACTGCTCAGCTTCTCCAGCAACTCAAGCCCGTTCATCCGCGGCATGTTCACGTCACAGATCATCATGGACGGCCGCGCCCCGGCATCGATCTTGGCCCAAGCGTCGTGACCGTCGACCGCGTCCAACACCTCAAACCCCGCTTCCACAAGGGCGCGCCGGAGCTGCACCCGGATGAGCGCCGCATCGTCCACAACCATCACTGAGATGCTCATCACCCCTACCTCGTTGGTGGCGACCACTATCACACCCCGCCCGGCCACGACATGGACAATCGCTGCGCGACCGCCCGCCAGCCCGGCATCTCTGCGGAGAGCCCCATGGCATCTACCCACTCGGGCGCGATGCCCGCGTCGGGCTCGAAAGTCATCTCGGCGGCGAAGGCGCAGGAGATGTAGGTCAACGAAGAGACGCTCAGGCCGCGACTGGGGTGCGGGAAGGGGGTCTGCGAAAAAGCGACGGCTTCGCACGTAGTCGCCGGCAGGCGCCAGCGATCCAAGAGCGCCGCACCCAACTGGGCGAAGCTTGCGCCGACCACCTGCCCTTCCGCCTCGGGACCGAGGGTGCCACTGGCAACGAGCGCGCGCACCTGTCGATACTTCGCGGGCATCCGCCCCAGCACCAGCAGCGCTCCGATGTTTGCGAGCATCGCGGCGGCCGACGCCTCCGCGGCGTAGGCCCCCCCGATCGAGCGGGCGATGTGGCTGGCCAGCAACGACGATTCCCGGAGTCGAGTGATCTCGCGGGCGTCTGCGCCCTTGGCGAGCTTCCATGCCTCCGTCGCCAACACCTCAGTACGGATGGTGCTGGTCCCCAAGTAGTTGGCGGCCTCCACCACTGTAGCCACCCGCCGCGGCAGCCCGTAGTACGTGGAGTTGGCCATCATCAAACAGCGTGCCGTAAGCGCTGGGTCTCTCTCGATGACGCGGGCGATTTCGCGGATTCCCGCGTCGGGGGAGTCGAGAGCAGCAATGAGCTCGCCGATCGTTTTCGACAGCACGGGAAGGCGCTCGTGGCCGAGTATGTCGTCAATGCGCTTGTTGGAGAGCACACCCGTCCCGCCGAACGCGCGCTGAAGCACCACCTCGAGCAGCGATGGCAAAAGGGCACCACCCACGATGCTGTGCGCCGCTCCCTGCACGGCAGCCATGGCCGAGCCGGCCTCCGCCGCGCTCAGAACCCCGACGCGGGCGCTGCGCGGGCACGCTTGGCGGCATCGTGACAGGAACTCGATGTCCGCGCTGACGATCACGTCGAACGCTTGCTCCGAGAGGATTCGCTCTGCCTCGGGTGCGGTGCCCGCAAAGAGAATCTGCCAGCGAGCCAGCACGGCGTCGTGCCGGAGCGTCTCGGTCACCGGACCGGGCTGCATGTAGAGGAGCACTCGCCCGGCCTGTCCCACTTCCTGCATTCCTCTCTTCCTCGGTCTGGACCGCTCGGTATACGGCCGGAGGGGAGCGAGCCGTAAGGACGTTGACAGCTTTCTGTCAACGAGAGCGGGCCGCTGCCGCCTACCGAGCCGAGAGCTGGTCGCGCACCGTCTGCGGGTAGGTAGCCATGTTGCTCACAGTGTAGGCGAGGTACGCGTCGTGGGTTTCGACAGAGAATTCACGGCGCGGGTCGGTGTTGATATCGTCGCGGAGCTTGGCCTCCAGGGACGTGATCCCGTCGCCCAGCTCGAGAGCCTCCATCGTGTAGGTGGTGTCGAGCAGGATCTCGTCGTACCGCACGGAGCAGCTCCCCACGCTCAAGCACCACTGGAAGAGGCGGCCGCGCCCGGTCCACGGGTTGAAGTACGCCGAAATGAAGGTCTGATCCGTGCCCCAGGGGATGATCTGGAACAGGCCGGAGCGTGGGTCTTTGTACAACCGATAGTTGTTGGCGGTGCTGTAGCCGTCCCAGTGCATCGTGAGGGCTTCGACCGCCATGTTGGCAAGGAACTCGTCCATGTCCATCACGGTTTTCAGTCGCGCGTAGTTCGCCTCGGTGGCACCGTCGTCGAGAATGTCGACCAGCTCCTGGAGGTCGGAGCGGTCGGTCACCCCGCTGCCGCCCTTGAAGTCGAAACTGGCGATGTGGGAGTCGTAGAGGTCCACCCCGTAGGCACCCTCGTAGAGGTTCCCGGTCGGGTCGGCGTACCACCGCTCCAAGAAGTCCTCGTCGACCGACTCGATCACCAGGTACAGGCCGAAGTCGGAGGCGTTGACCGCAATCCGCGCGTAGCCGACGCGGGGGGAGGGCACGCCCATCGCCCGAAACAGCTCGTATGCGGCCCACTCGTGAACATAGGTGTTGTCCTGCACCATGCTGTTGAGCGTGAGCTTGCCGAGGCCATGCCATTCACGACCGTGGTGGTCATTGAGGTCGATCTTGAACGCACACTTCTGATCGATGGTGCGAGAGGAGCCGACGTAGGCCTTGAGCCGCACGTCCACCGCACCCCAGTCGCCCTCCGGCACGGTGAGCGCGCCGTCTACATAGGTACGACGGTTCGCACGAAGGGCGCTGATCGCGTCGGCGCTGAGCCGGATGTCGAAGGCCAGCAGGTCGTCGAGCTGGAAGACGAGGTCGGAGCGGTCCAGAGAGCCCGCGGCCGACTCCACGTTCGCCGCGCCAGGCGTGGAACTCGCCGTGGGGGCCCAATCGCCGCCGTCGGGAAAGCGGGCAAAGCCCACATCGGTCGGCAGGCTGCCTAAGGCGAGCCGGTCGCTCACGCGGCCTGCCACGCTGAGCACGAGGCGTTCGTCGGTGGAGTCGAGCGCGAAGGGGGCGTGCAGGGTCCCGGGCGCCACGGTGTCATCCGCCGCCACCACGAGCCGCCCCCCGGGTTCGAGCACCCCCTCCCCGCCTACCCAGGGAAGGTCGCTGCGGTCGCGCAGGGAGAGGTCAGATAGGACAATCGCCTCCTCGCTGGCGTTGTAGATCTCGATCCAGTCGGGCCACAAGCCGTCTTCACCCGGCCAGGTAGACTCATTGTGAGCCACCACCTCGTTGAGCAGCACGCGGGGCGCCATCGGGTCGGACTCGACTACCTTGTCGTCCTCCGCCTCCTCGTAGGGAGTGTAGTTCTCCTCGGAGCTCGACCCATGGCTGCCCGCGGTATCGGCCAAGGGTTCGGGCACGGCCGAGCGATAGCTCCCGCCCCCGGGGGTACAGGCCATCAGCGCCAAGAGCATCACGGCGCCAGCCTACTACCGTTCGGCCGGTTGGGGAAGGGTTTGGCCGTGCCTTTCGATGCGGGGAGCGACTGATACATCTCATGTATCACTTCACCGAGGCGCTCAAAGGACAGCGCCTCGCAAAAACGGCGTGCCGCCCTCGCCCGAGCCTCAGCATACGGCCAGTCAACGATACGCTGGGCGAGTCCCGATGCGTCGCCCACGCCGAAGAAGCCTATGGAACCGCTGCCTCCGTCGATACATCGGAAGCTGGGAATATCGCTGAGCAGACAGGGCGTGCCGACGGCAAGGGCTTCCAGCACGGCCCTCCCGCACACCTCTCGAGTGCTCGCCTGTACCAGAGAGTCGGCAGACCGCAACAAGTCCTGGCATGTATCACGTGACACATGCCCAAGGAACGTGACCGGCAGCCCCTCGCAGGCCGCGCGCACCTTGGACTCCATCGGCCCATCCCTCCACGCGAGCGTGAGGTGAGCTCCCGGCGACTGAGGTAGGGCGCGACGGAAGGCTGCCACCGTCGTGAGCGGGTCCTTCACCGCGTCGAGGCGCCCGAGGTGGAGCAGGGCGGGGGCGCCGAGGAGCCCCGTGCGCGCCCTCGCGAAGGCCCGGTCACCGGGGGTGAAATCGCTGGAGGTCTCGCACACCTCCACGACCCGCTCGTCGTCGGCCAGCGCGCCCGACTCCCGCCAAGGAAGGGCGTGCTCGCGGGTGGTGAAACAGAAGCGGTCCACGTTGGCGAAGGCGGCCCGCTCCACGCGACGCCAAGGTGCAAGCCGGGCAGGGGCGCCCCCGTGAAAGTGGGCGACCAGCCCGGCCCCCCTCCGGCGGGTGTCCCGACCTAGCTCCGCGAGCAGTCCGTAGTTCACCAGGTCGAAGCTGTGCACGACATCGGCCTCGAGGCGGGCCACCGCTCGCGCCAACGACGGCACGGGCACCTTCACCTCGGCATCGCCGCGCCCCACCCACTCTGCCGCACGACGTGCCCACCGGGTGCTCGAATCGGGGGGCACGAACCACCACCGAACCGGCCCGTCCCGCACGCTCGCGGCTTGGGGCAGCTCCTGCACCACGTGTACCTCGTGGCCAAGGCGACTGAGTACGCGGGCCAGCTCGCGCCGCAGCGGGTCGGCCGCGATCTGCTCCTCGGGGGTGGCCGCTTCGTGCCACCGATTCACCAACACCACGCGCACGCTCCCCGGTATCGTGCCCAGCGCGGGTCGGGTTAGCAGCGGGCGTGTTCCTCCTCCGCAACGCACGCGCACTTTCTCCCGACCCGCTGGGAGCGGTGGATGTCCTCCTCGGGGGCGGCCAGATCCTCGCCATCGGCGCCGGGTTGGCCCCTCCCACCGGACTTCCGGTCGAGGAGATCGACTGCACGGGGCGCTGGGTGGCTCCCGGCCTCGTGGACGCGCACACCCACCTCGCTGGGGGCGGTGGGGAGGGGGGCGCCCGAACACGCGTTCCGCCAGTGCAGCTCACCGACCTCACGCTCGCCGGCGTCACGACGGCGGTTGGGCTCCTCGGCACCGACTGCCGCACCCGCAGCATCGCCGAGCTGCTCGCCTGTGCGCGCGGGCTCGACGAGCTTGGCCTGACCGCGTTCGCCTACACTGGGGGGTACGAGGTGCCGGTGCGCACCCTCACCGGCTCCGTGCGCGACGACCTCGTGCATGTCGACCGGCTCATCGGGATCGGCGAGGTGGCCATTTCGGACCACCGCAGCTCCCAACCGACCTTCGACGAACTGGTGAGGCTCGCCGCCGACGCTCATGTGTCGGGAATGCTCACTGGAAAGGCCGGGATTCTTCACCTCCATCTGGGGGACGGCGCCCGGGGGCTGGCCCTGGTGCGGCGGGCGCTCGACGAAACCGAGATCCCGGCCCGCGTGTTTCAACCCACCCACTGCAATCGAAATCGGAGACTCTGGCAGGAGGCCAAGGCCCTATCGCTTCGCGGGGTGCCGATCGACGCGACGGCGTTCGAGGCAGAGGAGGACGCGCCTAGCGGAGGTCAGGCCATCGCGGAGTGGTACCGCGAAGGCCTGCCTGCCGATCGTCTCACCCTCTCCAGCGACGGCGGCGGCTGCCTGCCCACCTTCGACCGAGACGGGGTGCTGACCCGCATGGAGGTGGGCGCCTCGCGAGCGCTCCTCCGCTCGGTGCGCGAGGCCGTCGAGCTTGGCGTCCCCCTCGAATTCGCGTTGGCCACGGTCACCCGGAATCCCGCGCGCCAGCTGCGCCTCGCGGCCAAGGGCAGGCTGGAAGTGGGCGCCGATGCCGACGTGGTGGTGCTCAGCGACTCCTTGGCCGCCGTAGAAGTTTTTGCCCGCGGCGCCCCTATGGTTCGCGCCGGAAGGGCCGTGCGGCAGGGCCCCTTCGAAGCCCATCCCGGTTAAGCCGCCGACCCATGCCTCCCCGTCCCACGAATCCGGCCGGTCGCGGCCATGTCGTGCCCATCGGGGGCGCCGAAGACAAACTCCTGAGCTGCGACATCCTGCGTCGCTTCGCGGAGCTGGCCGGCCACCGCGCGGCCCGCATCGTCGTCGTTCCGGTCGCCTCGGTCGACCCGGGCACGCCCGACCGATATCGTCAGGTTTTCGGCGACCTCGGCGTGAAGCACGTCGCGATCTGCGACCCGCGCACGCGCGGCGAAGCCGAGGCGGCAGCGGCGGTGTTCGACGGCGCCACCGGCGTGTTCCTCACCGGCGGCGACCAGCTCCGGCTGAGCACCATCCTCGGCGGCACGGCTGTGGCACGCGCAATCCGCAGCCTCAACGCAGCGGGTGCGCCGGTGGCGGGAACGAGCGCGGGGGCCGCCTTCCTGAGCGAACACATGATCGCCTTCGGGCACGAGGGCGCCACCCCCCGCGCCGGGCAGGCCACCCTCGCAGCTGGCCTCGGGCTCACCAACCGCGTGATGATCGACCAGCACTTCCGCCAGCGCGACCGGATGGGCCGCCTGTTGTCGGCGCTCGCGTACAACCCGTTCGCCATCGGCCTCGGGATCGACGAAGACACCGCCGCCTTTATCGGCCCGGATGACACGCTGGATGTAGTAGGTAGCGGCGGGATCACGGTGGTGGATGCATCGTCGCTAGAGCACAGCGGAATGGCGTCCACGGCGGAGGGCCGGCCCGTGGAGTTGATCGGCGTGCGCCTGCACGTGCTGGTGCACGGGTCGCGGTTCGACCTGAAGTCGCGCCGTGCTGAGCCCACTCCGGTGCAAGAACTGCCGCAGGACGATTGACGCGTCAAGAGAAACAGGGTCTACTGTCGGTTCGGGGTGCGGCATGAAGTTCCTGGTGCGGGCGGTGGCGACGACGTGGGCGGGCGGGGTCGGCCTGCTGGCCTTGTGGGTGACCACGCCCCTCCTTGGGGGCGCCGCAGTTTCGACCCCCGAACCGGTCCCAGCGCCGGAAATGGGTCTTGCCGAGGTAGCCGCGCCCGACCGGTATGCGCCCCAAGCCCCAGCCGGCGCACCGACCCCGGCGGCCGGGTGGCGCACCCCCGGCGAAGCCGACGCGGAGCTTGCCGTGGTGCCCCCCCCCGAGTGGTTGCCCCCGGGATGGTTCCCGCCCAGCGAACAGATTCTCGTGCTGGCGGCCATCGACGAGCCGGGGCCGAGCACCGGCCCCAGCGTGCGGAGCCGCAGCGCGCTGGTCGTAGACCTCGACGCCGGCGTGGTGCTCTACGAGAAGAACGCCGACACGCCCCGCCCCGTGGCCAGCATCACCAAGCTGGTCGCGGCGCTGGCGTTGGTGAGCACCGAGCCCGACCTGGACCGCGAGTTCTGCGTGGGCGCCGAACAGTACCCCACCCGCAGCGGAGCCCGGTCGCGGCTCTCCACTGGCGATTGTCTGGCCGGATGGGACACCCTCGGTGCAGCGCTGGTGGCCAGCGACAATCGCGCCGCCCTCGGAATGGCCGCGGCGGCCGGGATGCACCTCGAAGAGTTCGTGGGCCGCATGAACCGCGTGAGCGTGGAGCTGGGCATGACCCGCTCCAGCTGGGCCGAGCCGTCGGGGCTGGACGACGAGAACCTCTCCACGGCGCGCGACATCGCGAAGGCCACCGTTGCAGTGGCGACGCATCCAACGCTGGCCCCAGTAGCGAGCGCGCCGTACTGGGACATCTGGCGGTCCAACCGCACGCACGCGCGGCGGCTGTTCACCACGGACCGCATGAGCGGCCGGGAAGACCTCGTCGTGGAGGCGGCGAAGACCGGGTACACCGACACGGCGCGGTACGGCTTTACCGCCGTGCTGCGTACCGACAGCGGGCGCCACCTCGCGATCACGCTCCTCGGCGCCGACGGCAAGCTCACCCGCTGGGCAGACATGAGCCGCATCCTCGACTGGGTGGAGCGGGGGTAGGGCCGATGCGAACTCCTGTACATGTCGTGGGCGGATTCTTGGGCACCGGGAAGACGACGGTGCTCCTCGCCGAGTTGGCCCGCCGCGAAGGGGTGGAGCGGTGCGCCGTCGTGGTGAACGACTTCGGGCAGGCGGCGATCGACGCCACGCTGCTCGGCGGCGGCGTGCAGGTGACGAACATTCCCGGCGGCTGTGTGTGTTGCACGGCGCCGGAAGGGCTTGGCGCAGCCGTTCGCGCCATCCTCGACGAATTGAAACCCGATCGCATCTTCGTGGAGCCCTCAGGGCTCGGCCGGCCTCGCGATGTGGTGGACATGCTGGCACGTGGCGAAGTTGCAGCGCGAATCGCGCTCGGTCCCACCGTCGTTCTGGTCGACCCCACCCGCTCGCCTGTCGACCCCACCCTCTTCGCCGAACAGCTCGACGCCGCCGACGTGCTCGTGGCGACGCGCTGTGACCTGGCGGACCTCGACCAGCTCGCCGCCTTCGACGCCATGGCTCACAAGCTCTGGCCGGCGCCGCTGCTGGTGGCGCACGCGACGCACGGAGTGTTGCCTGCGGGTGCATGGGAATGGCCGGCGGGCGCGGGTCCGCGAGCTGACGAACCCGTCCCTGACCCGCACGACCACGAGCACGACCACGCTCCGGCGCGTCCCGACTCCACCCAAGGCTACCACTCCCGAAGCTGGGTATTTCCGCCGGACGCGGTGTTCTTGTGGGACGGTCTCACCGCATTGCTCTCTCGGCCTCCCGTCGTGGTTCGATTCAAAGGGGTGTTTCGTACCGATCTGGGCTGGTACCGTCTCGATCTCGCCGGCGGCGTGGTGCACCCCGCGGCCACCTCCTACCGGCGGGACTCCAGGGCCGACGTGATCGTCCTTGACAGCGCCGAACTGGAAGAGTTCGAGGCTCGACTTCTGGCTGCCCGCAGCGTGGACCGCGACCCCGACACGCTCGACAGCGCTCTGGTGACCCTGATCGACCCCTCGGGCATGGAGATTCCGCTCAGCCGCGGCGCACTCATGGCGATGCCGGGACAGGTCGTGGACGTGGCGACCGTGGCTCCTGGTCGCTCCGGCTCCGGGGTGCGCCTGGCCGAGCTCCTCACCCTCACCCGAGGGGGGCAGAGCTTTATCGTGGTGGCCGCCGACGGCCTAACGACGGAGCCCAAAGCGCTCGAGGCGGTGGGTGACTCGGTCATCGTCCACAGCCTTTCAGGCGGGGCGCTCCCGAACGACCAGGGGGGCCCGTTCCGGCTCTACGCGGCGGCCGGAACCGGCTGTGCCAACGTGAAGAACGTGGTGCGCGTGCGGGTGCTCGGCGACTCACCGAGCTAACGGCTCTCCATGGCCGACTTCACCTTTAGCGGCGACACCTTCGACCTCGACTCCCCCGAGGATCGGGAAATCCTGCGTTTCGTGCTCAGCCAAGCCCTTTTTGGCGAAGCGACGGGCGTGTATTGTGGCAAGTCGCTGTATGCGGCCCGCTCGCTGGAGGCTGCGCGTTTCTACCTCCGCCAGGCGCGGCAGGAGCTGAACCACTTGGAGTTGTTCGCCGAGATCTTCCGCTCGTTGGAGCTGAAGCCGGTGCCCGCCCATTGGGTGATCAAACTCCTGAGCGCACACAACAACTATTACCCCCTGAAAGTATTCATGGAGCACGCGGTGGGCGAAGGAATGGTGCTCGACATCTTCCGGGACGTGCTGATGCAGGCGCTCCCCGACCACGACCCCCGGGTGGAGGAGATCAAGAAGAAACTCGCCGTGGTCTGCCGAGAAGAAGAAGAACATGTCGCCTGGGGAGAGAAGGAGACGCGCCGGATTCTCGCGGAGTCCCCGTGGTTGCGTCACCCGTTTTACGGCTTGCTCGAGCTCCAACTCGCGGTGGCCCCGCTGGTGACGCGGGTGTTTGCCCGCCAAGCCGCCCAGCACCGCGTGCTGCGGCACCTCCCGCGTTTTGTGGACCATGTGCGGACGCGGGTTTGGACGCAGGGTCAGCAGTTGGGCTTCGTGCCCCCGACGCGCCCGGGACCGGCCTACCGCCTGTTCGCGATGACCTGGGGCGTGGCGCTCTTTGTGCGCAGCCAATTTGCGCGCAGCACCAGCACCCTCGAAAAAACCTACCTCACCGAGCTCGGATTCTGACCATGGCCGAACGCCTTTATTTTCGACAGTTGTTGGCGGGACGTGACTTTGGGCGTGGCCACCCCGTGTGTGGCCAGATGGCCAACTTCGTGTACCTCGTGGGCGACCGTGAGAAGAAGGAGTGTGTCATCATCGATCCCGCTTGGGCGGTGGACGACATCGTGGACGTGGCCGAAGCCGACGACATGAAGGTGGTCGGCGCGTTCGGCACGCACTACCACCCCGACCACGTAGGCGGCTCGATGATGGGCTTCAACGTGGAGGGGTTCACTCGGCTGCTCGAGCGCTGTTCCTGCCCCCTGCATGTGCACCGCGCCGAGGCCGAATTCGTGACGAAGGTGACCGGGCTCTCCGCGGGAGAGCTCACGCTGCGCGACGGCGGTGATCGGGTGGCGGTGGGCGCCGTGGAGGTGGAGTGGCTGCACACGCCGGGGCACACGCCGGGGAGCTGCTGTTTCCGCGTGAATGGCGCACTTGTGGCCGGCGACACCCTGTTTCTGCAAGGCTGCGGTCGCACCGACCTGCCAGGCGGCGACCCGGCGGAGATGCGCCGCACGCTGAGCCAGCGTTTCTCTACGCTCCCCGAAGAGACCATCATCTACCCGGGGCACAACTACGGCGGGCCGCAGGCGCGGCTCTCGGTGCTGCGGAAGAGCAACCCGGTGTTCGACCCGCGCTGGGCGGCGCAGATGCTCGGCTGAGCCTCGGCGCGTTAGCCCCGCCCCACACCGGGTCTCCACCATGGCGAACTTCACGTTTCCCTCGGACATCGTGTACAACCGCGGGCGCGTGGAAGACGCCGCCGCCTTGGTGCGGGAGCACAGCGCCGCTGCGTGGCTGCTCCTCACCGGCGAGGAGTTCGTGGCCTTGGGGGGCCTCTCCTACGCCGAGGTGCAGGCCACGATCGGCCGCCACCACAACGTTCCTTCCGACCCCCCACGGGTGCTCGATCTTGACCACGCGAGGCAACACGTGGCCGCGCTCGACGCGTTGCCTCGACCCACACTCGTCACTTGCCGCATGGGGCCGCGCTCGTCCGCGGCGTCCTACCTCTACGCGGGGTTGCGTGCCGGCGCGAACGCCGACGAGGTCGTGGCCGAGGCCGAGCGGAACCAAGCACCGTTCGTGGCTTCGGCGGAGTGTGTCGCGTGGGTGCGGAGCTCGTTGGAGGCGCTGCGAGAGGAGGAGGGGTGAAGGGAGAGTTCATCCCCCCCGGATCTTGTTCAGAGCGCTCCCCGCCTCGAACCAGCTGAACTGGTCGGGCGAGCTGGTGCATCGGGTGGAAAGCCGGTCCACCGTCCCGTCCGCGTGGGTGAGGACGAGGGTGGGGGCGCGGCCGGCGCGAATGCCCGCGATCCCTTCGATGGCCACACGGTCCTCGGCCTGCACCCGCTCGTAGTCGGCGGGGTCGGCGAAGGTGAGCGGAAGGACGCCCTGCTTTTTGAGGTTGGTTTCGTGAATGCGGGCGAAGCTCCGCGCGATGACGGCTCGGCAGCCCATGTGGCGGGGCTCCATCGCGGCATGCTCGCGGCTGGACCCTTCTCCGTAGTTTTCGTCGCCGATGGCCACCCAACCCTGGCCCGCGACTTTGTACCGCTTGGCCAGATCGGGGTACGACACACCGTCCTCGCCTGCGAGCACATCCCGCGCCTTGCCGACCGCTCCAGAAAACGCGTTCACCGCGGTGCTGAAGAGGTTTCCGCTGATGTTCGTCAGGTGTCCGCGGTATTTCAGCCACGGTCCCGCAGCGCTGATGTGGTCGGTGGTGCATTTTCCGCGAGCCTTGAGCAAGACCAAAAGTCCGTCGAGGTCCCGGCCGTCCCACGCGGCAAAGGGCTGGAGCAATTCGAGCCGGTCGCTGCCGGGCGCGACGACCACCTCCGCTCGAACGCCCGCCGCCGGAGCGACGAACCCCACGAAGTCGGGAAGGAAGCCACGTTTCGGAAGCTCGTCTCCCACCGGGGCTTGGAGTTTCAACGGACCGGAGGCCGTGGGGAGCGTGTCGGTGGCGGGGTTGAAGCCGAGGTCGCCGGCGAGGGCCATGGCCACCACCGTTTCGGGGCTGCCGATGAACGCGAGTGTCTGGAGGTTCGCGTCGTTCCGGGCTGGAAAGTTCCGGTTGAACGAAGTGACGATGCTGTTGCGCTGGCCGGGCTGGATGTCGTCGCGCTTCCACTGCCCGATGCACGGCCCACAGGCATTGGCGAGCACGACGGCGCCGATGGCTTCGAGGTCGGCGAGCTGGCCGTCGCGGCGGATGGTGGCGTAGATCTGGTCACTGCCGGGCGAAACCATGAACGGCACCTTGGCCCGCAGTCCCTTCGCGGCGGCCTGACGGGCGATGTGCGCGGCCCGTTCGATGTCCTCGTAGGAGCTGTTCGTGCAGCTGCCGATGAGCGCAGCCGAGAGGACGCGGGGGTAGTCCTCCGCCTCGATCGCAGCCTTGACGGCCGAGAGCGGGCGCGCCAAATCCGGCGTGTGGGGGCCCACGAGGTGAGGTTCCAGCGTGCTGAGGTCGATCTCCACCACGCGGTCGAAGTAGAAGTCGGGGTCGGACTCCACCTCGGGGTCGGCACGCAACGCGCCGGCCACGGCGTCGCAGGCGTCCGCGACGTTCCCCCGCTCGGTGGCGCGCAGGTAGTCGGCCATGCGGCGGTCGTAGGGAAACACGGACGTGGTCGCCCCCAGTTCGGCGCCCATGTTGCAGATCGTGGCCTTTCCGGTACACGACAGGCTCTCGCAACCAGGGCCGAAATATTCCACGATCGCGTTGGTACCGCCCTTCACGGTGAGGATGCCCGCCAGTTTCAGGATCACGTCCTTGGGGGACGTCCAGCCTGAGAGTTTTCCGGTGAGCTTGACCCCGATCACGGTGGGGCAGAGCACCTCCCAGGGCAGTCCCACCATCGCGTCCACGGCGTCCGCGCCGCCCACCCCGATGGCCAACATCCCGAGCCCTCCCGCGTTGGGGGTGTGACTGTCGGTGCCGATCATCAACGT
Organism: Deltaproteobacteria bacterium; assembly: GCA_947484175.1. Taxonomy (GTDB): domain Bacteria; phylum Myxococcota_A; class UBA796; order UBA796; family SXON01; genus SXON01. The sequence continues at coordinate 18,643 of CANKOI010000053.1, forward strand.
ACCGGGTGCCGCGTAGTTCTCCAACACCACCTGATGGATGATCCCCGCGCCGGGCTTCCAAAAGCCGATGCCGTATTTCTGGCTCACGGAGCTCAAGAACGCGAACACTTCGGCGTTCTCGCCGAGCGCCACCCTCATGTCGGCCTCGGCCCCCTGCCGCGCACGAATCAGGTGGTCGCAATGAACGGTCGTGGGCACAGCGGTGGTTTCGCGGCCGGCCAGCATGAACTGGAGCAGGGCCATCTGGGCGGTGGCGTCCTGCATCGCCACCCGGTCGGGCCGGAGGTCGAGGAAGCTCCGGGCCCGGTGGAACGGCGCCGTTTCGGGCTCGCACAGGTGGGCAAAGAGGATTTTTTCCGCGAGCGTGAGCCCGCGCCCGAGGCGACGACGACCCACAGCGTGGCGCGCAGGAAAGGTAGCGTAGAGCGCGGTCAGCGATTCGATGGACATGGCGAGGCTCCGGCAGGAGGAAGCTATTCGGTGCGAGCGGGCTTCACCCCTCGAACGCGGCGTCCGTGATCTCCAGGCCGCGGTCGATGATCGCGAAGGCCTCAGCCATCTCCGCTTCGGTGATCGTCAGCGGCGGGATGCAGGAGAAGCTCGACCAGCGCAGAAAGGTGAACAGGCCTTCGTCGCGGAAGAAGCGGGCGAGCTGGCCCATGGCGGGGTGGGCGCCGTTGTAGGGCGCGATCAGCTCGCCGCGGGCGTTCTTCTGGATGTCGATCATGCCGAAGAGGCCGATCACGCGGCCCTCCTTCAGCGAGCGGTGCCGGGCCTTGAGCCGCGCGATGTGCGCCTTCATCACCGGCTCCATGGCGGCCGCTCGCTCCACGAGGCCCTCCTCCACCGTGACGCGCAAGACCGCCTCGGCCGTGGCCAGCGCGAGGTTGTGGGAGTTGTAGGTCAGGCCGCCCGCGAAGTACTTGCCGCGAACGTTCGCCGCGACCGCGTCGCTGATGCCCACGGCGCCGAGCGGCATGTACGAGCTGGTCAGCCCCTTGGCCATCGTGACGATGTCGGGGTCGATCCCGCCGTGCTCGAAACCGAACCACTTGCCGGTGCGTCCAAAACCGCTCATCACCTCGTCGCACACCAGCAAGATGCCGTACTTCCGGGTGAGCGCGCGCAACCCCGCCAACCATCCATCCGGCGGGATGAGGACGCCGTTGGTTCCCGTGACCGCCTCGACGAAAATCGCCGCGATGTCCTTGGGGTTCTCGTAGTTGATCAGCTCTTCGAGGTACACGAGGTGGTTGCGGGTGATCTCCGCGTCGGTGGTGCCGAAGCTGAACTCCAGCGGCACCGGGTCCATGATGCGGATGAAGCCGGGCGCGCCGGGCTCGTTGGCCCATCGCCGGGGGTCGCCGGTGAGCTGCATCGTGGCGCTCGTGGCGCCGTGGTAGCTGCGGTACCGGGAGAGGATCTTCGTGCGCCCGGTGGCGAGGCGCGCGAGCTTGATGGCGTTCTCGTTCGCCTCCGCTCCACCGGTGGTGAAGAAGAAGGTGTTGATGTCGCCGGGGAAGAGGTCGGCGAGCCGCTTGCCGAGGCGGGCGCGCGCTTCGGTGGCGGACTGCGGGTAGGCGAACAGGAGCCCGTCCATCGCTTCCTTCATCGCGGCCACGACCTTGGGGTGACTGTGGCCGATCAACACCGACATCAGCGTGCTGTTGAAGTCGATCGTGCGCTTGCCGTCGGGCGACCAGAAGTACACGCCTTCCGCGCGCGCAATCGGGAACGGGTCGACCTGATCCTGCACGGCCCAGGTGTAGAGGGTGTGCTTCTTGCAGAGGGCGACGATCTCGGCGGTGTCCATGGCGCAGCTCGGGAGGGGCTGAGCCTAACCGGGGCGGGCCGTTCGGATGTCGTGGCATACTCGCGCCGGAGCTCCCCAGCTTGGCCGAGGACTGCGAACAGATCACCGGACGCGGCTGCCCGCTCCTCGTGTCTCCGCCCGACGGAGACTGTTCCGAGGGGAGCCGAGGGGATGACGACACCCAGAGCGACTCTGGGGGCGCGCTCGGCGGCGATGGCTGGTTCGACCCACGGTCGGAGTGTTCCGCAAGTCCCGGCTTGGTGTCGCTGTGGCCGCTGCTGCTGGTGCTCCTCGCTGTGGTGCGCCGAGCCGGGCCCGCGCTCGCCGCTCTGCTCCTCCTGCTCCCCACCCCGAGCCGTGCGGACGGCATCAACGCCGACGGACTCGCTCCCGCCGACGGCGGGGAAGCCCTCTCCATGCAGGAGGCCGACCTCGGCGGCACCTGGTCGCCCGCGGGGGCGGCCACGTGGAGCCTGGCGCTCAGCCCCGTGGTGTCCCGCGCGGGGGAGGAAGCGGAGACCTTCCTGCTCGGCGTGAGCACGGCGCACGTCGGGCTCTCGTTGCGAGTGGCCAACGGACCGCGCGTGGGCTTCGCCATCCGCCAGATGGAGTGGAGCTACCGGGGCAACGCGGAGTCAGGAGCCGGCGATACGACGCTCTGGGTGGCGGCGCCCCTCGTCGAGTCCACCGAGTTCGGGGTGAAGGTGAGCGTGCTCGGGTCGGCCGTGATCGCCAGCGGTCCCACCGCCGTGTTCCTGAGCGACGAAGCGGGGGCCGTGGACGGCGGCCTCAGCGCGGGCTGGTTCAGCGGTCTGGTGACTTTGCACGGACAGGCGGTGTTTCGGCTCCAACAGATGCAGACGGTCCAGAATCTCCGTTGGGGTCCTCACCTGCGGTGGGCGGCCGCCGCCAGCGCTCGGCCCTTCGGGGTCGGCCTCGCCAGCGTGGAGCTGTTCGGCAGCGTGCCGCTGCATGGGGCTGCCGACTTCGAGGCGCAGACGCCGGTGGAGCTGGTGGCCTCGGCGGGCGGTTGTGTACGATGGGGCGCGTGCCTGCGCGGCGGCGCCGGAGGAGGCCTCAACTGGGGGCTGGGCGCGCCCGCCGTTCGCGTGGTGGCGGCCCTCGAGTACCGCCCCCCGCCGATGCGCGACACCGACGACGATGGGCTTCCCGACCTGCGCGACCGCTGCCCCCGCGAGCCCGAGGACACCGACCTCGTGCAAGACGGCGACGGCTGCCCCGAGACCGACGCCGACCAGGACGGCATCGCCGACGGTGCCGATGTGTGCCCGCTGGTGCCCGAAACGTTGAACGGCTGGGGCGACAACGACGGCTGCCCCGACTCCGTCACCACCGTGGAGCTGCTCGTTCGCGGCGTGCCAGACGGGCCCACCGAGACGGCGCTAGTCGAGGGGCTTTCGTCGGAAGCGACCACTGTCTTCTTCGGCGAGGTCGCCCGGCTGCGGGGGCCCTCGGGAGAGCACAGCTACACCGTGGAGGCGGAGGGGTACCGCGCACGAGAGGGGCGGGTGACCGCGATGGGGGCTTCGGTTTCGCTCGTGGTGGACCTTGAACCGGTGCGGTACGCCGAGGTGCGGTTGCGGGCGCTCTCTCCCACCGGCGAGGCGCTGCCGGCGTGGGTGCGTCGTGGGGCTGCCGTTGGGGTTGTGCCCGACGCCGTACCGTTGGAGGGGGCGACGTGGCGGGTGGAGGCGGCGCCGGCCGCCTGGAGGGTCTACGCCTCGGGGTTTGCGTCACGAGAGGTGCAGGTGCTTCCGGTCGCCGGCGAAACGCTGGAGCTTGCGGTGGAGCTCTCCCCTACCGACGTGCGGGTGGCGGGAGACCGCCTGCTCACCGAGCGCAGCATCCGCTTCGAGCTCGACCGCGCCACGCTCCAGCCGGAGGCGCTCCCCGTGCTCGACGACATCGTGGCGCTGTTGTCGGGCCGCCCGGACATCGAGCTGTTGCGCATCGAAGGGCACGCCGACGAGAGCGGCAGCAGCCGCCACAACCTGGAGCTCAGCCGCGCCCGCGCCGAGGCCGTACGCGCCGCGCTGGTGGCGCGGGGCATGGCGGCGGAGCGCCTCGAAGCCATCGGCAGCGGCGAGGCGCGGGAGTCGCGCACGGAGCGATCGGTGGATTTTACGATCCTCGTGTGGAGGGACGAGTAGGGGGGCGATTCCTACCCCTCCTCCATCCCCGCGAGCACCCCCTCCAAGACCGCGGACACGGCGGTGCCATCGAGGCCCTCCACGGCGAGCGTGAGGGTCATGGGGCGGCCCGCGAGCGCCTCGACCGTCCAGTCGCCGAAGCGTAAGTGGAGGTCGGCACCGAGCCACTGCCCCGCGCTCTCGCCGACGTTGGCACACACGAGGCGCTGCTCGTACTCGGTCTCCGCGATCACGGTGTCGTTGGCGGGGTCGGTGCCCGTGAGCAGGATGCGGGTGCCGAGGTCGAGGTCGGCGAGGCCCTCCACCCGCGCATGGAAGGGCGAGTAGAGGGCGCCGCCCTGCGGGGGATGCCCGACGTACAGCGGCGCGCCCTCCTCGAAAGCTCCGAAGTCGATCTCGGCCGGCGCGATTTCGACGCTGGGCGACCCCAGCGCCTCACAGGGCGCCTCGTCCCCGCCCTCCGCGCAGGCGAGAAGCCAGAGCCACATCAGGCCCGACGACGACGCAGCACCGCCGCGAGCAGGAGCAGGGCCGGAGCCGCCACCGCGCCTCCCTCCTCAGAGGAGCAGCCGCTGGAGAAGGCCTCGGCGTCGGCCGCTGCGTCGGCAGTTCCGTCGAACAGCACCGAGCCTTCGCCGGTCTCCGACAGGTCCTCAATGATCAGGGCGTCGGGGTTGTTCACGGCGTCCAGCTCAGTGAGGTCGTCGGGGTCGCCGAGCTCGTACTCCCGCCCGTCATCGAGCTCCAGCGTGCGGGCCTGAAGGGAGCCGGTGAAGAAGGAGCTCCGGGTGCGGTCGATGGCGATGTGGGCGGAGTCGACGCTCTGTTCGATGTCGGCGTTGAGCACGAAGATGGGATCTGCGGTCATCTCCTCGGCGTCCATGGTGGTGAACAGCCGGGTGAGGTGCTCGGAGGCGTCGATCCGCTTCTGCTGTTGCCGCAGCACCTCCACGATCTCCGACCGGAACGCCTCGGTGGCCACCACCGGGTCGAAGTCGGGGGCGCTCACCTGGCCGGAGTAGCAGGAAGGGCACGACAAGAATGTCGCGTCATCCACACCGGCGGGCGGGGGCACGAAGTCGACCAGCAGGGCGTTGAGCTGGGAGCTGGCCGGGATGCCGGAGAAGACGATGGCTTCGAGCCACTGGATGGGGTCGGTGATGCTGGCGATGGCGTCGATGTTCACCATCCCTTCGAACCAGAGTTGGTTGGCCATAATGTCGGTGGAGCCGGAGAAGTCGGTGGCGAAGGCCTGCCCGCCCGCCTCGTCGACGGCGCGTGCGACCACCTCGCGGTAGTTGGTGCCGCCGGCGTACCAGTCGATAGCAGCCTCGTTCACCTGCACGTGCAAGTAGTTGTCGGGGACGGCCCGCGACGCCCCGAGCACGAACACCTCGATGGGCAGGTCGGGCACGGTGGCCACGGCCGTGAGCTGGATGGGAATCGAGGCGGCCGTGGCGGCGTAGCGCATCCCGAGCGGGGCAAGATCGCCGGTGTCCTTGTCAGACGAGAGCTTCAAGGCCACGAAATACTGACCGGCGGCCACGTAGGGCTGCAGCACGGCATCGATCCCGTCCGGCAGGTTGTAGCCCTGCTCTTCGAGCCAGATCACCAGCACGTCGGCGTTCTCCGCCTGCAGAACGGCGGTTTCGTAGGGGCCCACCGTGCTTTCGGACACGACCGACACGCCGCCGCTGTCTTCGCCTGCCGACTTGGCGTCGATGGCGAGTGAGAATTCCTGACTGGCACACCCGATGTTGCCGCCGCCCGTAGAGACGCTTTGCAGCGAGAACGTGGGCACGGTCGAGTTGGCGAGCCGGGTGAAGAGGGCGTCGTTGGAGAGGAACAGCTCCGGCTCCTGCGGCACCGGCACGACCCAAGCGAAATCGTCGTCCTCCCCTTCGTAGGTGATCTGCACCTCCGTGACCAAGTCGAGGCCATCGAAGGAGAAAACGATGCGCTCGGCCGCCTGGTCGACAGGCGCCACCGAATCACAGAACATGCCGCCGCAGGCGAAGGCGGGCGCGGGGAGCAAAAGGCTGAGAAGGGTCATGGGGTCCTCGGGGTAACCAGTACACGATATAGCAACCGCCGTGCCAACGGGGTGCACGGGCAACAGACCGTAGCCCAACGAGGGCGACCAAGAGGGCCGGGCCTCGCTCTCGTCCCCTTGCCGGGTTGACCAGACTGCTGTAGACTTGGTCAAGGGGGCGCCGATGTCGATCCAAGTCAACGTACTTGAAGCCAAAACACAGCTCTCCAGATTGCTGGACCGCGCAGAAGCGGGGGAGGACGTGATCATCGCGCGCGCCGGACACCCGGTGGTGCGCCTAGTTCCCATCACCACCGGTGCGCTCGACACGCCTCGCGTTCTCGGAGCCCTCCGCGGAAAAGGCTGGATTGCCGACGATTTCGATGCCCCGCTCGCAGCGGACGCTCTCTTCACCCCGGGCGCAGACGAGCGGCGGCGGCGTTGATCCAGCCATGACGGTACTCGTAGACACCAGCGGGCTCCTCTTTGCGCTGCTCGCCCCGGAGCGCCTCTCGCCGCGGGCGCGCAGGGTTCTCGAGGACCGGAGCAGCGCGCTGGTGTGGAGCGTCGCGAGCACGTGGGAGGTCGTCGTCAAGGCCCGACTCGGCAAGTTGGACCTCGGCGGCGACGTCGCGAGTGTGCTGGGGGAGCAGATCCTGCGCATGGGGATGCGGATTCTCCCTGTCGAGCAGGCCCATACCCTCCGGGTCGCGAGCCTCCCCGAAGTGGAGTGGCACGATGCCCAGGGGTCACCTCGGCGTCACGCCGACCCGTTCGACCGGCTCCTCGTGGCTCAGGCGCTGGCCGAGGGGCTAGCCATCCTCACCCCGGACGACCAGTTCGACCGGTACCCCGTAGTGCGCGTCTGGTAGGGACTCCCGCAGCTCCCCTCTCCGCTCCCCTACTCCTCGCCGAAAATGGCCTGACAGTCTTCGAGCACCACCTGCGGACTGGTGCCCCAATCCACCCCATCGTAGACCACGGTCAGGACCCCATTCTTGTCGAGAATGCGGGTGTCACGGTCGGGCACCGAGGCGCTCCGGTTTTTGGCGGCTCCGTAGTAGACCGCCAAGGTGTGGTCGGTGTCGTTCCAGAGCTCGAAGGTGAACCCCTCCTCCGCGGCCCAGGCCTCCAACGCCTCCGGCTCATCGAAGGACACGCCTACGATCTGCACGCCGAGGGCGTCGAACTCTGCTTGGCGGTCGCGGTACCCGCAACCCTCCTGCGTTCAGCCATAGGTCCCGGCGGCGGGGAAGAACCACATCACGGTCGGCCCCTCGATCAGGTTGTCGATCCCGCGCGGCGCCCCGTCGCGGTTGGTGGCCGCGAACTCCGGAGCCGGCAGCCGCTCCGCCGCCCACTCGCCCTGGATGTCGGGGCGGTAGTCGGTGTTGACGGAGCCGCTGTCGGTGTCGGAGGTGTCGGACGCGTCGGCGAGCTCGCCGCTGTCGAGCTTTCCGGCGGCTTCGCCCGACGTGGAGGCGAAGCAGGCGAGCAGGAGGAGGAGCATGGTTGGAAGGTAGCCGGAATCCTCGGCCGCCGCCTGCAGGCCCTCGGCCTTGCCCCCCGTTTCGGAATACTCTGCGCCTCCCCGGAGCCTCCATGTCCATCCTCATCAAAAACGGCCGCATCCTCACCGCGGTCGACGACTACGTGGCCGACCTGTTCATCGACGGCGAGCAGATCACCCACATCGGGAAGAACCTCAAGGTGAACGCCGACCGGGTGTTCGACGCCGCCGGCAAGTTCGTGATCCCCGGCGGCATCGACCCCCACACGCACCTCGACATGCCCTTCGGCGGCACCACCAGCGCCGACGACTTCCACACCGGCACGGTGGCGGCGGCCCACGGCGGCACCACCACGATCATCGACTTCGCCATCCAGTCAAAGGGCCAGAGCACCCTCGACGGGCTGGAGGTGTGGCACGGGAAGGCCGAGGGCAAGGCCACCATCGACTACGGCTTCCACATGATCGTGACCGACATGGCGGTCGACCGGCTGGGCGAGATGGACAAGCTCGCGGAGGCCGGGGTCACCTCCTACAAGCTGTTCATGGCGTACCCGGGCGTGCTCTACGTGGACGACGGCACGCTGTACCGCACCTTCCGCCGCGCGGGCGACAACAACACCCGCATCTGCATGCACGCCGAGAACGGCATCGTGATCGACGAGATCATCCGTGAGGCCGCGGAGGCGGGGCACAAGGAGCCGATCTGGCACGCTCGCACGCGCCCCACCCGCATGGAGGCCGAAGGGGTGCACCGCGCCATTGCGATCGCGGAAGTGGCCAAAGTGCCCCTCTACATCGTTCACCTCTCGAGCCACGACGCCTTGGAGCAAGTGCGCATCGGGCGCAACCGCGGGGTGGACGTGCAGGCCGAAACCTGTCCGCAATACCTGTTGCTCGACGAGACTTGGTACGAGCGCCCCAACTTCGAGGGCGCCAAGTGGGTGATGACCCCGGCGCTGCGCGAGAAGTGGAATCAGGACTCGCTCTGGCAGGGACTGAAGTTCGGCGACCTCAGCGCGGTGGCGACGGATCATTGTCCCTTCTGCTTCAACGGCCAGAAGGACTTGGGACGCGAGAGCTTCACCAAAATCCCCAACGGCGCCCCGGGCGTGGAAAATCGAGTGTCCGTGCTGTACAGCGCCGGCGTTCGCACCGGGCGCATCTCGCTGAACCGGTGGGTGGAGCTCACCAGCACGTCGGCGGCCAAGACGTTCGGAATGTTCCCGAAGAAGGGCACCGTCGCGGTGGGCAGCGACGCCGACCTCGTGATCTTCGACCCCAACGAAACCCGCGTGATCTCCGTGAACGACCCGCGCACCCACCACATGAACGTGGACTACTCCGCCTGGGAGGGCCACGAAGTGACCGGCTGGTCGCAGACCGTCATCAGCCGCGGCCGGGTGATCGTGCACAACAGCCAGCTCGAAACGCAGGGCGGCGGCAAGTTTGTGAAGCGGGCGCGGGTGGGGGAGTTGTTGCGGTAGGGGGCCGCTTCCCATCACCGCTTCGTCGGGTCGTCCCAGGGGATGTCGAAGCCGAGGAGGATGTCCACTCGCCCGAGGTTCTCGGTGTCGGTCTCAAGCCATTCGTGGTTGTAGCCGAGATAGTCGTCGTGCCCGTCCCCATTCACGTCGGGGATGGTAGCCCCCACCCCGTAGTAGCAGAGGCTGGCTGACGAAGCGTCCAGCGTTCCGCCGATCTCCAGCCGACTGGTTCCTAGGACGCAGCCCACCTTTCCCCAGCCTTTATCCCAGGCCAATTGTTGGTCGTAGGCCGCAAAGATGGGGTCGAGGACTCCGTCAGCGTCGATGTCGCCGTACCCGCGGTAAGCCGCCGCCTCGTCGGGCTCGTCGTACCAGCACGCGCGGGCCAGGACGGTGTCCTCCGCGGAGGATGCGGCGACGATGACAGAGGAGGACAGCCAGGCGAGGCAGACGGGGTCATCCTCGTCGTGGAGCGTGGTCCAGACCCCGGCGAGGAGGTCGGAGGCACCGTCGCCGTCCAGCCAGGCAAGGTAGGTGCCGCCCCCCGCTCCGCTCAGCAGCAACTCGCGCGCACCGTCTCCGTCGAGATCTGGGCCGATGTAGGCCTGCGGAGCGGAATAGAGTGGGTCATTCCATGACAACCAGGGCTCCAAAAGGGGGTCGTGGCTCCCCTCGACGTCAGCGCGGCCGAACATCAGCGTGACGCCGCGGTTTCCGCTCTGAACCATATCCGCGAACCCGTCGCCGTCGATGTCGCGGCCGGGTGCCGGGTACGCCCCGAAGGTGTCGTTCTCCTCCAGCGTCTCGTACCAGACGCCGTCGTCCACTTCCTCGCCGTAGATACCCGCGGCCGGCCAGGAGGAGGTTGGACCGAGTTGCAGGCGAAAGTCGGTACGGTCCCGGCCGCGGTCGCCCCGACTCCGAGCCACTGCTCCGCCTCCTCGCCTAGCCAGTAGAGCGTGTCGAGGTCGTTGAGCGTGCCCCACTCGTCGCACTTGCCCGCTCCCACCGGGTCGCCGTCGCAGTCCTGATCCACCCCGTCGCACCAGTCGTCGGCCCCCGGGTAGCGCCTCGGGTCGGCGTCGTCGCAGTCCTCGGCTGCGGCCACGCCGTCGCCATCGTTAGGCTGCGACTCGCCAGTGTCGCCCGTCTCGGTGGACCCCCCGGTGTCCGGTTCCGCGGTGTCGGCCTCCGCGGTGTCCGCGCCTCTCTCCCGTGGCGGCCCGGAGCCTTCGGCGGGCCCCGTTTCGCAGGCGAAGAGCAGCGCGGTCAGTCCCACGAGAGGGTGCCCGTCCAGGAGCCCGAACCAGCGGTCCCGTACAGCAGCGCGCCAAAGCTGTTCAGACCGCCCTGCCGCGGGCGGGCGCAGAGCCCATGCATGATTGGACTTGGAGGGGGCGAACGGGCATGCATATCTTGGAGTGTTGCCATCGTACCACGAGGTACCGAGGCGGGAGGCCGCGAACCCGCGCGTTCTCAATAGGGGCTCGCCGGCCACGAGTGGCTGCGATTCTCGGTGAGCGAGGGGTCGCCCACGGGGAATTGCAGGCGCGCCCGGCTACCCCCCTCCCCCCGCCTTGGCCGAAACCGCCGCCGCCACGAGGTACCCCGCGCCAAGGATGAGCACGACTCGTCGCGTCCACTGCCTAAAGTCCGCCTCGGGCATCCGCGCGAGCAGCACCGTTCCCAGCTTGGTGCCCACCACCGCCACGGCCATGCAGGCGGCGGCCATCCCCGCGAGATCGCGCTGCCCCGCGACCATGGGCAGGAACAGCGCCACCTTCAACAGATGCGACAGCGCCTGCGTGGCCGCCTTGGTGGCCACCACGCCAAACCGGTCGAGGCGGCCGGACTGGAAGAAGGTGTCCAAGAGCGGCCCGGCCACGCCAAACAGGGACTGCGTACCCACGACCAGCAGGCCCGCGAGGCTGGCGCCGCGGGCCGTGCCCGCGTCGAGCCAGGCGTGGCGCGGCAGCGCAAGGGCCACAAAGGGCACCAGCCCGAGGCCGAGGTAGACGACCCACGACGGCGGCGCCACCGAGACGATCTGGGCGACCGCCGCGGCCACGAGCGCACCCGCCGCGTAGGCGCTCAGCGCCGGTCGGTCGAGGTGCTGACGCAGTACGACGGCCCGGCTGCCGTTCGACACGACCTGGGTGAGGCCGTGCAGGACCATCGCTTCCGGCACCGGCAGCAGAGCCGTGAACGCGCCCATCAGCACGAGCCCGCCCGCCATGCCCAACGTGGCCGAGAGTACGGCGGTCAAGAACGCGGCGACCACGAGGAGCAGCATGCGGCGTCTACTTCGCCGCCGACAGGCCGGCGGGGCCGCCGCCCACGACCGCCACGGACCGCCCTGTGCTCACGCGGCCCGACCGAGGAGCACCCAGCCCGCCACCCCGAGGAGCGCCGCCCCGACGATGCCGACGAGCCAGGGCGCGAGGGGGTCGCCGCGTAGGGCGCCGACGAACTCGTCGGCGTCCGCGGGTGGCGGCGCAGGAGCGGGTGGCGGCGCAGGAGCGGGAGCCGGGGGCGCGGGGGCCGGGGGAGCGGGAGCCGGGGGCGCGGGGGCCGGGGGAGCGGGGGCCGGGGGAGCGGGGGCCGGGGGAGCGGGAGGCGCGGCCAGCCCCGCGCACGCGCGGACGCCGTTCTCGAGCGCGGCAGCAAGCTTCCGCAGGTCGCCGTCCCGCCGGGCGGGGTCGGGCTCCAGCGCTCGCCGCAGCGCGGCGAGGAGCGGCTCGAGGAGGGCCGCCGGGGCGAGGTCGACGCCCTGAAGCAGGTCGGTCACGTCGTTGCGCAGCCGGGCCTCGTCGCGCGGAGCGAGGGGCGCCATCTCGGCCACGTCGAGCAGCTCGCACAGCGGGCGCGCCCGCAGCGCAGCGAGCTGCGCTGCGCCCGCGGGGGTGGGGGCAGCACCGGCCAACTCTAAGAGCTCCACCCCGTGCGCTGTGAGTGGCCAGGCCTCGCACACGGAGCGCGGCTCCACCCCGGTGAGCCCCTGGTAGATCACCACCGCCATGGCGAAGGTGTCGAGCGAGGGGTCGGCGCGGAGCGACAGCCCGAGCACCGCCTCGGGCGCCGCGTAGCGGGGCGTGTAGCCGCCGGGAGGGGCTGCGAGCGCGGAGAGGTCGCCCACGCCGGCGCCGCCGAGGTCGGCGAGCACGAGGCGGAGGCCGCCGCCGCCCTCGTCCACGAGAAAGTTGTCGGGCTTGAGATCGTGGTGGAGGCGGGGCTGACCCCGGCTGGGACCGCTCTCGTGCAGGCGACAGACGGCCTCGACCGCGAGCCGGAGCGCCTCCAGCCGCTGCGGCAGCGCCGGAGCCACCTCCAGCGTCCACGTGCGGAGCGAATGTCCGAACCACGGGAGGACCAGCCAGGGCAGCCCCGCTTCGTCTTCGCCGCGGTCTTGCGGCACCGCCAACCAGCTCGCGGCCGTGGCGTCGCGCGCCACGACGGCCGCGAGCTGCTCACGCTCGGCGCGAAGCGCCCCCTGCGCCCCCTCGTCCGGATGCGCGAGCTTCAGCGCGCCCACC
>CANKOI010000054.1 GCA_947484175.1 Deltaproteobacteria bacterium
CCCCTCTACGCCGGCAATCGTTTCGAGGGCAGCGTGGGGCTGGACGTGCGCCTGAGCCCCCTGCGCGACCTTGCCACCCCCGGGGATTCCGTTCACGGCGCTTGGGCGTTCGTGATCACCCGAGAGGGGAGGCTGCTCAGCGTAGACGCTGCTGGCCTCGTTGCCCTCGGCATGTCTGCGGAAACGCAGGCTGCCCTTCAGCGTTCGGCGGCCGACCCCGCGTCTACCGCGGACGAGGGGCTGGCCCGTGGGCTCGAGGAGGCATCGCTCGAGTGGTCGGCCGACCCGGAGGTGCGGGCGCTCGGGGAGGCGATGCAGGTGTCCGTGCGCGGCAGCCGGGTGGTCAGCCTAGCGTCGCTTTCGGGCGCCCCGGCGCAGGTGGCGTGGTCGACGGTTGCGTCAAGCGACTGGCGAACCGCGATGGTGCTGCCCATGGGCGCGGCGATGGACGATGCCGCACCCGCGCTGGTGGCGATGCAGGAGGGGACGGAACGAGGGCAGCTGCGCGGGGCGGTCCTCGCCGCCCTGTTGCTCCTGGTCGCGCTGCTTGCCACCCGAGAGTTGCGGCTCCGGATCGCCTTGCCTTTGGAGCGACTGTCACAGGCCGTCGCGAGGGTCTCGCGGGGTCGCTTGGAACTGCCGGCCATGGAAGGCGGGCCGGCAGAGCTTCAGCTTCTCGAAACCCGCTTCCGCGAGCTGTTGACCGAACTGGCGGTCGACCGGGCGCGGCTCGAGGGGCGCACCGCGCAGATGTCGACCACGCTGCGCAGCATCCGCGAGGGCCTGTTCGTCTGCGACGCGGATCACCGCATTTCGCTGATGAATCCGGCGGCCGAAACGATGTGCGGATGGACCGAGGCGGAAGCGTTGGGGAGGCCGCTCGGGGAGGTCCTTCGACTTGAGGTGGAGTCCACGGGTGCCCGGGTGAAGTACCCCGGCCGGGCTGCCCAGGCGTTTGAGCGGGCCGCGGCGGAGTTGCAGGTGCGGTCGCGACAAGGCGCGGTTGTGCCCATCGTGGAGTCGCGCGCCGCCGTGCACGACGAAGCCGGCGCCGTCTTGGGGAGCGTGGTGACGCTGAGGGACGCCTCCGAGGAGCGTCGCGCCAGGGAAGAACTGCTGAAGCTCAGCAAGCTGCAGACCCTCCAACAAGTAGCGGCGGGGATCGCGCACGACTTCAACAACCTGCTGGCGACGATCCTCGGCAACGTGGAGATGGCCCAGCTTGCTGGCGCAACGGGTGGGGACTCGGCGAGGCACTTCCGAAAGGCGGAGAGCGCCCTGGAGCGGGCGGGGGGCCTCACGCGGCAATTTCTGACCTTCGCTCGTGGTAGCGAGCCGGAGCGCAACGTGTTGTGGGCGGGGCCAGTGATCCAGGCGGCGGCCGAGCTCGCCCACCGCGGCCGCGGGTCGCGGCTCGAAGTGGAGATCGGGGAGCCGCTGTGCGCGATCGTGGCCGATAAGGTGCAACTGGGGCAGGTGGTCCAGAACCTCGTGATGAACGCCGATCAGGCCACGGGCGAGGGCGGCACGATCCACGTCACCGCCGCCAGCGTGCGTCTGGAGTCGCCCACGCCCGGCTCCCTGCCGGCGGGCGGCTACCTGACGATCACGGTTTCGGACACCGGTGTGGGCATCCCCGCGGATGACCTGTCCCGCGTGTTCGATGCGTTCTTTACTACCCGCGCACAGGGGACAGGCCTCGGACTGGCGGTGGTCCAGTCGGTCGTAGCCCGGCACCACGGCCACGTGGTGGTGGAGAGCGAAGTGGGCCGCGGCACGACGGTTCGTGTCTGGTTCCCCGCCGCCGATGCGCCGCCGTTGGAGGCGCCCCGTGTCCGGGCCGCCACTTGGGGCTCGACGGGACGCCTGTTGTTGATGGACGACGACTCCGGGGTGCGCGATGTGCTGACCCAGATGATTGAGGCCCTCGGCTACGAGGTGGTCGCCACTGCCGACGGGGTGGAGGCCGTGGCCGCCGCGCGCGTCGCCTTTGCTGCCGGCGAGGGCTTCGTCGTAGCGCTGCTCGACCTCACGGTCGCGGAGGGGAAGGGGGGCGAGTGGGCGGCCACCGCGCTGGGTGAGCTGTTTCCGGAGTTGCCGCTTGTTGCGTGCAGCGGGTACAGCGACAGGGGCGCGATTGAGAACCCAAAGGCCTACGGATTCACCACCTCGCTCCCCAAGCCTTGTTCGCGCGAGAGCCTGCGCGCGGCGCTGGCGCGAGCGATGGGCGAGGCGGGGTAGGAGTCCCCTCAGGCCACCAGCCGCTCCCCAACCGGGCGGATCACCGCCGCGAGCCCGCGGGCCGCGGCGGCGCACAGGCGCTCGTCCGAGACGGCGCCCCACGCGGCGAGGCGCGGCGACAGCGGCTCGGGGTCGTTCGGAATGGGCGCACGCGCCTCGGCGAACGCGATGGCAACGGCGTCCGCGACCACTTGGCCCCCAGCCTGAATCGCCCACCTCACCGTCTTCCACGCGAGCTCAACATGTCGGCGTTCGTCGCGGACCAGCGCGACCAGCACCCGATGCACGGCCGGGTCTCGGCACTCTGCGAGCATCCGTTCCGCTGCGAGGAGCGACATCGTCTCCTCGATGCACCCTTCCGTGACGACCCGTGCCGCCAAGGCCGGAAGGTCGGCAGCGAGCTCGATGGCGGCCCCCAGCGGGAGCGCCGCCGGACCAATGGTCGCCCCCGCGAAGTGGCTCGCGAGGGTGAACGCGTGGCGCGCATGGCGGGCCTCGTCGAGCGAGGCGCGCTGCGTGGCCGCGAGGAGTCGTTCGGGGGCGCCGTGCGCGAGCAACTCCAGAGCGGCCCGGTGGAAGGCGGCAATGGAGCTGTGTTCGTGCGAGCCGACGCTGGCCCAGAAGCGCGCGAGGCGCAGGCGCTCGGGGGCGCTGAGCCCGACCAGCACCGGGGCCGGGAGGGTGCTGTCGATCCAGTGGGTGCGGGCAATCCCCGCGAGGAGCGGGCGCACCTCCCGGAGCATCGGCCGACCGTGGGCGCATCCGCATCCGAGCGCACCGCAGAGCGCGTCCGAAACCTCGTAGCAGCACTCGCCGTCCACGAGCATGCCAGGCCCCGGCCCGACGGTGCGGGGGCACATGCCTCCGGGCCGGAGTTCTTGCTCGAGGGCCTCGGCCTCCGGGCACTCGAAGAGGAACAGCCCCTTCACGCACTCCGTACTGTGCACCCACACCATCTCGTCTTCGGGCTCCTCGGTGTCGAGCGCGTGGGCGGCCAAGGGGAGCGCCGCGGCCCCGATGGCGATCAGCAGGCGTCGGCGCAGGTCGCTGTGGGGCATGGGCAGCTCCGTTGCGAGAGTGTAGCTTGGAAGCAGTGGCGACCGCAGGCGGGGCGCGCTGAGGAGCAGCGGCGGTGCTACAATTCCGCGCGTGCTGAGACTCCCTCCCCCCGTCGCCTTCGTGCTGGCGCTTTTCGCCTCCCTCGGCGGCTGCGAGCCGCAGGTCGACCCCGCGGGGAAACCGATCGAGGAGGACTCGGCGGTCTCGGCTCCCCCCGACGACACCGGCGACTGCGCCGCGCCCGTGCACTACGCCGACGCGGATGGCGACGGGTTCGGCGACCTAAGGCGCCCCGTCAACTGCCCGAGAAGGCCTCCCCCACCACCCTCGCATCCGTCGCGCCGCTCGCTGCCCACGCCGCGATCGCGGGCGCGACGAGGCCGCGGGGGTCCTTGCCGAAGGGGCGCAGCTCCCCGTCGAGCCACGCCTGCACCGCCGCTGTCCGGGCACCCTCGCCACCGGCCAGCCGCGCCCGAATCGCCGGCAGGATCCGCTCCGCGAGGTCCATCTTCTGCTCGATGGCGACGAGGTCGCTGACCCGCAGCGCCCATTCGGGGAGATGCAGGTCGGCGCGCGCGAGCATCAGCGCGGCGAAGCCGAGGGCCAAGGCCTCGGCGCGGGCGTCCACGAGGGCAGGAGCCTCGCCGGGCGCCCCGATCACCTCGACGTACACCTTGTTCTTGGGCTCGGTGCCGCTCGGACGCAGGATCACGCGGTTGCCCTCGCCGCAGCGGAACACCAGCACGTCGCGGCTCGCGGCGTCGCTGCCGGAGCGGATCGGTCCGAGCACGCCGGTAGGATCGCGGCGATCGGCGAAGTCGGTCACTGCGAATCCCGCTACGTCCTCGGGGGGCTCCGACCGGAGGCTCTCTTGGATTCGTTCGATGCGCGCCTTGCCTGCCGCGCCGCGCATCACCGTGCTCACCAGCCGGTTGCTCACGTACCCTTCGCGCGCCCACAGCTCCCGGAGGGCGTCGCCGAGGGTGCGGCCCGCCGCCTTCGCTTCGGATGCCATCTCGGCCAGCGCGAGAGCGGCGCCGGCCGCGTCCTTGTCGCGGATCGCGGCCGTCACCAGCACGCCGTGGCTCTCCTCCACGCCGATCACGAAGTCGGCGGGCGAGCCCTTCACCCCCCCGAACTGCCCGGTGGCGTCGAGCTGTTTGAGGCCGTCGCCGATGTATTTGAAGCCCACCATGAGCTCGCCGACGACCTGCGCACCGTGGCGACGGGCCACACGGCTCACCAGCTCGCTCGTCACCTCGGTCTTCATCACGATGGGCGCGGCGAAGCGGCCATGGCGGAGCCGGTGCTCGGTCACGAGGGCGGCGATCTCGTTGCCCGTGAAGAAGCGCCAGCTCCCGTCGCTCTCTCGGGCCACGAGCCCGATGCGGTCGGCGTCCGGGTCGCAGGCCATCACGAGGTCGGCGCCCAGCGTCCGGGCGAGGGCCACCGCGCGGTCCATCGACTGGGGCACCTCCGGGTTGGGCGTGCGGAAGGGCACCTCGGGAAAGGCGCCGTCGTGGGTGGACTGGGTGGGCTCAAGGTCGGCGCGGAAGCCGGCGGCCCGCAAGACGGCGAGCGCACTGGTGTCGCCGGTGCCGTGCAGCGCGGTGAACACGACGTGGGCGGAGCGCGCGTGCGGCAGGAGCGAGGTGCCGAGGTTCAGCGCCACGTAGGCGTCGTGGACCTCCGACGGGTAGTCAGCGATCCAGCCTCCGGCCCGCGCCTCGGCGGGGCTCATGCGGCGGATCTCGCCGACGCGGTTCACTTCATCGGCCATCGTCTCGTCGTCGGGCGGCACTTCCTGCCCGCCGAGGGCGTTGTAGAACTTGCCGCCGTTGTCGTCGGGCGGGTTGTGCGAGGCCGAGATGTTCAGGCCCGCTTCCGCGCCGAGCCTGCGGATCGCGAACGAGAGCTCGGGCGTGGAGATGAACGTGGTGCTCCCTGGCTCGAGGAGCACGGTGCGCACCCCGTTGGCGGCGTACACACCCGCGGCGATCTCGGCGAAGTCGCGGCTGCTCAGGCCGAGAAGCGGATTCGGAACGTCGGTCGGAAAGCTGCCGGTGGCGTCGCGAAAGCAGCGAACGTCGTAGGCGATCACCACGGTGAGCGGCCGCTCCCCTAGCTGTTTCCGCAAGAAGGCGGCGTGCCCCTGCACGCTGGCGGCGAGGCTCCAGGGGTTGAAGCGGTTGGGGCCAACCCCCACGGTGCCGCGGCGCCCGCCGGTTCCGAACGGCATCACCTGCCAGAAGCTGTCGATCAGTAAGTTCCAGCGCTCGGCCGCGACGAGCGACCGCACGAGCGGTGCCCATTCGGCGAAGGCCGGCTCGGTGAGCCAGCGGTTCAGCGAAGCTTCGGCGGCGGCGTGAACCTCGGGGCGCACGCCCAGTGCTTCGGCGGCCGAGGCGGGAATGATCGACATTCTTCGACCTACTTCGAGAGGCGGTTGCGGGAGACGGTCGTGACCCCGAGCCCCTCGGGGTCGAGCGTGGACTCCGCGATCCATGACTCGAGATTGCCGTCGAGGATGGCGTAGCTCTCCACGTACACGTCGGTGTTGTTGCGCTGGAACTCCCAGTTGTGTTTGTCTACGAGGCCCGTCCAGGAGCCATCGAAGTAGAGGTAGTGCATCACGCCGTCGTCGTCTTCCATGGTCACGCGCACGAAGGTGGCGTCGGGATCGACGGTGAACTGGAGCTCGCGGGTGGAGGGCGTCCACGCGTCGATGGTGGGCACGTCCTGGAAGTCAGGGAAGGTCACCGTGCCGTCCACGTCGTCGGCCACGGAGATCGCTACACCCGCGCCCGACCCGATGCCGCCCACCTGCGCCATCGTCCACACCGACGAGCCCGTGGCAGAACCGACGCTACCGGGCGCGATTCGGTCGATGTCGAGGACTCCTGCGCCCAGCCCGAGGCCGGTGAGCAGGTAGCCATCCGTCGTCTCGTCGAAGGTGCACACCAGCTGCTCTTCGGTGCCGTCGAAGCCTGCCGAGAGCGTGGGCAGGGCCACATGCGCGGTGTCGCTGAAGGCGTTGGAGGGCGCGAGCGGGGCTTCCGTGGTGGAGCCGGCCGTGGTCGAGTAGCCGATGCTTCCGCCCCACGTCATGCGGTCGATGTTGTCGATGATGAGCGCCATCGCGTCGCCGGTGCCGTTGAGGCCCGCGGTGAGGTCGCTGATCGCCACGGGGCCGCCGAGGCCCCACACGCCGGCCCGCCCCGGCCACGCGCCGGCGTAGTAGTCGTCGAGGTAGCCCTCCACGAAAATGTTGCTGGGAACGTTCACTTCCACGCCGTAGTAGGTCAGGATGCGGTCGGGACCGAGCAGGTCGTCGATCTCGAACAGGGGCAGGTCGCCCTGCACGCTGGCGGCGGCGAGGCCGAACACCTCTTCGCCGAAGCCCGCGTCTTCCACGCCCGTGAAGTCCACGGAGCCGTGGAGCTGCGAGGTAGGTGTGAGGTCGGCGAGAACGGGCACGCGGATCGTGAACTCGCGGTTCACGGTGTCCACCACGGAGATGGCCACCGTGTCGATGTCCTTCCACGTCGTGAACGTCGTCGGGCCGGCCGTCGCTACGGCCACCACGGCGAGCCCCGCGGCGTCGGTGCGGTACTCCACCTCGTTGTTCCACACACTCGCTTTCTCCAGCGGCAGGCCCGTGCTCGCGTTGAGGATCGTGACGCGGGCCTCCATCGCCGCGCGCACCTCCACTTCCACGGTCGTTTCCAGCCCCTCGGCAGCGACGCGGAGGGTGGTGATGCCCTCCGCCGCGGCGGTCACAAGGCCCGCGGCGTCGACCGTGGCCACGGCGGTGTCGTCGGCGGAGAAGGCGGCGGTCGTGTAGGCCGCGCGCTCGCCCGAGCTGTCCTCGGCCACCACGCGCAGGGCGTAGGTGGCACCCGGGTTGACGACGATGCGTGCGGGCCAGACCGCCAGCTCCGCGAGGCCGGTCTCGTCGCCCGTGTCTGCGGTGTCTCCGGTTTCGCCGGTGTGCCCGTTGGTGTCGTCCGTGTCGAGCGCCGTGTCGCCGGTGTGCCCGCTGGTGTCAGACGTATCGAGGGCGTCGCCGGTTTCGCGGTAGCCGCCTCCGGCGGTGTCGGTCTCTTTGCCCTCGGGGGATTCGGGGCAGCCGAGCAGGGAAAGGGCGAGGAGCGGGAGGGGGCGGGTCATGGAACCTCGAAGACGGAGTAGAAGGGTTCGAGCGCAATGCCGGCTTCGTCGGCGCAGCCGGCTTCGCCGCCGCGGACCGTGACGGCGTAGGTCCAGCCGCTCGGCAGGGGTGCCGTGTGCATGAAACGAACGAACCCGTCGGCGGTCGCGTCGAAGCTGATGGGAACATTGAACGCGACGCTGCCGTTCTCTCGGATCGCGTCGAGCCTCATCGTGTCGGCCGTGCACCGCTCAAGGTCCAGGGAGCCGCTGAACCGCACCAGCACCGGCGACACCGCGATCAGCATCTGCCCGCCGTCTTCCGGGTCGACTTCCTCAACCCAGAATCGGTCCTCTTCGTCGGCGGGCTCGGCGCACGCCAGCAGCGTGAGCGTGAGCGCTCTCATTGGAGCACGAAGTGGGCCACAAGGAGGCGCTCGTCGTCGCCGGCTTCTGCGAAGGCGCCGGTGGCGGTGCAGGCCGTGGCCGCGAGCGACACCGGCGAGGCTCTCACCTCGGGGGCCTCATCGCCGATCTCCAGCCAGTCAGTGGAGAGGAGCGCGGCGCCGTCTGCGTCGTACACCTCCAGCCGAACCTCGGTGTCACCGGGCGGCACGCCCCGAACCGCCACCCGCCCGTTCCCGGCGCCGATGGTGCTGACCCCTACGCCCTCGATGCACACGCGCACCGTCTCCGCGTCGTCTGGCAGCGCAGCAACCACGTCGATCTCCCAGTCGCCCGCGCGGTAGTCGGGCGGCGCTCCGCATCCGGCCGTCGCCGCGATGAGCCACAACAGCCGCACCGCTACTCCTCCGTGGAGGTGTACTCCATGTCGGTGAGCTCCCATTCGCTCTCCCACAGCGGGAGGGTCTGGAACACCGGACCCCAAGAGGCCACGAGCACGAAGTCGCCGGTGAACAGCGGCCCCACGGCGTCGTCGCCGTCGCCATCGTCGATGGTCATGTGCACACATTGCGCAAAGTCGTCGTTCGCCGTGGACGGGCAGGTGGCCACACCTTCCACCAGGGTGCTGACGTAGGTGAAGCTGTTGCCATCGGAGTCGGTGGTTTCGGTCTCCACCGACTCGCCCACCCTCATCGCGTCGTCGTCGTCCGTGATCGCCACCGGCGGATCGAAGGTGATGGTCGCGCCCGTGGTGCCTAAGGAGTACCCGTGTACCACCACGGAATCGCTGGTGATCGAGGACCACAGCACCGACCCGAACACGTCGGCGGTGTTGCCGTTGGTGTATTCCATGGTCACGATCTCGCGGTCGCCCTCTTGGGTGGTCTGCGTCTTCTTCTGTACGATGAGCTTGTAGTCAATGGCCGTGTCGGCGTTGTTGTACTCGTTGGTGCGAGCCCCCTCGAAAGCGAAGTAGTCGCTCATCTTGGTGCCGGCGAAGGGCTGGGTGCCGCCGGTGTCATCACAGGCGAGGAGCAGGAGAGCGAACATGGCGAATCCTCCGGGCGCACGCGTAGCACCATCTTCGCCGGTCGTCACCGTTTCCGCTACGCCGGGTGTGGCCCCATCACGGCGACAAAGAGCCCAGGGCCGTGCGCATCAGGGTCTGGAGGCAGGGCGCGCCACGATTGGAGGGTGAGGCCGGCGCCGGTGGCGAGCTCCGCGACTCGGTCCCTTGAGAAGCCCAAGTGCTGGTGCCCCATCGTTTCCCGCACCTCCTCCCGGTCGTGCGCCACCATGTCCACCACCACGAAACGACCTCCGGGGGCGAGAATCCGGGCGGCTTCGCGGTAGACGGGCCCGAGTTCGCGCACATGGTGGAGGACGAGCTGGCACAGCGCCACATCCACGCAGGCGTCGGGGAGCGGGAGGGCGTCGAGCAGGCCGTTCCGGAGGATCACGTTGGGGAGAACGGCCGTGCGTGCTGCGGCGACCTCCAGCATGGCCGCTTCACGGTCGACCCCGTACACCAGCGCCGAGCCCTGCGCGAGCAGCGGAAGGAGCGCGCCGGTGCCGCACCCGAGGTCGGCCACGCGGGTGCTCCGCGGGAGCAGGGCGGCGAGCGTTGCGAGCACGAAGCCCTCGCCGAACAGCTCCCGCCTCATGCCATCCCACCGGCCCCCGAGACGCCGAAACAGGGCTTCGCTGTCGCCTGCGCGCGCGGCCACTACCCCTTGCAGGCGCCGGAGGTCCTCGGCGTACTGGCTGCCGGTACCGAGAGCGTCGGCCTCCACCTCGCCCTGAACCAGACTCCAGAGCGCGCGCGCATCGTCGGGGAGCGAGTCGGCGTCGAGCCGAAAGTAGGTGGCTGTACCGACTGGCCTCCGCAGCACCCAGCCCCCCCCGTCTAGCTGTTTGAGGTGCCGGCTCACCGTGGGCTGGCTCGTATGGAGCACCCGCGCGATTTCGCCTACGGCCAATTCTTCCCGCGCGAGCACCCGCAGCATGCGCACCCGCACCGGCTCACTGAGCGTGTTGAGTCGGTCGAAGATCGCCGTGGTCATCCCGTTCACCATTATCGACTTGCGCTTCATTCGTCTATTCGGATATACGAATGAAGTTCGCCCACCCAACCTCCGAGGCACCATGATCAGCAACCCTCTCCCCACCGGCCCCACCTTCATGAACACGGGCCTGTCCCTGTTCGCTGACTTGCCGTTCAAGGTGCGCGACCTCTCCCCCGAAACCGTGCGTTACGGCAGGAAGGAGCTGGAACTGGCGCTCGTGGAGATGCCGGGCCTCGCCTCGTTGCGGGAAGAGTACGCCGCATCGCAACCCCTCGCAGGCGCGAAGATCATGGGCTCGCTGCACATGACCGTGCAGACCGCCGTGCTCATCGAAACCCTCGTGCTCCTCGGCGCCGACGTGCGCTGGGTGAGCTGCAACATCTTCTCCACGCAGGACCACGCCGCCGCCGCCACCGTGGTGGGCCCCACGGGCTCCACGGTCGATCCGAAGGGCGTGCCGGTCTACGCCTGGAAGGGCGAGACCCTCGAAGAGTACTGGTGGTGCACGATGCAGGCGCTGGTGTGGCCGGACGGCTCGGGCTGCAACCTGATCCTCGACGACGGCGGCGACGCCACGCTGCTCCTCCACCTGGGCCACGAGTTGGAGATCAAGGGTGAGCTGCCCGACCCCACCAAGGGCGGCAGCCACGAGGAGAGCGTGATCCTCCAGCTCCTCCTCGACGTTCGCGCCGAGAAGGGCGACCGCTACTGGACGACGATGGCCGCGGTCGTTCGTGGCGTGTCGGAAGAGACCACCACGGGTGTGCACCGCCTCTACGAGCGCGGCCAGAACGGCACGCTCCTGTTCCCCGGCATCAACGTGAACGACAGCGTCACCAAGTCGAAGTTCGACAACGTGTACGGCTGCCGCCACAGCCTCGTGGACGCGATCATGCGCGCCACCGACGTGCTCCTCTCCGGCAAGCGCGTGCTGGTGTGTGGCTACGGCGATGTGGGCAAGGGCTCCGTGGAGTCGCTCCGTGGCCAATACGCCCGCGTGGCGGTGACCGAGGTTGACCCGATCTGCGCGCTTCAGGCCTGCATGATGGGCGTGGACGTGGTGCAGATCGAAGACGTCGTGTCGAGCTTCGACGTGTTCGTCACGGCGACCGGCAACAAGGCCATCCTCAGCGCCGCCCACATGATGAAGATGAAGCACAACGCGATCGTGTGCAACATCGGCCACTTCGACAACGAGATCGACATGGCCGGTCTCGAAGCCATGGCGAAGACGGGCGACGTGGAGAAGATCGAGATCAAGCCGCAGGTGCACGAGTGGCGGTTCAAGAACACCACCCACGGCCCCAACGGCCGTGGCCACAGCATCATCGTGCTTGCCGAGGGCCGTCTCGTGAACCTCGGCTGTGCCACCGGCCACCCGAGCTTCGTGATGAGTGCGTCGTTCACGAACCAGACCATCGCGCAGATCGAGCTCCACCGGAACGCCGAGAGCTACGGCGTGAACCAGGTGCTCCAGAAGGGCGGCAAGAAGCCCGAGGTCGTGACCCTGCCGAAGCACCTCGACGAGAAGGTGGCCCGCCTGCACCTCGCGAAGTTCGGTGCGAAGCTCACGGTGCTCAGCGATGAGCAGGCCGCGTACATCGGCGTGACGGTGCAGGGGCCCTACAAGGCCGACCACTACCGCTACTAGGGCGGATTAGGTGGGGGCGGCATGCCCTACCCCCACCTGCTCGCCCCCCTTCAAGTCGGCCACGTCACCCTCCCCAACCGGGTGCTGATGGGGTCGATGCATGTCGGCTTGGAGGAGGAGTCCGGGCCGTTTCCCAAGCTCTCCGCCTACTTCGCCGAGCGTGCGCGCGGCGGGGTGGGGCTCATCGTCACCGGAGGGGTTGCGCCCAATCGCGCGGGGCAGGTGAAGCCGTTCGCGAGCACGCTGAACTCGACGCGGGAGGCGCGGCGCCATCGGTACGTCACGGAGGCGGTTCACGAGGCCGGCGGGCGGATCGTGATGCAGATCCTGCACGCGGGCCGCTACGGCTACCACCCCTGGAACGTAGCTCCCACGAGGTTGAAGTCGCCCATCAGCCCCTTCGCGCCCTGGGGGCTCACCTCCCGAGGCGTGCGGGGCACCGTCGCTGACTTCGTGCGGTGCGCCAAGCTCGCTCAGGAGGCCGGCTACGACGGCGTGGAGGTGATGGGCAGCGAGGGCTACCTCATCAACCAGTTCCTCGTGACACACACCAACCGGCGCACCGACGAGTGGGGCGGGGAGTACGCGTCCCGGATGCGTTTTCCGGTGGAGATCGTGGCCGGAATTCGGGAGGCGGTCGGCCCGGACTTCCTCATCGTGTATCGCTTGTCGATGCTCGACCTCATCCCCGACGGCAGCACCTGGGACGAGGTTCTGGAGCTCGCGCAGGCCGTGGAGCGCGCCGGAGCGTCGATCCTGAACACGGGGATCGGCTGGCACGAGGCGCGTATTCCCACCATCGCCACGGTGGTGCCGCGAGGCGCCTTCGCGTGGGTGACTCGCCGCTTGCGAGCTGCGGGCGTGGTGAAGATTCCGCTCGTGACCAGCAACCGGATCAACACGCCTGAAGTGGCGGAGGAGGTACTTGCCAGCGGGGCGGCCGACCTCGTGAGCATGGCTCGGCCGCTGCTTGCCGACCCCGAGTTCGTAGCCAAGGCCGCCGCAGGCACCCCCGAACGTATCAATACATGTATCGCATGTAATCAGGCCTGTCTGGACCACATATTCCAGAACAAGCGCGCGACGTGTCTGGTGAATCCACGTGCAGCCTACGAGACAGAGTTCGTGGTGACGCGGGCCGGCGAGCCTCGGCGTGTCGCGGTCGTGGGGGGTGGGCCGGCGGGACTTTCGGCGGCAGTGTCGGCCGCCGAGCGGGGGCATCGGGTGACCTTGTTTGAAGCCGACGCCCACCTCGGGGGCCAGTTTGACCTCGCCCGGCGAGTGCCCGGCAAGGAGGAGTTCGCTGATACAATTCGATACTTCCGGACGCGGCTCATGGAGCTGGGGGTGGAGGTGCGGTTGGGGGAGCGGGCCGGGCTGGACGCGCTGCGCACGGGCTTCGACGTCGTGGTGATCGCGACGGGGGTGTTGCCGCGAGCGGTGCGCTTCCCTGGCGCCGATCATCCCTCGGTGCGCTCGTACGCGGAGGTGCTGCGCGGGGCGCCGGTGGGGCGGCGGGTGGCGGTGATCGGCACGGGGGGCATCGGCCACGACGTGGCCGAGTTCCTCACCCATCGGGCGCCGGAGGGGGATCCCCTGGTCGCGTTCTTCGCGGAGTGGGGCGTTGACTACGCCGCGTGGGGAACCCCCGCGGCAACGAGGGGAGGGCTGACGGCGGCGACGATGGAGGCGCCCGAACGGGAAGTGACCATGCTGCAGCGGTCGTCGGCCAAGGCGAGTAAGCGCCTTGGCAAGACGACCGGGTGGATTCACCGCGCCACGCTGAAGAACCGCGGCGTGAAGCTGCTGAGCGACGTGGAGTACGACCGCGTGGACGACGCGGGCTTGCACATCCGCATCCGGGGCGAGGCCCGCTGCTTGGAGGTGGACACCGTCGTGGTGTGCGCGGGACAGGAGTCGCAGAACGCGCTGGTGGCGCCGCTTCGGGCGGCGGGCGTGACGGTGCACGTGATCGGCGGCGCCGAGGAGGCGGCCGAGCTCGACGCGAAGCGGGCGATCGCGCGGGGGGCGCGGCTCGCGGCGGCGTTGTGAGCGCCCGCCCCTACGGCGCCGCGACGATCCCGTACACCTCAGGGTGCCCCAAGTTGCGCCCCGACAGCCCCTGCTGGGTCATCGCGGCGGCGGAGAGCGCGGTGACGGCCAGCCAGCCCGCCGCGCCGAGTGCGGGTACGGCGCGCCCGCGGGCGGCGGCGACGGAGAGGCCCACGCCGATGAGCGCCGACAGACCAAGCAGGACGGTGCCGGGGAGCGCGGCTTCTTCGTGCTCCTCGACGAGGTCGTGGTCGAAGCCGGGGCGCGCCTCGGCGGCCTCTTCGGCCTCCTCGCCGCTCAGGTAAGCGGAGACGGCGCCAACCGCCGAGAGCCCGAGCACGAGGGTTGCCGCGTGGAGTACGCCCGCGTCGGCGCGACGCACCATCCACAGGAGAACCAGGGCCAGCCCGAGGAAGGCGCCTACGATGGGGAGGTGGTTGATCGCGAGGTGAAGCTGTTCGCCGGTCATCATCGCGCCGGTCTAACGACCTTCACGCCAACCATCACCGTGAGCGGCGCGCCGGGGCGGGCGCCGAAGGGACGCAGGGACTCCACGGTGGCCGCGTCGGTGAAGTTTCGTACCTGGAGGTAGACCTTCAGCTGGTCGGTGGCGCGGACGTCGGCGGCGAGATCGAACACGGCGGTGGCGGGGATGCGCTCCTCCTCGGGGATGGAGCCCTGACCGGCCACATCGCGCATGTCGCCGCGCAGCGCGCCGGTCACCCCGAGGCTGGCGCGGGGGCTCTCCACCACGAGCTCGAAGCCGCCTTGGTGCTCGGGCACATACGGGAGACGGTCACCGGCGCTGACCGTGCCCCAGAGCGGGAAGTCCGACACAAATCCCGACTGGAATTGTGACCAGGTGAACGTGTAGCTGGCGCTCCCGACGAGCTTCAGGTCGTGCGGCAGCGGAACGGTGTGGGTGAGCACCGACTCGGCCCCCGCCACGAGCGCCTCGCCGCCGTTGTACTGGCGCTCCACGTCGTCTACGCAGCCGGCCGAGAGGGTGCACTGGCCTTGGATGTTGTCGTACGCGCTGCCGAACCCGACCACCTCAACGTAGGTGCGCCCGGGGTTTGCGCGCGCGCCGACCTCGGCGTTCCACGCCGTCTCCGGCTCCTGATCGGGGTCCGAACCCGGCGCGACCGGCGAGAAGCCGCGGTGCACGCCGGCGAAGGCCATGAGCCAGGGAGTGGCCTCGGCCGAGAACGCCATGCCGGGCAATCCGATCGTGCGCGCCTGAGGGTCGAGGGGCCCCGTGTCGCTGTTCCCGTCGGAAGTGACGATGTGCTCCACGCGCACGCCCGGCACGAAAACGAAGCGCCCGACGGTCAGGGTGTCGCGGAGGTGGCCGGAGAGCGCCTTCACGTCGCTGTCGCTGTCGAGCGTCGTCTCCGTGGCGCCACCCGTGGCGATCATCGCGCCCGAGAACATCTGGTAGGGCCTCTCGGTGTGCAGGCGCAGCGCCCGGTCGCCGTGCAAGCGAACCCCGAGCTCGGCGAGGTTGGAAAACGTCTCGGATCCGGCCCACACCTTCGCCACCGACTGCACGCCGTAGTTGTGGAAGGTTCGGGCGTTCGTGCCGAGCAGCAGCACCTGATCGGCCGTGGCGGTGTCTTCTTCGCCCCGGAGGATGGCCACGTAGGTGGCGGCCTGCCCCGCATCCGGCGAGAGCAGCAGGTCGTGGATGTCGACACCGCCGGCAAACCCGTTGAACTTGGTCCAGGAACGATCGAGCCAGTTGTGGTAGGCGACCGTCTGCACTGCGACCGTCCCCCCGACGTGAGCCGTCCAGGAAAGCGACTCCTGAGTGTGCTGCCAGCTCATCTCGTCGCGCTGGGAGGCGGCGTAGCGGCGGTACGGGTTCTCCGCGAAGTCCTCGAGGGTGAGGCCGAGGTAGGTCTCATGCGACCGCTCCCGCCCGAAGCCCAGCTTGAGCAGCACTTCGTGGTCCGAGTTTTCTCCGGCGAACAGGAGTTTGCCCTTCACCAGCACGTCCTGGCGCTCGAACCCGGTGGGGCCTCCGCCGTCGAGCTCCTTGTAGCCGCCCGACGAGAGGTGGGCGCCCTCCACCACAAAGCCCCGCCTGTCGTCGCTCATGCCGCCCCAGCCGTGCAGCTTCACCGTGGAGAACGCGCCCACGCCGGCGTCGAGCGCTCCGTCCTGACCCTCGGGAACATCGCGCGTGAGCAGGTTCACCGCTCCGCCGATCGTCTGGGGGCCGTAGGCGATGGCGGAGGGACCCTTGAACACCTCCACGCCGGACATTCGGGTCGTAAGCGGGAAGTAGTAGGCGGCGGGCGCAGCATAGGGCGCGGGGGCCAAGGGAACGCCGTCCTCGAGGAGCGTGACCTTCGCGCTCCTGTCGCTGCTCGCGCCCCGCATGCCGATGTTGGGGCGGAGGCCGAAGCCTTCTTCCCCCCGAACGTACACGCCCGGAACGCGCGCGAGCACCTTGTGGATGTCGTCCTGCTCGTACCGTTCGAGGGTGGCCTCGTCGATTTCGTGGGCGGCGCCGCCCACCATCGGCTTGCTGCCCCCCGCGGTGACGATCATCTCCTCGGAGCCCGTCCCGCGCTCCGGCGCTTCCTCGGCGGCTTCCTCCTCCACATCCTCCGCCTGCGCACCCGTCGGCACCAACGCGGCGAGCCCCAGCGCGACACGCCCGGCGAGGGTCGATCTGCGCAGCGATCGCCACGCGCCCACGAAGGGTCCTGCGAGCGCGGAGGCGAGGTTCTGACCGTGGTTGGATTCGCCGTCGAGCAGGCCCAGCCGGTTCGGCGGGGTGGGTCCCGCGAGGCGGAGAGAGCCCGAGAGGCGGTCCCAGCAAGCGAGCCACACGCCGTAGTTGCACCCCGCGCCGCCGTCGGCAGCGTGATGAAGCTGATGCTGTGCGGGTGACAGGAGCCAACCCTCCACGCGCGGACCGAATCGCAGCCACACGTGACTGTGCCGCAGGTTGCCCGTGAGCCCGCTCAGGACGAAGCCCACGGCGTCGACCCCGAGCACCGTGAACGCCACGGCCTCCCCGCGCCACAGCCAGAACGCCGAGCCCGCCAGCGCTCCCGTTACCAGCACGCCGCGCAGCTCGTAGAGGATGGCCTCGACCGGGTGGACGCGGTGGAAGGTGAGGGGGGTCAGTACCTCGGCCGAGTGGTGCACCTGATGAAACTGCCACAGCGTAGGCAGCGTGTGCATGGCGCGGTGGAGCAGGTAGCGGCTGCCGTCCCAAAGCACGAACAGGGCCAAGGTGTAGGCGGTGTGCAGGACGAACGCGGGGGGAGCGACAAGCTCGGGCGGCCCGAGGAGCCGGTCGAGGAGCCGAACCCCCGTAGTGGCGATGAGCCAGGCGGCGCCGAGGCGCGGGAGCAGGCCGAGCAGCGAGAGGAGCTGGCGGACGGCGAGGAGTTGGACGTCGAGGACCGCAGAGCGCGTGGACCAGAGCGGCACGCCGAGTGCGGCGCGGATCGAGGTGTGGCGAAGGCCGGTCCGGTGCACTTCGAAGGCCACGGCTACGAGGGCGGCCACCAGCAAGAAGGGCCACCAGGTGCGGCTGGCCGAGCTCGTTAGGGGCTCCGCCAACGCCGCGAGGAGCGCGTGCCCTGCGCCCTCGAAGCGTTCAGTCACTGTCGCCCGCCGCCTCGCTGGGAATTTGCAGGGCGAGCACGGTGGCGAGGTCGCCTTTGAGGAGGTCGGTGACGGCCTTGACGTCGGCGTAGACGGCCTCCACGGCCGCGGGATCGGCCGCGACGGCTTCGTTCAGCGGTGTCGTCAGCCCGGCTGCCGAGAGCTCGGCGGTGGCGAGCGCGGCGAGCAGAGACGCGTCGAGTTCGTCTTCGCCAAGGGAGCGAAGCAGGTCGTCTACCCCTTGGCCGTCGCCGCCGGTGTACAGCGTGCGGAAGGCGCCGAGGTTCACCACGATCCACCGATGGGAGCCGCCCGCGAGCGGCGACTCGATGTCTTCGATGCAGGTGGAGCCCTCGCAGTCTCCTTCGCTCACGGCGTACCCGAGCTTGCGGTCCTTGGTGACGGTCTCGAGGTAGAAGAGGGAGTCGAACACGGCGTTCAGGCCTTCTTGGGCGCTTTCGTAGGCGGAGCCGGCTTCCCCCCCGCTCGCGAGCTGGCCGCCGAAATCACCGCCCGCCGGATCCCACGCCGTCTCCAGTTCCTCGATCCCCTTCACCACGTGTGCGGCGAGCACCACGGCGTACTCCGCTCGGTTCAACGCCACGCCCGCTTCGCCCAAGGCATCCCAGGTGCCGTCGGCGTTGATGTCCACTTGGGAGGGGCAGTCGTTCTCGTCGTCTTGCGCGAAGAGCAGGACTTCGAGCTCATCGAGGCCGTAAACATTGACGAGGCTGGTTTCGAAGAAGTCGTCCGCGCCCCATCGGGCGTAGACCGTCTCCTGGTCCACTCGACAGCGGTTGACGGTGGGCCAGGAATAGACCTCGTCGCGGAGATCGGCCCCGGCGACGGCCGTGAGCGAGGAGGCCGCCGGGCCCACCTGCAACAGCTCCACCTCCTGCCACGCTTCCATCAGCGTCCACCACGCTCCCTGGGCAGCGAGCCGCGCCGCTGCCGCGTCGCCTCCGGACGCTTCGGCATCCCGCCACGCCGTAGTGGCCGCGGACAGCGCTGCAGACGCTTCCCCCGCGCGTTGCAGCGCCGGGCGCACCACTTCGGGCCCGACGTCCTCCAAGAGCGCCCGAAGTGCATCGGCCACCGGACCCTCTCCGGGGGGCGCTCCGCCGTCGCACGCCGTCTTCAGGAAGGCGATAGCCGCCAGCCCCGCAACGACGCCCCAGGAGCCGCGGCTACCAGCCGCCAGTCCCATCGTCTCCTCCGAGGTTCGCCGCGTCAAAGCCGTAGGCGGCGCCGAGGAGGGCGCGGGCAGCGAGCAGGTCGGACCGGTAGGCCGCGATTGCGTCCTCGCCCGCGGTGGGCAGCACCGGAGCCGTGCCGAGCAGATCGTGCAACGTGGCGAACTCCTCGTCGGTGAGCGGCGAGCGCGGGTTGAACTGGAACGACAGGGCAAAGCCCTTCATCTCGCTCCATTCTTTGGCGTGGTCGGCGAAGTGGTAGTCGGCGGTGCCGAACGTACCCATCTGGACGAGCACGCCGTTGACGTAATGAACCACGCTCCCTGCGATGGCGCCCTCCCAGGCCGATACCGCCTGGCTGCGGAAGGCTTGGAGTTCCGCGAGCTGTGCGGGGGTGAGGTCGGTGGAGGTGGCGGCCAAGAGCGCCCGCCCGCCCACGAAGCCTGCCCACGCCTCGGCGGTGAAGTCGGTGGGCGCCGCGCTGTTCGCGCCGGCGTCTCGTTTCGCTGCGTTGGTGGAGTGGCCCCAGCACACTTCGGTGAGGAGGTCGATGTGGCCATCGGCGGCGTACGTGTCGGCGTAGCCGGGGCTCGCGATGATGGCGTCGCTGCCGGAGCAGTAGTCCCGACCGGCGCCAAAGTAGCCGAAGCCTTCGTCCCAGCCGTGCTCGAGCGCGGTGTACGCCTTGCCCTCTTCGACGGCCGTGTGGCCCGACAAGAGGCCGCTGCCGGTGACGTCGTCGTCGAGGTAGTCGTCGGTGCCCTGCGAGAAGGCCACCGAACCGAGCAGGAACTTCTGGATGAGCTCTCGGAGGTTGAGGCCGTCGGCCGTGACGAACACGTCGGAGACGGGCGCACCGTCGGGGCCGAGCGGGATGTCGCCATTCGACCAGGCGATCGCCGCGGCATCGACCTGGGCGAACCAGTGGCGGACCAAGCTCTCGGGGGAGGTGACGCCGTCGTGCTCCCAGCCCACGAACGCCGTTTGCCAGTCTTCGTGTTCGCCTGCGGGGTCGTTGCCGGCGATCTTGGCGACGAGGTTCTTCCCGCTGGCGACCTCGCCGTACGTGGACTGCGTAGGGGCGGGGTCGGAGACGTAGAGGTGTTCCACTTCGCCGGAGGTTTCGCTGTCGAAGCTGAAGTAGAAGTCCAGCTCGGCGGCCACCTCGCCCTCCGTGGGAAAGTAGCCGCCGTTGAGCCGACCGGTGAGCCCGCCCAAGTGGGCCTTCATGTCCGCGATCAGCAGGTGCCGGAAGATCTGGCCCTCGTTGGCCACGGAGGAGGTGCCGGTGCGCCCGGTGAACGTGTAGCTGGAGGGCAGTTCGGCGCCGGTGTCGTCGGTATCGGTGTCCTCGACGCTGGTGTCGTCGGTGTCGCCCGTGTCGTCGTCGCCGGTGTCGTCGGTGTCGGTGGCCCCATCGCAGCCGGTGGCGAGGAGCGCGAGGAGGAGGAGAGACGAGCCGCGCATCGGGACACCCTGACTTTGATAGTGAATATCAGTTTCAATATCAGCGGGGGGCGCACCCGTCAAGCCAATCGGATCGCTTCCGCGGCCGTCGCGGCCGTCGCGGCCCTACGCGGGCCGCTCAGGCCGCGACCGACCTCGCCGCCAACGCCTGCTCGCACAGCGCGGCAATGGCACCCATGCCGTCCACGCCGGCGGCCCGCTCCACAGCGCTGTTGTAGTTGGTGTTCATGTTGATGTCGTACGTGTAGCGGCGGCCGTCGGCGCCGGTCACGAACTCGATGCCGGCCACGTCGATGCGGTGGCGCCGGCTGAACTCGAGGTAGGCCCGGATCAGCGGGTCGTCGGGGCTCATGGGCTCGGGTGCGAACTTGCTGGTGGGGGATTCGCCGACCGGACAGAACGCCTCGCCCACCTGGCAGGCGTCGGAGGGGCAGAGTTGGAAGCCGCCATCCGTGGCGGAGCGCATCGCGAAGAGGAACCGGCCACCCACGATCTCCACGCGCGTGATGCTGTGCGAGGGCGGCTCGACGTACTGCTGGAGGAGCGTGACGCCGTCCATCGGCTCCTCGAACTCGCCGCCCGCCACGTAGGCTTCGAACGCGCCGAGCTCGCGGAAGAGGCGCACGCCAAGGCCCTTGCCGCCTTGGTTGTGCTTGGTGATCAAGGGCGTAGCCATCTCGCGGGCGGCGTCGAGGAGGCGATGGCGCCCCACCACGGCCACGGTGGTGGGGGTGAGGATGCCCATGGCGTGGAGAGCGGCGTGCTGGCGAACTTTGCTCACCTCGAGCGCGAACGAGGTGCTGCCGTTGATCACGCGCGCGCCCCGCTCTTCAAGGACACCGAGCCACTCCCGCGTGAAGTGGATGCCGCCCCCATGCCCGCGCGTGTGCGCGGAGGGGCTCATCCGATTGACCCACACTCCTTCCGGGATGTCGCCTTCCACGGGGAAGTGGCCCTCGCTCACGTCGCGGGCGTTCCACGCAAGGCCGCGCGCTTCGAGGGCGGCCGCCAGCGGGGGAAGCCAGGCGGGGTTTTCGTAGAGGACGTGAATCATGACCTTCCTGATGCTCAGAGCGAGAACAGATACACACGGCCCGCGAAGCCGCCATTGGCGTCGTTGGTACGGGCCCCTACAGCCAGCTCGGGTAGGCCATCCGCGGTGAGGTCGCCGACGAGGTCGAGCGAGCTGCCGAAGCTCTCACCTTCCTCGGCGCCGTCCACCGCGGCGGCCTCGGCGACAGGCAGAATCCCCGGCATGAACGGTCCGGCGAACCACCATACCGCACCCGTTTCCCACCCCGTCCGGCCTGATCCAGGAGCGGAGATGACCACGTCGAGCGCGCCGTCCCCGTCGAGGTCGCCGGCCCGGGAGAGCGCGTAGCCAAAGAGGTCGCCATCGGCCTCGCCTTCGAAACGGGAGACGGAGCCGCTGAGCGCCGTCTCGCCGAGCGCAGGGCTCGTGAGGTACACCACGCCGGGGCCGAGGTTGTCGGCGGAGACCAAGAGGTCGTCGAGGCCCTCGCCGGTCAGGTCGGGCACCCCCCGCAACGGGCTGCCGCTGAAGCTGTGTTCCGCTTCGCCGAACAAGGATCCGTCGGCGTCCTCGATCGACCAGCCACCGGGGGCGATCGGCCCGAAGAACACGGCCACCTTGCCCGCATTGGCGGCAAAGGTCTGGTTGCCGCTCGCACCCAGCGCGAGATCGGCTTGGCCGTCGCCGTTGAAGTCGAAGGCGCCCGCCTGCGAGTCGCCCACGAAGTCGCCGGTGCCGAATGCGCCGTGCGGCGGCGGCGGGGCGCCCGCGGGCGGGCCCAAACCGGTCACCGTGGCGTAGGCGTTGCCCAAGAGGTGGGCCCCGCGCTCGAAGGGCCCGGCGACGAGGTAGGCGCGCCCGCCACCCCCGCCCTCGCCGTCGTACCCCGAGGCGCCCACGAGCAGGTCCACGGTGCCGTCGCCGGTGAGGTCGCCGGCCGCGGCGAGGTGGATGCCTGCGTAGTCGCCGGCCGTCTCGCCCGTCCACGAAGCGTACGCCGAGGTGCCCAGCGAGGCGGAGCCCGCCGTGAACGGTCCTGCGAGCAGGTAGGCGCGCCCTGCGTTCGTGCCGGCGTCGGAGTTGCCGATCGACCCTACGACTAGGTCGGCCGCGCCATCGCCGGTGAGTTCGCCGGGCGCGGCGATGCCGTAGCCCGCGTAGTCGCTGTCAACCTCGCCCACGAAGCAGGCAGCGGGCTGGCTGTCGAGCGGGGTCTGGGCCGCGGGGAACGGGGCGAAAACGGCGCAGACGCGGTTGCCTAGGTAGGCCGCTACGAGGAGGTCGTCGGCGCCGTCGCCGTTGAGGTCGCCGGAAGCATCGAGCGCGTTGCCCAGCCCGTCCGCGGGGGCGCCGTCGAGCGTGGCCCACGCCCCGGTCGGTGGAGGCGCCGGCTCTTCTTCGGGGGCGGTGTCGCTGGGGGTCGGCGCGCTGTCGCCGCTGTCGGCCGGCTCAGGCGTGATCGGGCACGCCAGCACCCACCACATCAGGGGTCGATCCGGAAAACGCCCTCTTCGTTGTCGATCACCCAGAGCTTGCCGTCGGGGCCGAACTCGATGCCGTAGAGGCGCTCGGAGCCGAAGTCGGTGTCGAGCTCCCGCACGATGTTGCCTTCGAGATCGAGCTCGTAAATCATACCGGTGGCCCATTCGCCCACGAAGAGGCTCTCTCCCTGCATCGCCAGCGCGCCCGGCTGGTCGAAGTCCTCCGCAACCACTCCCCAGTCGGCGCCGTCCCACATCTGGCGCACGGCCCCCGCGTCGACCGCGCGCAGCTTCCGGCCCGCTTCGCCGCTGTCGATGTCGAGCCACAGCACCCGCCCGCCGCCCGTATCGGCCGCGTAGAGCCGGCGGTTCGGCTCGTCGATGACGAGGTGGCCCGGGGCATTCTCCACCCGCTCCACCTTGGGCTCCGAGAGTTGGTTCACCACGTGGTCGTCGTGAACGTCCATGCCGACGCCGTGATCGGCGGCGAAGTCGTGGCGAACCAAGGCGTCATGCTCGCCATCGAACACCCAGTAGGCGTTGTCGGCCTCCCAGGCAATCCCCACGCAGAAGGGGCTCTCATGCGACATGTCGAGGTGCGAGCCGAGGCCCGCGGGGTTCTCCTCGCCGAAGATGTTCAGGTCGGTCGACCACAGGACAGGCCCCATGTAGCCGTTGCCCTGGGCGGCATCGTT
The DNA here is from genome assembly GCA_947484175.1 of Deltaproteobacteria bacterium. Classification (GTDB taxonomy): domain Bacteria; phylum Myxococcota_A; class UBA796; order UBA796; family SXON01; genus SXON01. Next base: position 23,120 of record CANKOI010000054.1, read on the forward strand.
GTAGGTGTTGTCGGACTCGCCGCAACTGCCGAACTGCACGTCGTCGTCGAACGAGAGCGCGGCGGTCTCCTCCATGAAGTGTTCGGCGTAGCCATCCTTCAGGCGCTCGATGTCCTGCCCGTCTTCCCCCGGGTCGGTGATGACGAAGGTGCGGTCGTCGGTGCGGTTGGCTACCCAGAGGTTGCCTTCCGCGTCGAAGCCGAGGTCGCGGGGGTCGGTCAGCTTGTCGTCGGGGCCGACGATGAAGGTCCACTCTACGGACTCCGGGGAGCCATCGCCGGTGCCGATGGGGGAGGTTTCGGCGTCAGGATTCCCGTTCTCGTCGGTGTCGGCCGACTCGGTGCCGGTGCTGGTGCAGGCGGGGAGGACGAGCAGCAGGAGGAGACGGGTCATGGGGAGCCTTGCTGGGGTTGCGGTCGGCGGAACATACAGTCAGAAGCGCGGGGACGCGAGAAGATTGGTCGGGGGCTGATGGAGGTGGGCGTTCCGCAGTTCCCAGACCTCGTTCGCCAGCGCGGCTACGTCGTGGGGGTCGTGGGAGACGACCAGCAGCGCGGCGCCGTGCGCCGCCGCCCAGCCGGAGAGCGCCTCACCGAGCTGTGCGCGCAGGGGGCGGTCGAGCGCGGCGAAGGGCTCGTCGAGGAGCAGCAACCTTGGCGCGGCGGCCATGGCGCGCCCCAGCGACACCCGCTGGCGTTCCCCGCCCGAGAGGTTGCGCGGATACCGGTCCAACAGTTTGGTGATGCCCAGCAGCTCGGCGATCGGGGCGAGGTCGAGGCGAGCGGCGTAGCCGAGGTTCTGTCGCACGGAGAGGTGCGGAAAGAGCACGCTGTCCTGCGGCACCCAGCCCACGCGTCGGCGCCATGGGGGGAGAAAGGTGCCGGCCTCGTCCTGCCAAGTCACCCCGTCGAAAGACACGGTGCCCGGTACGCGGCGCCCGACTCCCGCGACCACGCGCAGGAGCGTACTTTTTCCAGCCCCCGACGCGCCGACGAGCGCAATGGCCCGCGACTGCGAGCGCAGGGAGGCCCAAAGGGTGCGGGGCCCCAGGGCAAGCGACAGTTCGACCACGAGCTCAGACATCCACTTCCAGACGCCGGCGCTGCCACCGGTTCAGCGCCTCAAAGCCTACGAGCGAGGCGAGCGACAAGGTGAGGCTCGCCAGGACGAGCTGGAGGAGGCGTGGATCGTCGCCCGGCCCATCGAGGAGCGCGTAGACGGCGAGCGCGATGGTGCGGGTGCGGCCCTCGATGTTGCCGGCGATGATCGCGGTGGCGCCGAACTCCCCGAGTCCTCGAGCGAACGCCAGCACGAAGCCGGCGGCGATGCCGGGGAAGGCGAGCGGCAACGTGATGCGCCGGAAGGTCTCGAGGGGGGGCTTGCCCAGCGAGAGCGACACCTCTTCGTAGCGGGGGTCGATCGCTTCGAAGGCCGCGCGGATGGTCATCACGTAGATGGGGAAGGCCACGACGAAGGCGACGAGGATGGCGCCGAGGATCGAGAAGGTCACGGGGAGGCCCGCCTGCTCCAGCACGTGTCCGATGGAGGTCGCCCGCCCGAAGAGGCGGAGCATCAGCAGGCCCGTGACGACGGGCGGGAGCACGAGCGGTGCCATGACGAGTGCGGTCAGCAGTGACTTTCCCGCAAACTGCCGCCGGGCGAGCGCCCACGCGGCCGCCAGCGCCGGAACGAGGCCGAGCAGGGCCGCGGCGAGCCCCACGGCCAGCGACAGGCGGATCGCACTTCCGACTTCGAGCTGCATCTCGGCCCCGCTTCCCCCTACCCGGGGGCGAGGAGAAAGCCGAGCACTCCGGCTGCGACAATGATGATCGGCTCGGGGGCCTTCTTCAGGAAGCTCATGGCCGCGAGCGCGCCGAGCGCGATCAAGATTGTGGGAACGTCGAAGATCGCGCGGTGGCCGAGCACGAAGGCGGCCCCGGCGATGGCGCCGGAGGCCGCCGCGGTCACGCCGTCCACGAAGCCCTTGATGCGGGGGTTTTTCGGGTACTTTCGGAACGACGGCGCCGCCCCGACGACGATCAGGTAGCACGGCAAGAACGTTGCGAGCGCAGCGACGCAGGCTCCCAGCGGCCCGGCCGCGAGGTAGCCGATGAACGCGACGGTGATGACGACGGGACCCGGAGTGATCATCGCGACGGCCACGGCGTCGAGGAACTGCTGTTCCGTCAGCCAGCCGAAGTCCGTGACGACGCCCCCGTGGAGGAAGGGCACGATCGCGAGCCCGCTACCGAATACGAAGGCCCCGGCCTCCGTGAAGTACCAGGCGATCGTCCACAGCACGGAGCCGTCGGCCGGACCGTTGATCCCGGTAAGGAGGAACGGCCACGGGAACAGCATCGCCGCAACCTTCGGCACGGGGCGTGCGGCCATCGCGCCGACGGCGCCGCAGATCAAGAACAGCCACAGCATCTCCCGTTCGGTGACGGCGGTGGTGAGCGCTGAGACGGCGAACAGGAACCACAGCAGCTTGGCCTTCCCCACCGTGGCTCGGGCGAGCTTCCACGCGCTCCGCACGATGATGCCGATCACCGCGGCGCCAATGCCGTAGAAGGCGCCCTGCATCCACCCCATCTCGCCGAAGCGCAGGTACGCAGCGGAGAGGGCCATGACCATCAGAAACGACGGCAACACGAAGGCCAGGCCAACCAGAGTTGCGCCTGCAACGCCGCCCCGCGCCCACCCGAGGTAGATCGCGAGCTGGGCGGCGAGGGGCCCGGGGGCGAGCTGCGCCAGCGCCAGGCCCTCTTTGTAGTCCTCGGGGCTCACCCACTTGCGGTCGTCGACGAGGTCGCGCTGCATGTACCCGACGAGCGCGATGGGGCCGCCGAAGCCCACAGCGCCCAGCTTCAGGAAGTACAGGACGAGGTCGCGGAGGGAAGCGGGCGCGGCGCTCTGCTCGGCCATGGGTGTGCTACCAGCTGCCGCCGGGCCCCCCATACGCCCCCATGTCGTTCGTGCTCCCGTCCATGTCGAGGTACGCCGCCGACGGCTCGCCGCCGTTTACCGCGCTGCTTCCGCCCGCGAGCGACCAGTCGTCGTTCCAGGGGTTTCCGTCACAAGCGGCGCTCACGAAGTTGCCGCCCACGCTGATGCTGCCCGCGCCGGCTGACCAGCTGCCGTCGTAGCTGGTGCCCGAGCCGCTGAAGTTGTGGACATCGTTGTAGGTGAAGCTGCCCGAGCCGGTGCCGTAGAGCAAGGCCGTGGCGAGGTCGTTTTCGACGATCGAGTTCAACAGCACCACCGCCGACGCACTCGAGCCCCAGATGTCCGCACCACGGGCGCTGCCGGAGGTGCTGGAGCTGTTCCCGAAGAAGACGACGTTCTCGAACGAGGCAGAGGCGCTGCCCTCCAAGAAGGCGCCTCCACCATCGGTGCTGGCCGCGTTGCAGGCCCAGACGGCGTTGTTGGAGGTGAGCGTCGCGTCGCTCACGACCACCCCACCGCCGTCGCTCGCGTCGTTGTCGCCCACGATTCCCTGCTCGAAGCTCACCAAGGAGCCAGAGCCTACGTAGATGCCACCGCCGGAGTCGGCGTAGTTGCTCACCACGCTCGAGTTTGCCATCGTGACGATACCGTTGGCCACGCAGAGGCCGCCGCCGTAGCTGTAGAGCCAAGTCTGGGTGTAGTCGCCGGTGCTGGCCTGCTCCACGACGGGCAGCGTATTGCCCGTGATGATGATGTCCTCGAACGTGGGGTCGTCGCCGTCCACGTGCACGCCGCCCCCGCAGTAGGTGTAGGTCGTGACCGAGCAGGAGTTGGCGCCGATGTGCGAGGCGCTGGAGTCTGCGCAGGTCTCGGTGGTGGTGACGGATGACCAGCCGCCCGTGCCTCCGGTGATGGTGAAGCCGCGCAGGGTGGGTGCTGCGCCCGCCCCCGACGCGATCTCGACGACAGCTCCGCATGCCGAGGGGTTGCTGCTGCTGCACACGCTGAGCGAGGCGTCGATGGTCGTGAGCGTCGAGCCCTGCACGCCCCAGATGTCCAGGCTCTTGCCTCCGAGGTCGATGCTCTCCGTGTAGGTGCCGGGGTAGGCGACGACACAAAGCGAAGCCGTATTGATCGCGTCCTGGATGGAGTCGTAGGGCGCCCCAATCGAGCCATCGCCCGCGGAGGAGCCACCGGTGGCGTCGGCCAAGGCAGGCTCGCCGCTGTCGCTGTCGTCGCAGTCGTAGTCGTTCGCCACGTAGCCGCTGGGCATCGAACACTCCGACACCGCGTTGGCAGCATCCCCGAAGCCATCGGTGTCGTTGTCCGCGTAGAAGCTGGTGCCGTCGGTGGGCGCATCATCCACAAGACCGTTGCAGTCGTTATCAGCGCCGTCGCAAACCTCGATTCCGCCGGGGAAGCTGGTCGCATCGCTGTCGTCGCAGTCCGTGTTGTCGGCCACATGCCCGGCCGGCTGGTAGCACTCCACGTCGGGCGCCCCGACGTCCCCGAAGCCGTCCACGTCGATGTCGGCGTACCAGGTGCTCGCGTCTACGGCGGTGTCTTCGTCCACGCGGCCGTCGCAGTTGTCGTCGAACCCGTTGCAGTACTCGGTAGCGGCGGGGTTCGTCAGGTCCCGGCTGTCGTCACAATCCGTGCCATCGGCCACGTAGCCAACAGGTGCATCACACGCGACGATCCCGGTGGCGGGGTCGCCAAAGAGGTCGGCGTCGGTGTCGGCGTACCAAGTGGTCGCGTCGGCGGCGTCGGGCTCGTCGATGAAGGTGTCGCAGTCGTCGTCGAAGCCGTTGCAGAGCTCGGTGGCCGCCGGATTCACGCTCGGGTTGGTGTCGTCACAATCCTCTGCGTTGGGCGAGTACCCGGTGGGGAGTGCGCACGCGTCTTCCGGGGCCAGCACGTTGCCGTATCCGTCGCCGTCCACGTCGGCGTAGTAGGTCGTCGTGACGCCCTCATCCACGCGCCCGTCGCAGTCGTTGTCGATGGTGTCGCACTCTTCCGGCCTGCCGGGGTAGGCGCGGGCCGTGCTGTCGTCGCAGTCGGTAGCGTCGAGCACGTAGCCCGTGGGCGCCTCACACTCGTCGGCCGTGCTCGCGACGTCTCCGTAGCTGTCTCCGTCGGCGTCTGCGTGGAACCGCGTGGTCACCCCTTCGTCCACCACGCCGTCGCAATTGTTGTCGATTCCGTCGCACTCCTCGGCGTTGCCCGGGAAGGTGCTGGGCTCCGCATCATCGCAGTCCGTGCTGTTGCTCACGTAGCCCTCAGGCTGCTCGCAGGCCGAGGTGCCCTTGTCACGGTCGCCAAAGCCGTCGGCGTCGGTGTCGCCGTACCAGTCGGAACCCACGCCCTCGTCGATCTCGCCGTCGCAGTTGTCGTCTCGCCCGTTGCATTCCTCGAGGGCGCTGGGGTTCACGAGGCTGTCGTTGTCGTCGCAGTCACCTTCCGACGGCTTGTAGCCGTCGCCGTCCTCATCGCACGCCTCGGGCGTGACATCGCACGCGTTGATGGTGGCGTTGGTGCCGCTCGTGTCCTTCCCGGTGGATTCGTTCGACTCACATGCCGTCGCGGCGACAAGGAGACTGGAAACGACAAGCAGGCGCATGGTCGACCCGGAGGAACATGAGATAGCACAGCCCGGCGCTGCACGAAGTCAAAAACGAACAGGCTCGCCGAAGCGAGCCTGTCGGTCTCAGAACTCTACCGGTTTACCAGGCCCACGTGCCGTTCGGACCACCGAGGGCGCCGAGGTCGTTGCGGGTTCCGTCGACGTCGTTGTACGACACCGAGGGGTCGCCCGCATCCACACCCGATGCACCGGTGGCGAGGGCGGCGGAGTCGTTCTCCCAGTTGCCGTCGCAGCTGATGCCGGTGACCTGACCACCCGCGGCCGTCTCGTTGGAGCTCGACCAGCTGCCACCCGTGCTGCCGCCCGAACCGGAGTTCGAGAGGTCCGCGTAGCCGATGGTGCCCGTGCCGGCGGAGTAGAACAGCGGCGCGGTGGTGTTGCCCGCCCCGATCACGTTCCACAGCGTGCCCGACGAGCTGGAGTCGATGTAGCCGGCCGACCCGTTGGTCGTGCTCAGCGCGCTGGTGTTGTCGTAGAAGAGCACGTTGATGAAGGTCACGATGCTGCTCTCGGCGAAGAAGCCGCCGCCGTCGGTCGTGGCGTCGCCGCAGGCGAGAACGCCGTTGGTGACGGTGACCGTCGAGCTGTCGGCCGCAACACCGGCGCCGTCGGAGGCTTCGTTGGCGTCCCACCACGCGTGAGCGAAGTCGAGCGTAGAGCCGTTCTCGGCGTAGACTGCGCCGCCCACGTCGGCGTAGTTGCCGCTGAACTTGACTTCGTCGAACGTCGCGGCCGCGTTGTTCGCGCAGAGAGCGCCGCCCATCGACTGCACCCAAGTCTGGGTCCAGTCGCCGGTGCTGTACTCGCCAGCCGGCGGGAGGTCGTTTGCGGCGAAGAGCACTTCCGAGAAGGTCGGGTCATCGCCCTGGATGTTCGCGCCGCCACCGCAGAAGGTGATGGTCGTTACCGTGCAGGTGTTGGCGCCGGCGCCGCTGGGGCTCGAGTCCGCGCAGGTCTCCGTGGTGGAGGCCGAAGTGGCCGTACCCGTACCGCCGCGGACCGTGAATCCGTGGATGTTGGGGGTGGCCGCGGAGTTGCTGGTGATGTCCCAGATGCTGTAGCAGGAGCTCGACGTGGCGTAGTCGCAGGTGCTCAGGCCCGGATCGATGACGGTGGTCTCCCAGCCGTCTACGCCCCAGATGTCGAGGCTCTTGCCCATCGTGCTGATCGCGTACTCGGTGTAGGTGCCCGCGTTGACGATGACACACTGATCGGCGAGGTCGATGCCCTCCGCGATCTCGCTCACCGGGTCGGTGATGGTGCCCGTGCTGCCCGCCGTTCCGGTGGTGTCCACCGTGATGGGCTCGCTTGCGTCGGTGTCGGTGCAGTCGTACCAGTTCTCCACGTAGCCGCTGGGCTCGGCGCAGGCCTCGATGGGCGAGCCTTCGTCGCCGTAGCCGTCGGCATCCGCGTCGGCGTAGTAGGTGTTGCCGTCGCTCACGCCGCCGTCTTCGTCGATGAATCCGTCGCAGTCGTTGTCGATGCCGTCGCAGACTTCGTCGGCCGCCGGGTTGGCCAGCGCGGTGGTGTCGTTGCAGTCGGTGTTGTCGGCCACGTAGCCGGCGGGCTGCGTGCAGCTGTTCTGGCTCACCGCGGGGTCGCCGTAGGTGTCGGAGTCGGCATCGGCGTACCACGTGCTGGCGTCGACGGCGTAGGCGTCGTCCACGACACCGTTGCAGTCGTCGTCGATGCTGTTGCAGTATTCCGAGGCGCCGGGGTTGGTCTCGGCGCGGGTGTCGTCACAATCCGTGCTGTCGGCCACGTAGCCAGACGGCAGGTAGCACTCGATCGTGGTCACCGCGGGGTTGCCGTAGGTGTCGGCATCGCCGTCCTGGTACCAGGTGAGGGCGTCGAGGGCATCGGCTTCGTCGACCGTGCCATCACAGTCGTCGTCGTAGCCGTTGCAGTACTCGTCGGCGCCCGGGTAGGTGGCGCCGCGAGAGTCGTCGCAATCCGTGTTGTCGGCCACGTAGCCGGGGGGCTGGGTGCAGGCGTTGAAGGGGCTGGCGGCGTCGCCGTAGGAGTCGGAGTCCGTGTCGGCGTACCAAGTCGCGGCGTCGATGGCGCTGTCTTCGTCGATGTCGCCGTCGCAGTTATTGTCGATGCCGTCGCAGATCTCGGACTGCGCGGGGTTGGCCATCGCCGTGGTGTCGTTGCAGTCCGTGTTGTCGGCGACGTAGCCGGCCGGCTGGGTGCACGAGTTGGTGGGGCTGGCAGCATCGCCGTAGGAGTCGGCGTCGGCGTCGGCGTACCAAGTGCTGGCGTCGGC
>CANKOI010000055.1 GCA_947484175.1 Deltaproteobacteria bacterium
GCGCCCCGTCGCGGGGCGCTGGCTCCCCCCCCGCCCCAAGCGTCCCCGTACCCGCCCTCCGCCACCGCCCCCGCGCCGCCACCCCCCGCCCCCGCCGCGATCCCCAGCACCTCCCCAAACGCCTCCGCCCGGTGGAACCGCTCCTCCGGCCGGAACGCCAGCGCCCGCGACAAGGCCCCCGCGATCGCGTCGGGCACCCCCCCCAGCAGCCGCGCGCGGTGCTCGGTCACGTGCAGGTCCGACACCGCCTCGCCGCGGATCATCCACACCAGCGTGGCCGCGAGGCCGTACACGTCGCTCGCCGGCCCGACCCCCCGTGCATCGAGCCGCTGCTCGGGCGCCATGAAGGCCCAGCTCCCGAGCGCCACGCCGGTGCGCGTGAGGTCGTCGGGGCTCCGAAGCTGCGCGATGCCGAAGTCTCCCAACTTGAGCCGCCCTTCGGCGTCGCGGAGCAGGTTGGCCGGCTTGATGTCGCGGTGAATGACGCCGCTCCGGTGGGCGAGCCCCACTGCGTCGATGACCCCGAGCATGGCACGCGCGGCCTCGACCGGGTCGGCCGGGCCGTCACGCGCGATCGCCTCGGCCAACGTGCCACCGGGGAGCAGCTCCATGACGAACCAGACGCGGGCGGTGCCATCGGGAGCAGCGTCCTCGCCGACGTCGGTCACCGTCACGAGGTGGGGGTGCGACAGCCGCGCCATCACCTGTGCCTCGGTCGCGAAGCGGGCACGCGCCACGGCATCGGTGGTCAGCTCGGCGTGCAGGCACTTCAGCGCACGCCGCACGCCGAGCCGCGTGTCCTCGACCTCGAACACCTCCGCGAACGCGCCACGCCCCAGAACCGACACCACGCGGTAGCGGCCGTCTCCGAAGCTGGCGGACATGGGCGCGGGCGTAACTTCCCGGCGTGGAGGCCGATGGGGGTTGCCGGCAGGTAGCTGTCGGGGCCGGCGGGTGCTATCCTTGAGCCATGGCCGCCGCCCGCCCATACGCCGTCGAAGTGGAGCTTCCCGCGGAGGCCTTCCGGCATCAACCGTGGTCCGCCTCCGACGTGGCTTCCGACCTCAGGCTCCTCTGGCTTGTCGACCAGGTTCGCCAGCGGCGACTCGGGTACGCGAAGGCGGCTGAGCTCGCCAACATGCCTCAGGCCGCGTTTCTCCGGGTGCTGGGCACCCACCGGATATCTCCCTTCGACCTGGACGATGAGGAAATCGAACGCGAGATCGCCGCCGCCGAGGCGATCGGCCGCGCGTGATCGTCGTCGCTGACGCGGGTCCGCTGATCCACCTTGCAGCGATCGGACAGTTGGAGCTGATTCACCGATTGTCGCAGGAGGTGCTTGTGCCTCCTTCGGTCTTCGACGAGGTCGTCGTGGTGGGTGCGGGGCTACCGGGTGCGGCCGAGGTCGGGGCGGCTCCGTGGATCCGAGTGGCGAGCCCCTCAGGAGGCGACGTGGTCGCGGCGCTTCTCGCAGCCGGTCTTCATCTCGGCGAGGCGCAGGCAATCGCCCTTGCAGTGGAACTCCGCGCTGACCGCCTGCTCATCGACGAGCGCCAGGGCCGCGTCACCGCTGAGGCGATGGGCGTGGCCGTGGTCGGGTCGGTCGGCATCCTGATCGCCGCGAAGGTTCGCGGGGACGTGCCGGCTCTGGCCCCCCACCTGGAAGCGCTGCGGGCCTCGGGCCTGTGGCTGTCAGACTCGCTCATCGCCCGCGTACTCCTTGCGGTTGGGGAGCGCCCCGTCGGCCGTTGAGTCGCGGCCGCGCCCCGCCCGCGCGGACGGAAGGCACTGAACGGCACCCATCGGCACCGAACGGCACCGGGCCGCAGCGCCGCGAGCTAATTGCGCGCCGTTGTCTACCCTAGAACCCATGCCCGCCCGCCTTCTCGCCGCAAGCTCGGGTCGAGGCGTTCGCGAACACCCGCTCGGCACGACCAACCTCGTCGGCCGGCACCCCACCTGCGGGGTCGTACTCGATTCGCCCGGCGTGCCGGCCTTCTGGCTGGAGCTCCGGTGGACCGAAGCGGGCTGGCGCTGGCGAGAACTCAGCCCCGAGGGCCTCGCGCGGGGGAAAGGCCCCGCCCTGCCGGGAGGTTGGCGCGAGATACGCAGCGGCGCTAGCGTTCGCCTCGACGCGGAGACCTGGATCGAGCTCCTCGTGGACGCTCCACCCAGCGTCGTTCTCGTCGACGTTGCCACCGGCGAGGAGCGATCGGGGGAGGACCTCGACTCCCTCGTCGAGGTCAGCGACGGCCGAGTGCTGCCCCTGCACGCCGATGGCGAGCCCAGCGCCGAGCTTCGCGACGGCGAACTGTTCCACGACGGGCGCCGCTGCTGGCGCGTGCTCCGCCCCGACCTGCTCCCGGAAACGCTCCGTGCGGGCCTCGTCCTCGCCCACCCCGAGGCCGCCCTCGACCTCGACCTCTCCTCGCGGACCGCCACCTTCACCGTCGGCACGACCTCGTGCTCCGTCTCCGGCGGCCCCGTGCTCGCCCTCGCTCCCTACGCCCTCGCCCGCCGCGACGGCTCCCGCGACGACGGCGGCTGGCTCACGCTACCGGATGCTCACGCGGGGTGGATTACCCTCGGCGGAGCGGCCTCGAGCCCCGCAGAGCGCCTCAACTGGGAGCGAGCCAAGCTCCGCTCCATGCTTACCCGCGAGGGCGCAGTCGGCGTCGACCGCCTGTTTGAGGTGCGCCGACGAGTAGGCGACACGGTCATCCGGCTGGTCACCGATCCCACGCGCGTACACGTTCGCGGCGCCGGGTAGCCCGCTGGCTGCTTACGCCACCATCGTGGCGGGGGAGCGCTGAGCGCGAATCCGGGCGCGGGCCAGGAGGTCGGTGAAGCTGGTAGCGTCGGTGTCCGCGATGGCCGCGCCGATCCGGCAGGCCACTTCGAGGCGCTGCAGCGAGGGCACGACGACCCGCGACACGACCGGCTCGAGCCGCTGCGTGACCCGGATGGCGCCGTCGGCGTCGGTGCCGCTGAGCCACACCACCACTTCGGCTTCGGTACAGTACACGCGGTCGGTGGGCCGCAGCTGGGCACGCACCCGCGTTTCGAGCGCGGCGAGGAAGGCGGGGCGGAGAGAGGCGGGCAGGGCCTCGGGGGCGCAGGGGGTGATGCAGAGCATCGCGCCCGAGGTGACCCGAAGGCCGAGGTGCGCGCCGGCAGAGGCCACGCTCAGCAGCGCGGCCATGTTCTCGGTCATCACCCGCACCAAGCGGGGGGAGAAGGTGCGGCCCATCTCGTGGCGGAGGGCTTCGCGCAGGGCGTCAGCACTGGCGCCGTCGCGGGTTTCCAGCCAGTCGGCCGCGGTCAGCAGCTGCCCGGCGACGGGAATCTCGTCGCCGGCGAGGTCGGATACGACACCGGCGCCGTCCCAGCGGGCGTGGCGAGCGGCGAGAGCGGCACGGGTACCGTCGGGGAGGGGCAGGCGCTGGTCGCCGCGGGCGCCGGGGGGCAGCGCGGCGGCGAGGGCGGCGGAGCGGGCCTCGCTGGGGTCGAGCTCCAAGTGGCGCGCGAGGAGGAGGATGCGTTCCACCATGCGGCGGGGCACCCGGAGGTCGCCCGCCATGGGGGTGTTCTCGGCGAGGTGAAGCGCGAGCTCGACCGACAACTCGCGGGTGCGCTCGTCCTGCGACCGCTGCGCGCGGCGGATGGTGCGCTCGCGGAACCAGAAGGTTCCGAAGGCGCTTACCAAGCAGCAGGCGATGGCCTCGGTCAACATGCCCAAGCCGATCGGATCGAGGCCACGGGGGCATGAGGCTGCGTTTCGCTTTCTTTTCGATTCTTTTTTCGGCGGCTCGGATCGCGGCCCAGGCGACCCGGCGGGCTCGCTACTCCAAGAGCATCCAGCTCAACAGCACCGCGGCCTGAACGGGCTCACGATTTGCGGCCTGGGGCACCACACGGGACTTCGGCCCGTCGAGCACGCCGTCGGTCACGATCACGTTCCGGCGCACGGGCAGGCAGTGCAGGAACGCCGTGGCGCTCGCCATCTGTCGGTCGCCCACGGTCCAGTCCGCGTGCTCGGCGGCCAGCTCGGCGTGCTGGTCTCGGTCGGTGGCGGCCCACCCCTTGGCGTAGACGGCCAAGGCGCCTTCGGTGGCGGCGGCCTGGTCGCGGGTGTGGGTGATTCGTGCGCCGGTGTCTGCGGCAAATCCTGCCACCCGCTCCATCTCTTCTCCATCAAGATCGAAGCCCTCTGGACAGGCGACATGCAGATCGGCCCCGCCGAGGATGGCCGCACGCACGACCGAGAGCGGAACCGCCTGTGGCAGCGGCTTCGGGTGGGGTGCCCACGTGAGGCAGACCTTCCTTCCCTTGAAGTCCCCGCCGCCGAGGTCGGCGAGCGTGAGCATGTCGGCGAGGCCCTGGCAGGGGTGGGCCAAGGCCGATTCGAGGTTGATGAGGGGGGCGCCGGCGTAGCGGGCGAAGGCGCGGATCACCGTCTCGTCGCGGTTGCCTGAGCGAGGAAAGGCGCGCACCGCGAGAACATCCGCGTACGACGAGAGTACTGGCGCGGCCTCCTTCACGTGCTCGGCGGTGCTTCCGTTCATCACCACTCCCTCGTCGAACTCCATCTTCCAGGTGCCTTCGCCGCCTTGCAGGTACACGAAGTGGGCGCCGCAACGACCGGTGGCCACCTCCATGGAGGTGTGGGTGCGCAGCGAGGGGTCGAAGAAGAGGCCCGCCACTGCGCGACCGAGCAGCGGGCGCATGCGACCGATCTCGAGGCGATTGGCTCGGTAGATGCGCGCCACGTCGAGGAGCGCGCGGGTGCCTTCCACGCCGGGCTCCAGGCCGTCCATCAGGCGGGAGCCGCGCCAGTGTTGGCGCACGCGGGCAACGGCGTCGTGGAGGCGGGTGTCGAGGGTGGGGTTCATCCAAGGCTCCTGAGGGTTTCGGCGAGCTCGTCGATCGCCTCGAAAGGAAGGTTGAGGGGAGGCATCAGCCGCATCACGCGGGGGTCGTCGCTCCCGCCGGTCAGGATGCCGCGGTCGCGCAACGCCGCCACGCGGGGGGCCACGGCATCGGGGAAGACCAGGCCGAGGAGCGCACCGTGCCCGCGAACCTCGCCGGGGAACACCGCCCGAAGCCGGCGCTCGATTTCCGCCGCGCGCGCCACGAGACCTTCCTCCCGGATCACGTGTTGCGTCGCGAGAAGCGCCGCGCACGCGAGCGGCCCGGCGCCGAAGGTGGTGCCCTGGTCGCCCGACTTCACGCCGGAAGCGAGGCCCCCGTCTACGAGCGTCACCCCCACGGGAAAGCCGCCCGCTGCGCTCTTGGCGCTGGTCACGATGTCGGCGCGCACGTTCCAGAAGTCCGCCGCGAAGTGGGCGCCGAGCCGCCCCCACGCGGTCTGCACCTCGTCGAAGATCAGCAGGGCGCCGACCCGATCGCACTCTGCGCGCAGGCCACGAAGGAACTCGCCGTTGGCTGTGCGCATCCCAGCCATCGACTGCACGGGCTCGAGGATCACGGCGGCGACCTGCTCATCGAGGGTCGGCACCTCTCCCCACGCGGCAAAGCGGGTGTGGCCGTACTCCGGCAAGGCATACCGCCGGTACTTCTCGCTGTGCGTCACCGAAAGGGCGCCGAGCGTTCGGCCGTGAAAGGAGCCCTCAAACGCGACGATATCGGGTCGGTTGGTGTGGTGGCGGGCGAGCTTCAGCGCCGCTTCGTTGGCCTCTGCGCCGGAGTTCGACAGGAAGACCCGGCTCAGGTTTGCCGGTGCGAACTCCACAAGCGCCTTGCAGGCCGCGGTGCGCACGGGGCAGTACACCACGTTGCTGTAGAACACCAGCCGCTCTGCCTGCTCCGCCACGATGCGGCACCACGTGGGATGCGAATGGCCGATGAGCGCAACCGCATGGCCGCCGTACCAATCCCAGAACCACCGACCGTCGGCGGTCTGCACGCGGCTGCCCTCGCCGCGAACAATGTCGAGGGGGAGCTTGGAGTAGGTGGCCAGCTGCCAATCGGCTTCGTTGCCCGGTTGGCCGATGAGGTCGTCGAGCGAAACGGTCATGGGACGGCGCTCACCCGGTCGAGGCCGAGGTGCATGGGCCAGCCCATGCGGAGGTTGAGGTTGGCCACGGCTTGGGTGGCGGCGCCGCGGCAGAGGTTGTCGATCGCGCACTGCACGACCGTCACGTCGCCGCCTTCGATGACCCCGATGTCGGCGCGGGCCGAACCGAGCACGTGCAGCAGCTCGGGCGGACGAGGCACCACGCGCACCAAGGGGTTGTGCTGGAAGTGGGCCTCCCAGAGGCGAATCGGGCAGGCCGGAAGGGTGTACGTGACGAGGATTCCTCTGCGGAAGGGGCCGGAGAAGGGCACGAAGTCCAGCTTGATGTCCCCGATCGCGCGCTCCACCTCGGGAACGTGCTGGTGGCGCAGCACCTTGTAGGCTCGGAGGTTTTCGGAGCGCAGCGGATGGTGGGTCGTGTCGGTGGGCGTGGCGCCGCTCCCGGTGCTCCCGGTCACCCCCACGGCCGCCACCCGCCCCGACATCTTTCCGGCGAGAGGCAGCAGAGCGAGCGCCAGAGCGGTGGCGAAACAGCCGGGGTTGGCGATGCGCCGCGCACCCAGCAACAACTCCGGGCCGAGCTCCGGCAGCCCGTAGAGCCACGGCTCCGTTTCCCGCGAGAAGCCGTAATGCTCGCTGTGACTGGGTTCGGGGAGCCGGTGATCGCCCGAGAGGTCGATGATGCACTCCGCCTGAAGAGAGGGTGCCAGGCGAGCGGCCTCGCCGTGCGGAAGGCAGAGGAACAGCACGTCCGCTTCAGGGGGTTCGGCGGACAGCACGAGGGAACTTCCGTAGAATTGCGGCCACAGCTCCGCCAGCGGCCGGCCGGCGTGCGTGCGGGCGGTGGCGCCCACGACCTCCACAGCCGGGTGCCCCAAGAGCCAACGCAGCGTTTCCGCTCCCGTGTAGCCGGAGGCGCCGATCACCGCGGCCCGCACCCGCTCACGCACTGCGGGCCGCCTCGACCAATTCGGCCACCTTCGCGGCCAGCGCGTCGCCGCCCGTGCGGGCGTTGAGCGCGGGCAGGCCGAGTTGATCCTCCACGAAGCTCCGCCCCACGGCATTGTCGGTCTGAGGCCCGCTGATCACCGAAATCGACAACCCGAGGTCCTCGCGGAAGTACCGGGAAGCACCCCACGCTCCCACCGGATCGTTCGCGCAGAGCACATGCACCTTGGTGTGCCTCATCAGGTCGGCCGCGCGCAGAATCTCCTCCACGCCGTACTCGCCCATCACGCCGTCTCCCAGCTCCACCACGATCACATCGATGCCCACGCCGTGTACCGGCTCGTTGAGCGCTTGCACCAGCCCACGCGCCACGGGCAGGGAGGTGGCGCGGCGCGTGGATACGATGCCGGCGTCGTTGAAGGAGAGCGCACGCACGGCGCCTACGTCTTCCATCTTGAGTGTGTCGCGCCGGAGCGAAACGCCGGTGAGCTTGGCCGCGCCCACGCGGAAGCCCCGCTTCGTGAGCCCCCGGATGATCTCGCACGCTGCGAAGGTCTTTCCGGAGTTCATGCAGGTGCCGCTCACGGCCACGATCGGCACGCTGTGGTCGATGTAAGCGGCTCCGGGGAGCGCGTTGGTTTTGATGTTCGCAGGCACGCCGCGCCGCTCGCCGAGGTGCGGGAAGGTAAGTACCTGCCCCAAAACTTCGGCGCGGCACGCGGGGCCGACGTCGGGGTTGTAGCTGGTGCACAGCCCCACCACGCCGCCGAGGTTCAGGAGGTGGAGGATGTCCCCCACCGCGATCTGGCTGGGCACGATGCCGGTGTAGCCATGCAGCGCGCGCCGCTCGCCGAGCACGCCCGCCACGATGTCTCCTTCGTTCACGGTGGCCATACGGCCGTGCACATCTTCCAACTCGTTGTAGGTGCTCTTTCGGTCGAGCGCCCGCACGGCGAGCACGCTGCCCTCCTCGGCCACGATGGTGGAGCTGAGCGTCACTTCTCGCGCCAAGCGGCAGTTGCGGGTCGCCGATGCGACCTTGTTGAGCAGGACCTTCACGGCGGAGCCCGGGGGAGGGCGCGGGTCTATACGACTGCGCGGGGGGTGCAAGGGGGCGCCGCTACTGGCGCAAAATCGTCCCTTCCACTCCCATCGACAACGAGGCCGCCGACAGGCTCACCGCGACGAGGGCCCGGTCGAACGTCGACCAGAGGATCGTCCCGTCGGCGTCGGTGTCCCAGCCGCTGGAGCTCTCCAGGATCACGTCGCCGTCCCACCGCTCCAGCTCCACGGCTTGCTCGCGCGGGCGGAGCGTGTACAGGGCGCCGAGGAGGAGTTGGGCCATTTCGTCGCCCCCGTCTGACGTACACACCACGACCCAGTCGAAGGCGCCGACCGCGCGGACGCCGGTGAACGGGCAGGTGGTGGAGAAGCTGTAGCGCTTGCCCTCGTATACGGCCGCCGTCTCCACGTTCAGGGTGCCTGACCACTCCCCGTCGGCGTCGAACTTTCCGTCGCAGTCGTCGTCGAGCTCGTTCCACAGCTCCTCCGCGCCGGGGTGAACGGCGGCGTTGAGGTCCATGCAGTCCTCGCCGGCCGGGTACCCGTCTTCGTCGATATCCCGAGGAGGAGCGCCGCCGGTATCCCCCGCGGTGTCGGCCGGTGATGCGCTGTCACCGGTCTCGTGGCTGTCGGTGCCGATGGTTTGCGAGCCGGTGCAGGCAGCGAGGAGAAGGGGCAACACGCGCCCATTGTAGCCCGTGGGCGTCACGCCTTCGTCTACTTCGCGGACATCGTGAGATCGGCCTCGGCGGTGGCCGGGAGGAGGCGAGATTTCAGGAACGCCACCGTCTCCTGCTGGTCGCGCACGGGGGCCCCAGGCAGTCGCACCATGCGTTTCGCCAGCCAGTCGTGGCGCCCCAGCATGAGGAACAACCACACCTGGAAGAAGTCGATGCCCTCGAAAACGATGGCATCCTGCCTTCCGTACTCAGCCTTGTTCGCTTCGAACTCGGCTGGGTACTCGCTGAAGTGGGTGCGCGGCTTGATGTGGTGGAGGATGTGGTAACCGTCGTTGAAGCAGCGACGGTTGTACCGGGTGTTGATGCAGGTGATCGAGTTGCGGTAGGCGTTTCCGGCGTCGCGGGTGTCGACGAAGGCGTGTTGGCCCCAGTTCCCCGCCATCATCAGCGCGCGGATGGTGACCACGGGCACTACGAAGACGATGAGCGCGGCCTGCCAGTTTACCAAGAGGAGCGCGCCGGACGTGACCCAGAACGTCGACTCGCCGACGACGAACCGGCGGAGCAACTTCCGGTTGCCATTGTCGCGGTGGTAGCGGGCGAGTGCCGGGACTCCCACGAAGAGAAAACGGGCAAAGTAGTGGAGCCAGCCCCGCACGCTGTCCCGTTGGTAGCGGATGGTGGTCGACAGATCCGTTCCGAGGTTGTTCTCGGGGTGGTGCATGCCCATGTGATGCGCGTAGTACGTTTCCGGGGTTTGCCCGAAGAACGGTCCGATGGCCCACGGGATGAGCTGGTTGAGGTGCCGGTTGCGAAACAGCTTTCGATGGCTCGTGCAGTGCAGCATGAGGATGAAGCGGTCCACGAAGCCGAAGCCCCAGGCGGCCCAGTAGATTGGAGCGGCCAGCCACGCCGAGTCGCCGAGGAAGAAGAGCCCGACGGCAAAGACCTGGAAGGCCAAGCACTGCGCCATCAGGTACACGAAGGGCACATCGCGGGGATCGTTGAGCCAGGAGGCGACACGGCGACCCAGCGCGGTAGACGGCAGAGGGTCGTCGCGGAGGTCGGTATTCACGGGGCGCTCGCATAGCATGTGTTCGCTGACGGATGTCCGCGACCCTCGCGATCCCACCAAACTCTGACGACGGCGGTCGTCTACCCCCCCACGCGCGCCGCCAGCACTCCTTGGAGTCCGTACACGTTGCTGAAGCCGCGGGCGTCTTCGTTGGACCACAGGCGGTTCGTCTCGCCGTAGGTTCCCGCGCTGGCGTTGATCAACGACCATGGGGAGCGCACCCCCCGAACCTCCACGCGGCCCTGCTCAAGGTGCACCCTTACGTCGCCGCTTACGCGCACCTGGGTGGACGCGAGGTAGGCCTCTAGATCGCGCATCGCGGGGTCGAAGTAGAGACCCTCGTGCAACAGCGCCCCGTAGGTCGATCCGAGCACTTCCTTCTGCGTGAGCTGGAGGCGGGTGAGCACGAGCTTCTCCAGCTCCCGGTGTGCGTCGAGAAGGATGGCCGCTGCGGGAGCTTCGAAGGCGATTCGCCCCTTGATTCCGAGGATGGTGTCGCCGAGGTGCATCCCTCGACCCACGCCGTGCTTCGCGCCCAACTCGTTGAGCCGCTCCACCGTACCGAGCCCCCCCTCCACTTCGCCGCGCTCAAAATGCAGCTCCACCGATTCGCCGCCGGCCGGCGCCCGCTCCGGAGGCACGGTCGTGGGCCACACTTCTTCGGGTAGCCAGGCCCAGGGGTCGTGCGTTTCCCGACCGCCGATGGTCACGCCCCAGAGCCCCTGGTTGATCGAGTAGTCCTTTCGTTCGGCCGAGATCGGGAAGCCGGCTGCCGCGAGGTAGGCCGCGCTGGTCTCGCGTTGGATGCCTTCGTCGCGGATGGGCGTGAGCAGTCGGGCACCCGGCAGGAGGGTGCGTACCGCCACATCGAAACGGATCTGGTCGTTGCCGGCGCCGGTACTCCCATGACACACCGCGTCCGCACCGACCTCACGCGCCACCTCTGCGATCACCTGCGCCTGCACCACCCGCTCGGCGCCGACACACAGGGGATACACGCCTCCCCGGCGAACATTTGCCTTGATGAGCCACGAAATGTGTTGCTGATACACCCGTTCGCGTGCGTCGATACACCGCACCACCTTGGCGCCCATCGCGTGTGCGCGGGTGGCCGTGGCCTCCCGCTCCTCGGGGCTAAATCCCCCCGTGTCTACGCTCACGGCATGCACCTCGTGGCCTTCGTGGACGAGTCGGCACAGGAGGTAGGAGGTGTCGAGACCTCCGGAGTAGGCGAGCAGCACGCGCAAGGGGGTTCCGGGAGCGAGCCGCGCGTCTATACCGGGGCGGGGCGCTCGGCACGTTGCGATGTCGATCCCCGGAAGCCGCGACCAACCACGAAGAACTCTACGCTTCGGTCGCGAGTGGCCTCGGGCTTCACCCTTTTTACGGCCTCGAAGTGAGCCTCGACGGCCTTCACGTAGACGGACGCCTCTTCCCCATCGAACACCTTCGCCACGAAGTCGCCCCCCGGCTGGAGGCACTGCTCCGCGAGCAGGAGCGCACGTTCGGCCAGCCTGATCTGACGAATGTGGTCGGTGAATCGGTTGCCCGACGTATTGGGAGCCATGTCGCTCACGAAGAGGGCTGCCGGCCCCACCGCGGCGACTAGCTCCTCGGCCTCCACCTCCATCACGGAGCGAGCGATCCACACGCCGCCCCCGAACGCAGGCGCCTTGAGGTCTACCCCCACGACCTTCATCCCCTGTCGAAGCAGGTAGCGGCTCCAGCTGCCGGGAAAGCAGCCGAGGTCCACGGCAGATAGCCCACGTCGGGCGAGCCGAAATCGCTGGTCAAGCTCCTCGAGCTTGAACACGCTCCTCGCCTCAAAACCCTGCGCCTTCGCCTTCTTCGTGTGATGATCGGGGCGATCGTAGGGCATACCGTCACACTCCGCGATGGTGGGCGTACTGCGAATGATCGCTTGTGAAAGCCCTCCCGATCGGGCTATCCTCGCAGCGCTCGAGGTACACCATGTTCCGACTGCTCCCCCCGTCCGTGCTCCTCTTCCTCGCAGCCTGCGTGCCGGCGGCCGACACGGCCAAGACCGATACGGGCGACACGGCTCCCGATGAGTTCATCGTGGAGCAGAACGATGCCGATGGCGACACGATCCTCGACGTTCACGAGGGGTCGGAGGACGCCGACGGCGACGGCAAGGCGAACATGGACGACCTCGACTCCGACGACGACGGGCTCAAGGACAAGGCCGAGGCCGGCGACAACAAGCTCGAAACCATGCCGGTCGACAGCGATGGCGACGGCGTCGCCGACTTCCTCGATGTGGACAGCGACAACAACTGCGTTTCCGACGGTGACGAGTCGGGGGGCAAGGCAGGTCAGGACTCCGACGCCGACGGGCTCGACGACTACGCCGACAACGACAACGACAACGACGGCATCTCCGACCTCGAGGAGATCGGCGCGTGCATCGTTCCCGACTCGGATGGCGACGGTGTGGCCGACTACATGGACACCGACTCCGATGGCGACGGCATTGGCGACGTGTACGAGGGTGGCACCACGGCCTTCAACAGCGACCCTCGCGACAGCGACGGCGACGGCACCGCCGACTACCTCGACACCGACTCCGACAACGACGGGGTGAGCGACAGCGACGAAGGCGGCACGGGCGGCAACACCACCACCGAACCGCGCGACACCGACAACGACGGCAAGTACGACTACCAGGACCTCGACAGCGACGGCGATGCGCTCACCGACGCCGACGAGCTGGTGCTCGGCACCGACCCCTACGACAGCGACACCGATGGCGACGGATTCTCCGACGGCGGCGAGCTCACGGCGGGCACCGATCCGCTCGACGAGCTGAGCATCATCGACGGCATCTACGTGGAGGTGGGCGAGCGCACCTCGCTGGAGCACGACTTCGACTTCGAGCTCTCGATCGACCGGGGCGACATCGGCTTCATCATCGACACCACCTGCTCGATGGGTGGCACCATCACGGCGGTCGCCTCGGAGTTCAACACCATGGTGGGTGAGCTCGAGGCCCTGCTCCCCGACGCTGGCTACGGCGTGTCCGGTCACGACGACTACGCCTACGGCAGCATGGGCTCGCCCGGCTCCGACAAGCCGTTCTACCTCCTCCAGCAGGTCACCACCGACACCACGCTGGTCCAGACCGGCTTCTCGACCCTCACGACCCACAGCGGGGCGGACGGCCCAGAGTCCGGCACCGAGGCCATCTACCAGGCGGCTTCGGGCGCGGGGTACGACCAGGATTGCGACGGCAACTACGACTCCTCCACGGATGTGGTGCCCTTCGTCGCCGACGCGGCCGATCCCTTCGGTGGCTCCGGCGGTTCGGAGTACGTCAGCACCACGCCCGACGGCGGCACGCTCGGCGGCATGGGCTTCCGCGAGTACTCGCTTCCGGTCATCGTACTTGCGGGCGACAACTACCTGCGAGATCCGGAGTCCTCCAACCCGTCCTACAACAGCACCCCTGGCGGCTGCCCGATCGACGCCGGTATGTCCGACGCGAGGACGGCCTTCACCGACCTCGGCGCCTACTTCGTGGGCGTGAGCGTGAACGGCACCACGGGCTACCCCCAGATGGTCCAGTTCGCGACCGACATCGGCTCACTCGCCGATCTCGATGGCGACGGCGTGGCGGACGAGCCGGTCGTGGAGACGTGGAGCGGCAGCAGCACGGAGTTCCGCACCACGATCGTGGACGCCATCACCCAGCTCGTGTCGGGCGTCCGCTTCGAGCGCGTTGACCTGAGCGTGACGGGCGACGTGTACGGGTTCGTGCAGAGCATCGAGCCCGAGTACTACGAGGGCCTCGGCGCCGACGACGAAGGGGAGCTGCTCACCTTCACGCTCACCTTCCGGGGTGGCGTGGCCGCACTCACCGAAGATCAGCTCTTCCGGCTCACCCTCAACGTGCTGGGCGACCAGAGCATCTTGCTCGACACGCTCGACATCATCGTCGTGGTTCCCGGCACCGAGTTCTAGCCGCTTACCGACCAGGCGATGGCCTCTCGGGCTTCCTCGAGGCCGATCTTGTCGGTGCTGGAGAAAGGAATCACGCTGTCTGCGGGGAGCCCGTGGGCGGCGGCCAGTGCCGCCACGGTGCTGTTCCGTTTTTGGCGAGGCACGTCGTCCACCTTCGTGGCCAACCCGAGCACGGGGAGCCCCAGCTCGCCGAGCTGGCGGAGCAGCGTGGCGTCGAGCTCGAAAGGCGGGTGGCGGGCGTCGAGGAGCGCGACCACGAGCTTGATCTGCGGCCGGTCGCTCAGGTAGCCGCCGATCAGCTTGCGCCAGTCATCGCGCATCGCCTTTGACACCTTCGCGTAGCCGTAGCCGGGAAGGTCCACGAGGCGGAGACGACCGTCGAGCTCGAAGACGTTCACCGCCTGCGTCCGACCGGGGGTGCTGCTGGTCCGGGCGATCGCTTGCCCCACAATCACGTTGATTGCGCTTGATTTTCCCACGTTGCTGCGGCCGGCGAAGACCACGTCGGGGAGCGTTGAGAACGGCACATCGTCGACAAACGAGCCGATGAAGGTGGCGCGGGCCGGGAACAGTCGTTTCATGGCGGCGGTGCTAACTCCTGTGGCGGCGGCAGGATGGGGGCTATGCTGGCTGCATGTCCTGGTCTTGGTCTCAGCCGATGGAGGCCACCCGCGAGAAACGCATCGCGGCGGACCGACCCATCTACTTCATCTCCGACTTGCACCTTGGTGATGGTTCGCGCAGCGACATCTTCATGCGGAAGGACCAGGCCCTGCTGGAGCTGCTGGCGCGGGTGCGCGACGAAGGCGCCCGACTGGTGATCGTGGGTGACGCGATCGACTTCTATCAAGCATGGGACCTCACCTCGGTGCTCAAGGCCCACGGGCCGCTCCTGCGGGCGCTCTCGGAGTTGGCCGATCGGAATGGCGTCACCTACATCTACGGCAACCACGACCACGACATCGCCCTGTTTCACGAGCTGTTTCGCTGGGATGTTTGCAGCACGCTGCGCATCGGGCCCGACATCGTGGTGCAGCACGGACACCAGTTCGATCCTTTCATCGGCCCGGAGCTGCAGAGCAGCGCCCTGATCACCCGCATCCACCACGCGATCGAGCGGATCGTCGGCTGGGTGCGGATGCCGCTGCACGAGTTCTACACGCCGGCCAATCGCCTCGTGTACTGGGCGTTCCACAAGTGGTGGCACCTCCTGAAGTTTCGCAGTTGGGTGTTTCGCCGGGTGGGGCTCGCCAAGATGGCGCAACGAGCCGAGGACTGGGTGAGCTACTGGGTGCGCTCCGAGTCGGGCGACCCGATGTCGATGCTCTTCCCCGCGCTCCGCGGTGCGCAGCAGCTGGGCGCTTCCACTCTGGTGTGCGGCCACGCCCACATGCCGGGCGTGCTGAACCAAGGCGGCGTGCGGTACGTGAACACCGGAAGCTGGACCTACGGTTACGCTCAGTACGCGAAATTCGATGGGGAGGAGTTCGTAGTGCGCGACTGGATCACGGGTCGGGAATTCGGGGACGAGCTGTACCGCACCGCCCTCTCCGGCGAGCTCGTCAACATCACCATGGACCGCTGGTGGGAGAACCAGTACCTCGGCTGGTTCCGCTTTCGGAGCGCCGAGCTCCGTCGGCAGTCGGCCGAATGATCGCGCTGCTCGCCGTCGCGTTCGCGGGGCTGATCGACGCCCTCGAACCCTCGGAACGGCATCTGGAGACGTGTCGCATCGCTGTGGAAGAGGCCGAGGAGGTGGCGAAGGGGGACCAAGCGCATGGCGTGTGGAAGGCCTGCCTGGGAGAGGCCGAACGGCTCGGCTACACCGACATCGTGGACGGGCTCCGCGCCATCGTGGCGGTGTCGGGCGCTGTTGTGGAAGCCGACCCCCTCCGCAGCACGCAGCCGCACCGCTGGTCAGTGGCCGTGCTCAGCGAAGCCGCGCAGTGGGCGAACGCCACGTTCCCGACTGACATCGTTCGGCGCGTTTTCCGCCAGTGGATGGAGGTCGACGAAGGCAGGGCCTTCGCGGAGCCCATCCGTACGGTGAGCGTGCACTGGAAGCTGCCCGTACACCCGGAAGATGAGCAGATCGTCCGCCGATACATCGAGGACGCGGGGCTGAAGTGGGTCGCTCCGGGCCACGCTTCGGCCGACACGATCCTGTTCGCTCGCCTCGACCGGGCGGAGACCGATGGCGATTCCTCGGCCCAGGGCACGCTACGCCGCGTGTCCCGCACCCTTGTCGTGGAGAAAGTTCGCCTGCCCGCTCGCTCCACCTCGTTGAAGGGCTTCACCGTGAGTGCCACGGCCGAGTCTCCCACCGGGGATGAAGCCGCGGAGAGGGCGCTCCGGGTCACGGCCGACGCAGCGGCCCAGCGGTTGCTGCTGCGCCTGCTGGGCGAGCTCTTTCCACCGCAGGATTAGCCTCGCGCCACGCTGGCTACTCCCTCGGGAGTGGCCGCAACGATGCCCCGCTCGGTGATGATGCCGGCGATCAGTCCGGCTGGCGTCACGTCGAAAGCGGGGTTGCGCCCGCGGCTGCCTGCGGGTGCCGTGCGTACCCGCACGAACGTTCCTTCGTCGCTCCACCCCCACACGTACAACACCTCGTCCTCGTGGCGCTCCTCAATCGGGATGTCGGCCCCGGTGGCGGTGTGCATCGCGATCGTCGTAGTTGGGGCCGCCACGTAGAAGGGCACGCCGTGGGCCGCGGCCGCGAGGGCGCTGGTGTAGGTGCCGATCTTGTTGGCCACGTCGCCATTGGCGGCGATTCGATCGCTGCCCACGATGCAGATGTCGATCTCGCCGCGCGCCATGTAGTGGCCCGTGGCGTTGTCCGCGATCACCTGGTGCGGCACCCCCTCCTGGCCCAGCTCCCAGGCGGTGAGCTGACTTCCCTGCTGCCGGGGGCGCGTCTCGTCTACCCACACGCTCACGTCCACCCCGCCGCGCCGCGCCGCGTACACGGGCGAGAGCGCGCTGCCCCAGTCCACGAACGCCAACCAGCCGGCGTTGCAGTGGGTGCTCACGCGGCGCCGGTCTGCGAGCAGCGGCGCACCCAGCTCGCCGATGCGCCGGCACGACTCGGCGTCGTCATCGGCAAAGGCCAAGCCGGCGGCGACCGCCGCATCCCGGGCGCGCGGGAGGTTGGAGCCCTCAGCCGCGATGGCGGCCAGCACGTGGTCGATGCCAGCGAAGAGGTTCTGCGCCGTGGGGCGGGTACTCCGGAGCAGGTTCGCCGCCTCGGCGATGAAGGCATGGAAGCCCACGTCGGGCGCGCGTACCGCGGCCTGGGCCATGCCTAAGGCACCGGTGGCGCCAATGGCCCCTGCGCCCCGTACGGTCATGTCACGGATCGCGGCGGCCGTTTCGTGGTGGTCGGCGAGGTCGACGATTCGGAATTGATGGGGGAGGAGCGGCTGGTCGATCATCCGAACGCGTCCTTCTTCCCACCAGACGGTCTTCCAGTGCTTTCCGGCTACCTTCATGCGGCGCGACTAACCCGGGGGCCCACGGACGCCCCCATGGGCTCTGGGCCCGTGCTACGATCAGGCCTCACTCTCGGATGCTGCGATGGCGCAAAAAGACCACGACCTGCTTCAGAAAAAGCGGGCGCCTACGGGGGTGAAGGGCTCGCCGGGAATCGAGGGTAAAGCGCCGCTCCCCGACGCGTCGGTGAAGCTGCAGCAGGGAACGACCGCGGACATGCAGGCGAACGTGGGCAACTCCGGCCTGAAGGACCTGCTTGCGGAGCAGCAGCCCAGCGCCGCCAAGGACCCTTCCCGGATGGGCCCAGACGAGCTGCGCGCGCAGGCCAAGTCGGACGCCCAAGCGCTCGCCAAGAAGGGCAAGCCGGCGAAGCCCCAGGCCGAAGGAACCAAGGGAGCGGAGCTCGACGAGAAGCAGAAGTCCGTGTTGGAGGCTGAGGCTTCGCGGAAGAAACGGGACGTAGAGACGGCCACGAAGCAGAAGGAGACGGAAGCCGCCGCGCACGCCCGAGCGAAGGTGGCGGAGCGGAAGCCGGCGGGGAAGGGCAAGGTCGACGAGGCGAAGGCCAAGAAGGAGGCGCCGTCGGAAAAGTTGGCGGCCACACCGCCCGGCAAGCGAGCGGCCGGCGTGGCAGGTCAGAAGGGCGAAGCGGCGGCAGCGATGGCGAAGAAGACGGCGGCGGAGCGGAAGGTGGACGCCACCGAGGCCGAACATCAGCACGCCGCGACCAAAGTGGAGGCCGGGCGCTCCTTGGTGGGGAAGGGCAAAGCCGACTTGGGCGATCGCGGCAAGTCGGCTCGTGGCAAGGTGCTGGCCACGGCGAGCCGGGCCGTGGAAGCCACGGGGAAGGCGGCCGAGGCCGAGAAGAAGGTGGTAGAAACGGAGGGCAGGCGGGAGCGTCCTGCATCACGGGCGGGGGCGGCGGCGAGCGCCGTGAAGGGTCCGGCCTTGCCCACGGCGGAGAAGCCGGGCGCGGGCGGGCAGAGCAAGCCGGCGCCGGGAGTCAACGGTGCGGGCAAAGAGGCGAAGGGGCAGGACGCAGCCACGGCCACCGATGCCAAGCGCGCCTCCGAGGGGAGGCGGGCGGAGAAGCTGGCCGACGAGCGTGCGACCGCGGAGGCGGCGGTTGCCTCCGTGAAAAGCCGTAAGGCGGAGGTGGAGCACGAGGTCGAGAAGGAGCCCGAGGCCGCCAAGAAGGCGTCATTGGCGCGGGAAGCCGAGGTGGCCGCAGTGGCCGAGAGGTCCGCCGACGAGAACTTGAAGAAGAGGGAGGAGGCGGTCGACGCATTGCAGGCCGCCAAGGAGAATGACGGCACCATCGAGCAGATCGCGCGCGGTGCCGACCTAGATGTCCACGACGGGCAGGAGGTCACCCTGGTGGGAATCTACGTGCCACGGCCGGCCGAAGCTGGCGGAGCCCAGCTCGGGCACGTTTCCGTGATGGTCGGCGACCAGGAGGTTCGACTGGGCACGGACGTGCGTGGTACGAACGAGGTCCTCAAGCTCGGAGGCGAGAAGGTCGTGGTTACCGGCAAGCTCGACATGAAGCGGCAGCCCGGCCAATCGGCGAACGGTGGCAAGCGGGAGAAACCGGTGCTGACGGGGTTCCGCGCCCCGCATCGGCGATAGGTCGACCCCATCTCGACGCTCCTGCCCACTCTCCCCGACCGGTACCTGGCCACTCGCCTCTTAGGCGAGGGAGCCACGGGCGTGGTTTACCACGCGGAAGATCGGCTCCTCGACACCGAGGTCGCCATCAAGGTCGTTCGCCCGAACCTCGCCATCCATCGACGCTTCCGCGCGAGGTTCGCGCGGGAGGTGGCGATTAGCGCGCGGATCGTCCACCCCCACGTGATCCCGGTTGTGGACAGCGGGACGCTCCCCACGGGGGAGCCGTGGGTGGCGCTCGGCTACGCAGTGGGCGGGAACCTCGGCGACCTCCTGCAGTTGCGGCCCCCGATCGCGGAAGTCCTCCGGATCCTCGACGAGGTCCTCGACGCCCTCTCCGCCATCCACGCCCGCCTGATGCTGCACCAGGACCTCAAGCCGGGGAACATCCTCTTGCACGCGGCCACCGACGGGTTGGTACACGCATGGGTCGCCGACCTCGGGGTGGCTGACGCGCTGGCGGAGCTCAACCGGGACCGCAAGGTGATCTCGGGCACGCCCGGCTACATGGCTCCCGAGCAGCTCTTGGGGCGAACGCAGGATCTCGGCCCTTGGACCGACCTGTATGCCTTGGGTCTCATCCTCTACGAGACGTTTTCTGGGGAGAGGCCGCATCCGGGGGAGGGGAGGCAGGAGCTGCTCGAAGCACGGCAGCGCCCCCCTCCGCGGCTGGTGGCGAGCGACGAGATTCCCGGCCCCTTGGTGGAGCTCGTTGCCGCCCTGCTAGACCCCGAACCTCGCCAGCGGTTTGATCGGGCGGCCGACGTGCGCCGGGCGCTCCGCGACGCGGTGCAAGGAATCTCGTTCCAGGGTCGGGTGCGGGCGATGTCCCCGTCGCAACATACCAATGCCTCCACGGGTCCGGTGCTCGCGACCGGAGAGTACCCCTTGTCGTCGCCGGAGCCATCTGGGCCGCGGGCAGAGGGTGCGCCGCGGTGGAACAGGGTGGCGCCCGACACCATTCCGGCGGCCCCCCCTCCCGAACGGGGTTGGGAAGCGCTGTCCCGACACTCGCTCCCGATCTTTGCCCTGCGCGAAGTGCCGATGGTGGGGCGTGAGCGCGAGCGCAAGATCCTGTGGGACACGGCACGGGAGGTCATCGCGCTCACCGAACCGCGTGTCGTGCTGGTCGTGGGGGAAACCGGGAGCGGGAAGTCGCGCCTCACCCGTTCAATCGCGCTTGCGCTCGAGGAGGGGGGGTGGATGGAGGCCGTGCGCCTTCGATACCGCAACCCCGCTTCGATCGATGATGGGTATCGCGGCGCAGTTCGCGACATCCTCGTGCCATGGAATGATACACGAGAAGGTATCGAGCACCGACTTGCGAGGTGGATCGCGCGGGATCGCAAGGTGGTGTCGGCCTCGGTCCAAGAGGAGGCAGCGGTGCTGGCGCGCTGGTGCGGCTACCTTCGGGAGGGTGAAGCGCCGGTCAGCGACGCAGTGGCGCTCGCGTTTCTGTATCGATACCTCGACGCGCGCGCGTGGCGTGGGGGAAGCTGCCTCATTTTGGAGGACGTGCATCTCGCTAAAGCCGCTGGCGATGGTCTCGCGATCGCGGAGGCCCTACTCGACCGGACGGTGGGCGAGCGGCCGATTCTGGTCGTCTGCACGGTGGCGGCGGAGGCGATCGCCGCGGATGCCGCCGTGCGGCGCAAAGTCGAGGGGCTTCAGGAGCGTGGGGCGCGGCGAATCGGCCTGCGTAAGCTGAACCTCACCGAAACTCGGCGGGTGGTTCAGGAGTCACTTGCGCTCGAACCTGAGCTCGCTCGGCTCTTGGCCATCGAGTACGAGGGCGACCCCCGCGGCGCCGGCCTGTTGTTGCGCGAGTGGGCGTCCCGGCGGCTTCTTCAGGTCAGTGAGCGCGGTCAGTACACCCTCCGCCCCGAGGTCAGCCTCGCCGAAGCGATGCCGAAAGATCAGGACGTCCTGGTGCTGCGCCGCCTCACTGCGGCGCTCGAGGGCAGCACCGATCCTGCCGCCGCGCGCGAGGCGCTGGATGTCTGCCTGCTCGCCGGTCCCGAACCCCCCGTGGCGCTCGTTCGGGCCGTGAACGACGCCGGCGTGGATGCGCTCCTCGCCACGGGTCTGGTGGTGGAAGAGGTTGCTTCGCTGGTGATCGAGTCGTCAAGTGTTCGTGATGCGGGCCTTAAACAGCTCCAACTCCAGTCGAGCCCCACCGAGCTGCATGGCCGCATTGCAGACGCATGGCAGGAACTGGGAGTGAGCACGGGGCTCGATGTCGATCTCCGCCTCGGGATGCACCGTCACCGCGCGGGCGACAGCCTCGCGGCGCTACGCCCCCTCCTTCAGGCCGTGTCACGAATGAACGGCGGGGGGCGCGCCCGCGATGCCCTGCCGGCCGCGGTGATCGCGATCGAAGCCGCCGATGCGGCTGGCTCTCCGACGGCGCGCTTGGAGGCCCGGCGAGTTCATGCCGAGAGCCTGCTCGAGTGCGGACAGCACGACAGGGCGATGTCGTTGATCGACCACGCTCTCGCCACCATTGAGGGGGATCGGCTCGCACGGGCGCGGCTGCGTGTGTTGCGCAGTCGTTGCGCGCGGAAGCTGGGCGACATGGACGGGGCCGCACGGGACCTCGACGCCGCGTATCAGACCTTCGAGTCCCTTCGGGACCGCTCCGGTCTCCTCGATGTCGCGGGGCAGCGAGCCCGCGTGGCGCGCGCCGAAGGGAGGCACAGTCGCGCCTTGGCCCACTGGGGAGAGATGTTGCGCCTCAACCGCGGGGAACTGGTGCTCGAAGCGGAGGCACTCTGCGGCCTGGTGGAGGCGATGCTCGAATCCGGCCAGGTAGACCACGTTGAAAGGCAGGTTGAACGACTACAGAAGGTGAGCCGTGCGAGTGGTGACACCCGGCGTATCGCGGAGGCCACGAGCAGTTGGGGCATGCTGCACTTGGCGCGTGGGGAAACGGAGCGCGCTCGTCATGATCTCGAAACGGCGGCCGCGATTGCCGCGACCCTCGGTGCGGACCAACTCCAGATGCGTTGCCGCCTGATGCTGATCGAGTTGGAGCAACGGGCCGGAAGGCTCGACGCCGCCGACGAGATCGCTAGGTGGGCACTTCGTTTCGCGGAGGAACGCTCTCAGCATACGGCGCGCGCCCAAGCAGCGATGCGGCTCTCCTTGCTCGGCCTCGCACGCGGGGAAACATCGCGGGTGAAGGGCGACCTCGAAATCGCCGAGGCCGCCCTGCAATCGAACCCCCGCCACGCCTTGTGGATGCACCTCGGCGTTCTACGGGCCGCCCTCGCTGCGGAGGAGGGAGACGAGCGGGCGTGTCGAGCATGGTGGTCCGTAGCGCGCGAGCGTGGACTGGAGCAGCGGTGCGGCGAGGAACTCCGGCCGGTCCTCCACTGGCTCTGCGAGCGCGCTGCAGCGCGGGGCTGGACGGATGTGGTCGCCAAAGCGGCTGCGATCGCGGCTCGGGCGATGGGCACAGCCGTGCCGCTGCGCTCCCCGATGGCCCGTTCGCGGGCGTGAGTCCTCTCACCGCCTCGTACATCGGAGAAAGTCGTCCGGGAGCGGGGAAGTCCATGCGACGCTTGCGCCGGTCGTGGGGTTGCACAGCCCAAGATGGGTCGCGTGCAACAACAGGCGGGGCGCCCGCTGTTTTCCGTACAGCGGGTCACCGACAATCGGGAATCCGAGGTGGGCAAGGTGCAGCCGCACCTGATGGGTTCGGCCGGTCGTCAGCACAGCCTCCACGAGGCTCCCGCCGTCCCGACTCTCCACCGCGCGAAGGGTGGTGCAAGCTCGTTTGGATTCGGGATGGCCAAGCGGCACCACGCCGCGCAGACCGTCTCCACGATCACGCACCAGGCCCGTCTCCACGGTGCGTTCTCCCGCCGGAAAGCGCCCGCGAACCCAGGCGAGGTAACGCCGCGTGACAGAATGAAGTTCGAACTGCGCCTTCAGGTGCAGCTGCGCGGACTCCGTGAGCGCCACACACAGCAGGCCCGAAGTTCCCTCGTCGATCCGATGCGCCGCGAAGGCTGCACCGAGCCAGCGCCGAACCTCTCCCACCACGTTCAGCTCTCGACGCCCCGGGGCGGCTACGGAGAGCACCCCCGAGGGTTTGTAGACCACGCAGAAGGTGGGCTCGCGGTGCACCACCGCCGGTTGAAGCGACGGATTGAACCTCGGCCGCGATTCCTCCAACCGAAGCCCCGGGCTCCAGGGGCGTGCACCGCTGGTCACGGGGGTGGAGGCGTCCCACACCTTACCGGAGCCCAGCCGGTCGCTGACCTCACGGTTGCTCAGGCCCTCCGAACGCAGCCAGTGGGAAACGTCTTTGTGCGTGGGGTCGTCGGTCGCCATTTTCCGTGGCATAACGAGGCGCGCGAGGTCTTCATGTCGAGGTGTTCCGTGCTGGTGATTTTGCTGCTCGTTGGGTGTGCGGAGTCGGAGGACTCGGCGAAGTCAGACACCGGCGGCGACACGGGTGGTGCCGTCGACACGTCCGACACATCTGACACATCTGACACATCGGACTCTGGCGACACCGCGCTCACCGACGGGGATGCCGATGGGTACGCCTTGGAGGGCGGGGACTGCAACGACGCGGACGCCTCGGTGAACCCGGGGGCCGAAGAGGTCTGGTATGACGGTGTGGACCAGAACTGCGACGGCAATGATGCGGACCAGGATGGCGACGGCTACGCCATGACCGGGTTCGGTGGGACGGACTGCAACGATGCCGATGCGGCGATTGCCCCAGATGCGCCCGAGGTTTGCGACGGACTCGACCAAGACTGTGACGGCGGGGTGGACGAGGATGCGCTGCCCTTCTGGTTTCGCGACGGGGACGGAGATGGGTATGGCGACGCCGCGAATCCCCTTTCGGGTTGCACGGGCGAGCTGGGGTACGTGGACAACACGGAGGACTGCGACGACGAAGCAGCCGATGTGAACGCCGCCGCCGAAGAGGTGTGCGACGGCAAGGACAACAACTGCAGTGGCGAAGTGGATGAGGGCATGGCCACGCTGGCCTGGTACTTCGACGGCGACGGCGACGGGTACGGCGATGGGGCGATCTTCCTCGCCAGCTGCTACCAACCCGCCGGGTACGTGGAGAGCTGGCTGGACTGCGACGATGGCGACGGGGAGGTACACCCGTGGGCGGATGAGCTCTGCGACGGCAAGGACAACGACTGCGACACGGAGGTCGACCCTGATACGAGTGTGGACGCGGGCGTGTATTACACAGACGCAGACGCAGACGGACACGGCGACCCCGCTACGGAGTGGACGAGCTGCACCGAGCCGGCCGACCCTGTGGTCTTAGGTGACGACTGCGACGACAGCGATGCCGGCGTGAACCCTTCCGCAGGCGAGGCCTGCAACACCGTGGACGATGACTGCGACGGCGACGTGGACGAGGCCGGAGCCGCCGACGAGATCGCCTGGTACGCCGACGTCGACGCCGACGGGTACGGCGACTCGTTGACGGCGACGCTCGCCTGCTCCGCACCGGCCGGAACGGTGTCCGATGGGAGCGACTGCGATGACACCACCTCCGCCGTGAGCCCCGTCGCGGTCGAGTCCTGCAACGGCCTGGATGACGACTGCGACTCCGATACGGACGAGGCAGGTTCGACGGGCGAGACGGACTGGTACACCGACGCCGATAGCGATGGCTACGGGGCCGACGCCTCGTTGGTGACCCAATGCGACCCACCCAGCATGGGCGTTGCTCTTGGCGGAGATTGTGACGATGCCGACGATGCGTCGTCGCCAAGCAGCCCCGAACTCTGCGATTCAATCGACCAGGATTGTGACGGCTCGAGTTCCGATGACGCGGGGACGGCACTGTGGACCGACACATCTGGTGTGTCGGCTGATGTGTCAGCGATCCTCGCCGCCGGAACGGTGGCTGCCCCCGTCGTGATTGGCGACTCAGCCTCTTCGGGTCTCGTGGTGAGCGACGGCACGCTCACGCTTTGCGACGGCACCTGGTACGGCCGGCTCGAGTTTACCGATCCGGCCTCGGAAATCACCGTCCGCAGCCGGAACGGAGCTGCCGCGACCACATTGACGACCGCGCACGACTCCGGAGGCCCCAACGGCTCGATCGCCTATGTGGTTGATGGAACGCTTACGGTGGAGGGGCTCACGCTCACAGGCGGCAATGGCACCTCGGCAAACGCCGGCGGCGGCCTCGTGGTGAGCCGCAGCACCAGCTACGGTATGCTTCCCACCACTCCAACTGTGAGCCTTGTCGACTGCATCGTGACCGGGAACAGCACCCGTTACGGCGGCGGCGCAGCCGTGTACGGCTACGGCTGGCTCGAGCTGGTGGACAGCACGATCGAGGGGAACACGGCCACCACGGCGGGGGGAGGGGTGTGGATGGAGAACGTCGGCCTCCTGAGCTGCACGGCGACGTCGCTGGGGGCGGCAGGCGTGGTGGGGAACACCTCCCCCATCGGAGGTGGGGCCTACCTCGCGTCGAAGAACTATGGTGACGTGTCTTCGGTCGGCTGCGACTGGGGAGACGATCCGAGCGGCGACGACAACAGCAGCTACGACATTCAGCAGAACCCGTCGGCCACCGACGCCTACTGCTACCCCAACGCCGCCTCCCTCAGCGACACGGTCACGTGCTCCGGTGGCGCGTGCACCGCGAGTAGCGACGCAACCTGTCCCTGATCGTGATGGGCGTCGAGGCGGCTGGCCGCCCTCAGCGGCGTCCTTCGCCAAACCAGGCCACCACGCCCACCCGTACGTCCCACGTGTAGGCCAATACGGGAAGGCGCTGCATGTATGCGGGCCAGAACCAGCCGCCCGTTTCGACGAACCAGCCGCCGAAACTCCACGTGCGACTGTCGATCCCGAGCACCGAACGCACCCCGAATTGGGGGACCAGCTCCCCGCCGGTGATGAGCCCCTCCGTTAGCCAAATTGCGGGCCCCGCCTTGAGTCGTAGCGCCCACGGCGAAGCAGGAAACGGTACCGCCATCGTGCCCATTACATCGAAAACGGGGCCCTCAACGACGGCATCTCCGGCGCTCGCGTCCCACGCGCTCATCTCGACGGCAACCCCGAACAGGCTCGAGAGGGGCACCCCCACCCCGGCGGCGTAGCCCAGCGCCGGCGACAGCCCCTCACCGGTGGGACGCAAGGCGAGCTCGGTGGCGGCGAACACGGAGAGCTGGTCCCTCGCATTTCTCTGCCTCACGAGGGAGCGCGCACGCTCGGCGGCCGCTCGGGTGGGAGCGTCGTCGGTTCC
Organism: Deltaproteobacteria bacterium; assembly: GCA_947484175.1. Classification (GTDB taxonomy): domain Bacteria; phylum Myxococcota_A; class UBA796; order UBA796; family SXON01; genus SXON01. The sequence goes on from CANKOI010000055.1 coordinate 26,193, forward strand.
GAGGTCCTCGTTGAGGAGGAGGCTGTAGGCAGCATCGGCGGCGGCGCGCTCTCCGAGGCGCATCAGCGCGTGTCCCTCCAAGAGGCGCGCGGGTGCTAACGACGCGTCGAGGGCGAGCGCCGCGCGTGACCGGCGCAGGGCGATCCACACCTCGCCGCGGTTCCACGCCGCGAGCGCCTCGAGGTAGGCGGCTTCGGCTCCCGCACGGTCGACCACCGCTGGCTCGGCGACGGTTGCCGCCGACTCAGGGTCGTTCGCCAAGGTGCGGGTCACGAGCCACAAGAGCGTCACGGTCGTCACAATTTCACGATACCTCGGGCCGGTGCCCTGAGCCCGTGTCAAGATGAGGCGGGCACTGGGGGAGCGCAATGCGCCACGTTTTCGGTTCGGCCTCTTTCCTACTGCTCGCCGCCTGCTCCAGTTCGCTCACGGAAGCCACCTTCCCCACCGGCTCGCAAACGGCCATCAGCAGCCGCGATCTGGCGGCCATTCTCGTGGTCGACGAAGATCACGGAGCGGTGGCTCGTTTCGACGTGGCCGGCGGCACCGTGGTCTCCACCGAGGTGGGCGTGCAGCCGGAACGCATCGCGCGTGCCGGAAAGCTGGTGTTTGTCACCCTGCGCGGCGAGGGCGCGCTCGCCGTTCTCGACGACGATGGCGTAAGCCTGCGGCTCCGGGAAGTGGTCGACGTCGGCGCGGAGCCGGTGGGGGTGGTGGCCCGCGAGGATGGCACCCGGCTGTACGTAGCGCTGAGTCAAGAGAACGCCGTGGTCGAGCTCGACGGGGAGTCGTTCGCGGAGCTGCAGCGCTGGTCGGTCGGCGGGCAGCCGAGCTGGCTGGCCCTGCACCCCTCGGGTCGCTCCGTCTTCGTTGCGAGTGCGATGGGCGGCCTCCTCACGCGGATCGACGTCACGTCTCCCACCCCGCAAGCAGTAGCCCTGCCGAAGCCGACGGGCGCGGGCACCGAAGGCACCGACCGCCTCTCGGCACGCCTTACGGGCGACCTCTGGATTTCGAGCGACGGCGAAACTTTGGCCGTCCCGGGTCTGTTCGTCGACAACCTTACTCCCGCGGACGATCCGGACTCTGGCACCGCTGTGGTGTCCTCCGGCTACGCCTCGTCCAACGCGATCGTCACCAGCCGCTTCAATCCGGCGGTGGTGGTGGTGCCCCTCGACGATCTCGGTGGCGTGGCGGGCGACGCGCGCGCGATGTTTCTCGCGGGTGAGTCGCCGATCAAGGCGGGCGGCGAGATCGTGCGCAGCTACCCCACGAGTGTGACGATCGCGCCGCGCGGCGACGTGGCGGTGGTCACCATGGAGTCGTCGGCCACGGCGGTGGTGGTGTCGCTGGTGCCGCTCGACAACGGGGCCGACGGGAGCGGCGATACGGGCTTCACCGACATCGGCCCCACCAACGAAGGGTTCAGCATGGTTTCGGCCGTGTTCACCTCGATGTCGGCCGGGCCCCACGGCGCCGTGTTCCTCGACGACGACGTGGCCTTTGTCGACAACTTCCTCGACCGCAGCCTGCGTGAGATCGACGTGGGCTCGGCCCGGGAGGCGATCAACGTCGGTCTCGCGAGCCCGAGCGGCGACTTCAGCGCGAGTATGGAAGGCGGGGCAGTGTTTGCGGGCATCACCGATCGGCTCAGCGACGAGCAGGAGGCGGGCCGCCTGCTGTTCTATTCGGCGGTGAGCTCCAAGATGGCGGCCGATGGTGCCGGCGTCTCCTGTTCCACGTGTCATTTCGACGGCCGCAACGACGGGCTTACTTGGAGCTTTGTGGACGCTCAACTCCAGACTCCGTCGCTCGCTGCGGCCATCGCCGAGACCGCTCCCTACACCTGGACGAGCGGGGTGGACACGCTGGCGGCCGAAGCGCTGGTCACGAGCCAGGGGCGCATGGGTGGTACGTCGCTGACGACAGCCGACGCCAAGGGGATTGCAGCGTTCATCACGGGTCTGCCGGCCGTTCGGGTGGCCACTGCGGGCCTCGATCCCGCGGCGCTGGCACGCGGGCAGGCGCTGTTCGAGAGCAGCGCGGTGGGTTGCGCGGACTGCCACCCTGCACCCCTGTACACCGACAATCAGAACCACGACATCTACGGGCTTTTGGGGGTCAACACCCCTTCGCTGGTGGGCATCTCGGCCAGTAGTCCGTACCTGCACGACGGGGCGGCGGGCACGCTGCGCGACGTACTCCGGTCGGCGGCCGACGGAGCCATGGGGTCGACAGGGGAGCTCACTGCGGCGGAAGTGGACGATCTGGAGAGCTTTCTGCTCAGCCTGTAAGCCCGCGCGAATCGCGATCGGTGGGTAGCTCCGATCAGCCAGCCGGCTCGGAGAGGAGCGGTTCTTCACGCCCGGAGTCGATGCGGACGGCGTCGTGGTAGGCGACGATCGGCACCACCAGCACCAGCAGCTGCGTGATCACGGGCCACGGGGCCAGTATGAACGTGACCACCACCCCGAACACGGAGGGTTCCGGAAGGAGGGCGAGCAATAGGTCGCCAAGGACGTCGGCGCCGGAGCCGGGCGAGGTCGTGAGCTTCGTGAGTAGCTCGATGCCGCCTGATAGGTTCACGCTGGGGCTCAACATCACCGACAGCGATTGCACGGCGGTGTCGGCCACCCCGATGGCCAACAGGAGGCCGGTGGAGGCGAGTGCCATGGGAACACCCAGCTTTCCGCCGCGGGGGCCGACTGAAAAGCCGAGTCGGTTGGCCCGACCGATCGCCCGCATTCCGGTACCGGCCTCGTAGGCATCCGAAAGGGCAAAACCGAAGGGAACGAGCAGGAAGCAGCCGCCGATGAACCACATACGGTGCGCCGTGCTCACCAGGAACGCGGAGACCAACCAGCTCAGCTGCAGGCGCCAGGCGAGGGTGCGGCGAAGGCCTTCTCGGATCCCCGCGGGCCTTCCGGCGGCCACCTCGGAGATGACGAGGAACGCCCACGCCACGCCCACGAGCTGCGCCACCAAGGAGAACATCAGCCCCACAAGCCCGGCCATGGCCAAGAACTGCAGAGCCGCGAGGTCCATCCCGCCGCCCCCGGTAAGCTCGAGGTACACGGCGCGGGCGTTGTACTTCAGCCACGCTTCGGGCACCGCCCCCACAAAGGACAGGAGCAGCACCGGCAGCAGCCAGTCCTTGGCCGTGATCCACGCCAGTCGAAGGGAGTCAGTGAGCGCGGCGAGCGTGTCGGTCGCGGGGGTGTTCACCGGCGCAGCCTATCCGTCGGGATAGGCGGCGGCGTGCAGATCGAATGGCGGGGACTCTGGGGGTACGGTGAGGCGCTGCTCGCGCAGCGTTCGTATCGGGAGTTGGTGATCGGGAGGGCGGCATCGGGCGCCCTCTGGCTGCTCGAACACCCCCCGGTGGTCACGCTCGGGCGGCGCGAGGTGGCGGTCGACGAGGACCGCATCCGAACGGCCGGCTACGCCTTGGTCTCCTGCGAGCGCGGTGGGCTGGCCACCTGCCATGAGCCGGGCCAGCTCGTGGGGTACCTGATTCGTGATGTGTCCGGGGTGGGCATCCGTTGCGCGGTCCACGCCATTGAAGCGGGCCTGATCGGGTGGCTTGCGGCTGTGGGGGTAGAGGCGTGCCGGCGGGCCGGAGCGCCGGGAGTGTGGGTGGGGAGCAACAAGATTGCGGCCTTGGGCCTGCACGTTCGCCGCGGCGTGACGATCCACGGGTTCGCGCTCAACCTCACGAATACCCTCCGCGGGTTCGAGCTCATCACCCCGTGCGGGATTACGGACGGCGGGGTGACCAACGTGGTCCGCTGTGCGGGAGCGAGCCCATCGCCGGAGGCCGCTTGGCAGGCGGTGGGAGCGGCGGTTGCGCTTGCGTTTGACGCCCTTGACAGCCCGGAGGCCCGGAGGTAGACCCCCGGGCCCTCTGGCATGTAGCTCAGCGGCAGAGCACCGCCCTGACACGGCGGGGGTCGTGGGTTCAAATCCCTCCGTGCCAACCACCCCCCAGTACCCCTTCCACCCGTAACCAGGAGAATTTTTGCGCGGCCCACATCGGCGTGATGCCATGCAGTCCCCCCCCGAGCGTAACGAACCCCGTGTAAACGAGCGGATTCGTGTACCTGTCATCCTGCTCATCGACGATGCCGGCGAAAGGCTGGGCGAGATGAACACGATCGACGCGCTGGCGCTCGCGAGGGAACGAGGCATGGACCTTGTGGAGGTGGCGCCGATGGCGCGCCCTCCCGTCTGTCGCATCGCAGACTTCGGAAAGCTCAAGTATGAGCGGAAGAAGCGCGAAGCCGAAGCCCGCAAGAACCAGGTGATTGTCGAGATCAAGGAGATCAAGCTCCGCCCCAAGACCGATGACCATGACTTCGACGTGAAGCTGCGGGCCGCTGAGCGGTTCTTGGCGGATGGCGACAAGGTCAAGATCACGGTGCGGTTCCGCGGCCGCGAGATCGCCCACCGAGACATCGGTGAAGATCAGTGTCGTAAGCTTGCCGAACGTCTCGGCCCTCAGGCCATCGTCGAACAGAACCCCCGGATGGATGGCAAGCAGATGTTCATGCTGCTGGCCCCCGGAAAAAAGAAGTAGGAGAATCACCCATGCCCAAAATGAAGACCAACCGCGCCGCCGCCAAGCGTTTCAGCAAGACCGGCACGGGCAAGATCAAGTACAAGA
>CANKOI010000056.1 GCA_947484175.1 Deltaproteobacteria bacterium
ACCAAGCCTCGAGGTCTCCCCGAGTTCGCTTACGCAGGAGGGCGAATTGTGTCGCCGAACTCGACCAAGCCTCGAGGTCTCCCCGAGTTCGCTTACACCTGCGGCCGAATTGTGTCGCCGAACTCGACTAGGCCTCGAGGTCTCCCCGAGTTCGCAAACACGGGTGGGCGGGCGACGGGCGGCTCGTCGGCAAACGCTGCCGCCAGCTTCCACACCGTGCTCCGCGACACTCGGAGCGCCTCCGCGACCGCGCTCGGCGAAGCCGTCGCCGCCGCTCGGATTGCCGCCTCCTCGCCGAGCTGTACCGCGTACGTTGGCAAGTCGAGCTGAACTTCAAACGGTGGAAGTCGATCTTCGACCTGGACCGCCTCTGAGCCGCCGACCCCGCCCTCGCCCGGGCGTACATCTACGCCACGCTGACCGCCGCTGGATGGGTGTACACTGCCCCCGCGCCCGCCCTTGCGGTCGCACCGGAGTCGGACATGACCCCCATTCTCCTCGTTGCCGCCCTGGCCCTGTCCGCCGACGCGCAGGCAAGGGTGCCGTGGGGCGACCGGGATCGTGACGGCGACGGCCTCAGCAACGGCTTGGAGCGGTCGATCGGGAGCGACCCGCGCGCGGCCGACACCGACGGCGACGGGTGGACCGACTGGGAGGAGTACGTCTACGTGGGCCGCCACGCGGGAACGAACGCCCGGAACACCCCCGACGACGACGGCGACGGGCTCTACGACGTGTACGAAGCCGCGTTCGGCACGAGCGACCGCTCGGACGACACCGACGGCGATGGCTGGACCGACTGGGAAGAGTACGTGTACGGCAGCGACGGCACCGACCCCGCGAGCGTTCCTTAGCGGCCCCGCGGTGGGTTCCCCCACCGAATCACGATCGCCCGCAGCGTTTCGTTGACGGTGGGAGCCCGCCCGACTATCACTCTCACGTGAACGTAAGGGTTGATGTCTGAGGTCGCCGCCCCGAACCTGATGCGTATCGGAGCCCTCGCCGACAAGGCGGGGCGCACCCAGCGCACGCTGCACTTCTACGAGGAGCTGGGCCTGCTCACGCCCGTGGGGCGCACCAAGGGGGGCTTCCGCCTCTACGACCAGGACTCGCTGGTGCGGATTCACTGGATCACGCGCCTGCAGGACCTCGGCTTCTCTCTGCCCGACATCCGGGAGTTCCTCGTGGCGCTGCGGTCCGCCCAGTCCGCCCCCGAGATGATGAAGTCGCTTCAGGCCTTCTACGCGCAGAAGCGGCTCGACACCCAGTCGATGCTCGCCCGACTCCAAGCGCTCGACGAAGAGCTGGTAACGGCGTTGGACTACCTCTCCGGCTGCCACACCTGCGCCCCTGCCACCGAGAAGTCGGCGTGCAGCGGGTGCGAAACCGGCGGCCATGCCGACATCGTCGCGCCGCCCCTCGTTGCGGGTGTGCACGACCGCTCCCCTTCCATGGACCTCTGAATGTCGCTCAAGCTGCCCATCTACTTCGACAACCACGCCACCACGCGCGTAGACCCCGCGGTGCTCGAAGAGATGTTGCCCTACCTCACGGAGGTGTTCGGCAACGCCGGCTCACGCAACCACGCGTTCGGCTGGGCCGCGCAGGAGGCCGTGGAGCGTGCGCGGGAGCAGGTGGCCGACCTCATCGGCGCCGACGCGAAGGAGATCGTTTTCACCTCAGGCGCCACCGAGAGCGACAACCTCGCGATCCTCGGCGTGGCCCACTTCTACGCCGAGAAGGGCAAGCACATCATCACGCAGTCCACCGAGCACAAGGCCGTGCTGGATGCCTGCCATGCGCTGGAGAACGAAGGCTTCGAGATCACCTACCTCGCGGTGAACACCGAAGGGCTCGTGTCGCTCGACGAGCTGCGCGCCGCCATCCGGCCCGACACCACGCTGGTGTCGATCATGTGGGCCAACAATGAGGTCGGCGTGGTGCAGGACATCGCCGCCATCGGCGCGCTCTGCCGCGAACGCGGCGTCTTCTTCCACACCGACGCCGTGCAGGGCGTGGGCAAGATCCCCTTCGATGTGGCGGCGATGAACGTCGACCTGGCGAGCATCTCGGCCCACAAGATGTACGGCCCCAAGGGCATCGGGGCGCTCTACGTGCGCCGTGGCCGCCCGCGCATTCGTCTCGAGCCCACCATGTACGGGGGCGGGCAGGAGCGGGGCCTTCGGAGCGGCACGCATGCCGTCCACCAGATCGTGGGCCTGGGCACCGCCTGCGCTGTGGCGAAGAAGGCGATGGCCGCCGGCGAGGCCGACCGCGTGCTGGCCTTGCGGGATCGTCTCTGGGACGGCCTCCGCGCCAACCTCGACGAGCTCTACCTCAACGGTAGCTGGGAGCACCGCCTTCCCGGAAACCTCAACGTGAGCTTTGCCTTCTGCGAGGGCGAAGCCATGATGATGGCCATCAAGGACCTCGCCGTCAGCTCGGGCTCTGCGTGTACCTCGGCTTCTCTGGAGCCTTCGTACGTGCTGCGCGCGATGGGCGTGGAGGTCGAGCTGGCCCACACCTCCATTCGTTTCGGCATCGGTCGGTTCACCACCGAAGAAGAGGTCGACTACGCGGTGGAGCTGATCACGGCGAAGGTGCGCTGGTTGCGCGACATGTCACCGCTCTACGAGATGGTGAAAGAAGGCATCGACATCAAATCTATCGAATGGGCCGCCCACTAGGCCCTTAGGAGCACGATCATGGCGTACAGCAACAAGGTCATCGACCACTACGAAAACCCCCGCAACGTCGGCTCGCTCGACAAAGCCGCCGATGATGTCGGCACCGGCCTCGTGGGCGCGCCCGCCTGCGGCGACGTGATGAAACTCCAGCTGCGGATCAACGACGAGGGCATCATCGAAGATGCCAAGTTCAAGACCTTTGGCTGCGGTTCGGCGATCGCATCGAGCTCGCTCGTCACCGAGATGGTGAAGGGGCGGAGCGTCGAGTACGCGATGGGCATCAACAACGCGATCATCGCCGAGGAGCTGAAGCTTCCGCCGGTGAAGATCCACTGCTCGGTGCTCGCCGAGGATGCGATCAAGGCGGCCATCGCTGACTTCCAGAAGAAGCAAGCGGCCAAGCGCGCGCAGGCCCAGGCCGAGGCGGAGTAGGCATGGCCCTCGAGCTCACCGACCGCGCGCGCAACCGCATCCGCGAGCTGGCGATGAAGCGCCAAACGCCGGATCATGTCTTCCGCATCGGAATCCGGGGTGGGGGCTGCTCGGGCCTGTCGTATTTCGTGGATTTCGCGCCCGCGCCCGGCGAGAAGGACAAGGTCTTCGCGTTCGGCCCCGAAGGCGAGCAGGTGAAGGTGGTGGTCGATCGAAAGTCCTACCTCTTCGTGAACGGCATCATCGTGGACTGGAAGACGGAGCTGATGAAGACCGGTTTCGAGTTCAACAATCCCTTGGCCAAGACCAGCTGCTCCTGCGGGGAGAGCTTCACCGTTTGAGGTGGGCGAGGGTATGGTCTCGGTCTGTTTCGCCTGCCACGAGCCCGTTCTCCCCCCGGTGTGCGTGGGCTGTGGGGCGTTGCAACCTCCTCCCGCGCAGGTCGATCCCTTCGTGCTCTTCGGTCTGGAGCGTCGCTACCACCTCGACGGCGCCGCGGTCGATGGCGCTTGGCGTTCCCTCGCACGCAAGACCCACCCGGACCGGTTCGTTGCGCGCTCGGCCGTCGAACGCCGCATGGCACTCCTGTGGACAGCCGCCAGCAACGAAGCTCGCCGCGTGCTCAGCGACGACCGCCTCCGCGCGCGGTACCTCGCCACCGGCCAGGCGGCCCCCCGCGAGCGCGGCGGCCCCACCCTCGACCCTGCGTTCCTCGCCGAGATCTTCGACTGGCGCGAACGTGACGAGGAGGAGCCCGGGGTGATCACGCATCTGGCCGCCGCGGCCCGCGCAGCCCTAATCGCCGACATCGACGACACCTTCACCCGCTGGGAAGCCGGCGAGGGCTCGCTGGAGGTGGTAGACGACCGCCTCTCCCGCCTCAAGTACCTCGATGGCCTCCTCGGCCACGCCCCGGACTGACCATGCCCAACATCGGTATCGACCTCGGCACCACGAACTCGCTCGTAGCAGTGGTGATGAACGGGAAGGCGCGTTGCCTTCTCGATGACGACCAGTCCGCGATGCTCCCCTCGGCGGTGCGGTACGACGCCGAAGGCGTGGTGGTGGTAGGCAGAAGCGCGCTCGAGGGGGCCGCCGCGGCGCCCCGCCGCACCTTCACCAGCGCCAAGCGTTTCATGGGCCGGGCCCCGGCGGACTGCCAAGCGGACGCCGCCCTCTTTCGGTACCGAATGGACGCCGACGAGAGCCGTTTTGTGCGCTTCGAGGTGGAGGGGCGCGGGCCAGTCACCCCCGTGGAGGTGAGCGCAGAGGTGCTCAAGGTCTTGCGGGCGCGGGCGGTGGAGTGCCTCTTCGGAGAGCCCGGCGGCGCCGTGATCACCGTGCCCGCCTACTTCGACGATGCCCAGCGTCAGGCCACCAAGGATGCGGCCCGTTTGGCGGGTCTCGAGGTGCTGCGCCTCCTCAACGAGCCCACCGCCGCGGCCATCGCGTATGGCCTCGACAAGCGGCAGGGAGGCACCTTCGCCGTGTACGACCTCGGCGGCGGCACCTTCGATGTGTCCATCCTCCTCCTCGACGACGGCGTTTTCCAGGTGCTCAGCACGGCGGGCGACACCCACCTCGGCGGCGACGACTTTGACCGGCTGTTGTTGGAGCACCTGCTCGGCGGGCCCGAGGCCGTGGCCGCGCTCGACGACGGCGGCCTCCGCACTGCGGTAGCCGCGGCGCGCGCCGCCAAGCACACGCTGAGCGCCGCTGGCGCGGCCACGGTGACGATCGCGGGCCGCGAGTGCACGGTCACGGCGGAGGCCTTCACCGCCGCCATCCAGCCGCTCGTAGACCGCACCGGCGCCGCCTGTCGGCAGGCCCTCTCCGACGCGAAGCTCACCGCCGATCGCATCGACGCCGTCGTGCTCGTGGGCGGCTCCACCCGCGTGCCGGCCGTGCGCCGCTTTGTGGCGGAGCTGTTCGGGCGCGACCCCTTCTGCGACCTCGATCCCGATCAGGTCGTCGCCATCGGGGCGGCGCTCCAGGCCGACATCCTCTCCGGGGCCTCCACTCTCTCCGACGATCTCCTGCTCCTCGACGTCATCCCCCTGTCGCTCGGGCTGGAGGTGATGGGCGGCGTCACCGAGAAGTTCATCGCCCGCTGCTCCACCATCCCCGTGAGCGCGCATCAGACCTTCACCACGCATGTCGACAACCAAACGGCCGTCGACCTCCACGTGTTGCAGGGCGACCGCGAGCTGGTGGGCCAGAATCGCTCGTTGGCGCGCTTCGAGCTGGCCGGGCTGCCGCCGATGCCGGCCGGGGTGCCTCGCGTGCGCGTGGAGTTCACGGTCGATGCCGATGGACTCCTGAAGGTGTCGGCGCGCGAGGAGCACACCGGCATCGAAGCCCGCATCGACGTGAAGCCCAGCTACGGCATCTCGGAGGAGGAGATTGAGGCCATGCTGGAAGACGCGATCGACCACGCCGAGACCGACGTGGACGAGCGGCTGATCATTGAGGCCCGCGTGGAAGCCGAGGGCATCCTCTCGGCCCTTGAGAAGGCTCTGCGGGTCGATCATCTGATGCTCGTTGCCAACGAAGCGGAGGTGATCGGCCAAGTGGCTGTGGCGCTCCGGGAATCCATGGCCGGCCGAGAACGGGAGCGCACCGCGGCGCTCTCCAAGAAGCTCGACGAGGTGAGCGCACCCTTCGCGCAGCGCCGCATCGAACGTGACCTCACCCTTGCGCTCTCCGGCCGCGACGCCTCCGTCGTGGGCCGCGAGCTGGGGATGAAGTAACGATGGGCAAGAACCCCTACATGAAGGCGGAGGCACCCCCTCTCCCGACGCGCCCCTACGTGCTCACCATCAAGGGCACTGACGTGCGGATCGAGGTGAACCCGGCCGCGCTCGGCGAGGCCGACCACGGCGAGCAGGGCTCCATCCTCGCGCTGTTGATGGCCGCGGGAAATCACGACGTGGAGCACGTGTGCGGCGGCGTGTGCGCCTGCTCCACCTGCCACGTGTATGTCACCCGTGGCTTGGCTCAGTCCAACGAGGCCTCCGACGACGAGCTCGACATGCTCGACACCGCGCCCGCCCTACGAGCCAGCTCCCGCCTTGCTTGTCAGTGTGTGCCTACCGGCGCGAGCGACGTGGAGATCGAGATTCCTTCGTGGAATCGGAACGCGGTGAAAGAGGGGCATTGATCCGCAGCAAGGGTGGGCGAGGTGGGACTCGAACCCACAGGAATGTCGGGGATTTTAAATCCCCCGCGTCTGCCAGTTGCGCCACTCGCCCTAAAGAATTCCGTACTCCGGACCCTGCCCGCCTTCCGGTGGCACCCAGGTGATGATCTGGTAGGGGTCGCGGATGTCGCAGGTCTTACAATGCACACAGTTGCTGAAGTCGATCTGCAGCTCGTTGCGCCCTGTCTGTACGTCGAAGTGCATGTTGTACACCTGCGCGGGGCAGAAGCGGGTGCAGGGGTTTCCGTACTCCTCGGCGCATTGCGTGGCGCAGATGTTCTTGTCCACCACGTGTAGGTGCGCCGGCTGTTTCTCTTCGTGCTTGGTGCCCGAGTGGTACACGTCGGTGAGCTTGTCCACGATGTAGGTGCCGTCGTAGATGACGTCGCTGCGCTCCGGGTAGGGGTGTTGGCCCCGCACCGCCGCGTTCTTCAGCATGTGTTCGTGGTCGGCGTGGAAGGGCTTCTGCTCGCCCGGTCCGAAGAGCAGCGACAGGCCCACGCTCGCCATCCCGCCGATCACGCCCTTCTCCATCGCGGGATGGAAGTTCTTCATGGGCTCCATCTCGGTGCGGATCCACGACGCATCGACCGCGACCTTGTAGGCCGCCAGCACCTCCTCGCGGCTGTCGCCCCTTTTTAGGGCCTCGAAGGCGGTTTCGGCTGCGAGCATGCCCGACTTCATCGAGAGGTGGATGCCCTTGATGCGGCCCGGGTTGAGGAAGCTGGCGCTGTCGCCCACGATCATGGCGCCCGGCGCGTAGAGCTTGGGGATCGACGGCCACCCGCCCACCGTTACGGCCTTGGCTCCGTACTTCACGACCTTCCCCGCCCCAAGTTTCGCGCGGATCGTGGGGTGGCTCTTCAGCTTCTGCAGGAGGTAGTGCGCGTCCATCGCGGGGTCTTTGGCGTCGAGCCCGACCAACATCCCCACCGCGTAGCGGTCGCCCGCGAGCGAGTAGATGAACGCTCCGCCAAAGGTGTTGAGATCGAGCGGGTAGCCGAAGGTGAGGATGACCTCGCCCTTGGTCACCGTGCCCGGCGGCATCTCGATGATTTCCTTGACGCCGATCTCGTACACCATCGGCTGGCTGTCCTTGTCCAGCTCGTAGCGGTTGATCAGCTGCCGGGTGAGCGTGCCGCGCGGGCCCTCGCCGAGGATGGTGACTTTGGCCTGGATGTTGATGCCGGGCTCGAAGGTGGGCTTGGCTTCGCCGTTGCTGTCGATGCCCTTGTCGCCGGTGCGCACGCCCACCACCTGCCCCTCTTCGTAGAGGAGCTGGGTGCCGGCGAAGCCGGCGAACAGCATCACGCCGCGCGCCTCGGCCTGCGCTGCCAGCCACTTCTGGAACTTGGCGATGGAGATGATGGGGTTGCCGTGGTCTTCCATTCCCGGCGGCATCAACGGGGCGGGGAGCGCGAACTTGCTCGTGAGCGTGAGGAAGGTCTCCTCCTCCACGTGGCGCTCCACGAACGTGGGCTCCTGCGCCTTCCAGTCGGGGATCAGTTCGTCGAGGGCTACGGGATCGAGCACGGCGCCGGAGATGGCGTGGGAGCCGATCTCGGAGCCCTTGTCCATCAACGCGATCGTGAGCTCTTCCAGCTTCGGCGTGGCGCCCGATTCGTTGTGCGCCGCGATGAGGTCCATGAGTCGGATCGCCCCCGCGAGGCAGGCGGGACCGCCCCCCACGAAGAGCACATCCACCGGCATCGTTTCGCGCTCCATCCGATCTCTCCCGCCGGGCGCGCCTATCACGAAAAGGGGGGCGCCGCCTCGCCCCCGGCGGTGCCCCGCGCTATCCCCGCGCGCCCATGGCCCCGAAACTACCCATCTTCTTTTCCGCCGCCACGGTGTTCTATGTGCTCGACCAGTGGACCAAATGGTGGGTGCGACAGAACCTCGCAGAGGGCGAAACCATCTCCGTCCTCCCCGACTTTCTGGCGATCACGCACGCCACGAACAAGGGCGCGGCGTTCTCCTTCCTCAACGACTTCGAGTACCGGTTGTACGTGTTCTACGCGTTCACGGCGGTGGCGCTGTTCGTGATTGTCCAGAGCTACCGGCAGCTCGCGCCGGGGGAGCGCCTGCAGGGCTTTGCGCTCGGGGCGATCCTCGCGGGTGCGCTGGGCAACTTCACGGACCGGCTCATGGCCGGGCAGGTCACCGACATGGTGAAGGTGTACGCGGGCGCCGATCCTTGGCGCGCTTGGGCGCGGGAGTACCTCGGCGGGCGCACGGTGTACCCCATCTGGAACGTCGCCGACGCCGCGATCGTCGTGGGGGTGGCCGCCTTCGCGCTGGTGTACCTCCTCGAGGTTCGGCAACGGAAGGCGGAAGCAGCGGCGCCGTAGGTGCACCCGGTCCTCTTCCGCCTCGGCGACTTCCCCGTGGCCACCTACGGCGTGTGCTTCGGAGTGGGACTGTTCGCGGGGCTGCTGCTCGCCACCGTGCGGGCGCGTCGGGATGGAATCCCCGGCGACTGGGCCTGGGACCTCGGGATGCTCGCGATGGTGTTCGGCGTCATCGGCGCGCGGCTGGAGTACGTACGCACCCACCCAGCCGCCTTCCTCGAGAACCCTGCGCTCGTCTTCGCCTTGCGCGATGGGGGCTTGGTCTTCTACGGCGGCTTCGCGCTCACGCTCGCGGCCTACGTCGTCTACGCGCGCTTCCGCGGCCTCCACTTCCTCGACCTGACCGATCTGATGGCGCCCTCGGTGGCCTTGGGCCATGCGATCGGCCGGGTCGGCTGCATTGCCGCGGGCTGCTGCTACGGGCGCCCCACCGACGGCTGGTGGCAGCTCACGTTCCCGGGGGGCTCGGTGGCACCGGCCGCGGTTGCGCTCGTGCCCACCCAAGTCCACGAGGTGCTCGCCAATCTGGCGATCAGCGCCACGCTCTGGGTGGTTCCGCGGCGTTTTCGAGGGCAACGCTTCGCGATGCTTCTCGCCCTCTACGGCAGCTTCCGCTTCGTCAATGAGCTCTTCCGCTCCGACAACCGCGGTTCCTTTCTCGGCACCTCGCTCAGCAACGGGCAGGGCACGGCGCTCCTCTTCCTCGTGGCCGCGGCCGTGGTGGTGGCGATCGGGCGAGGGCTTCCCCCGCGATAGTCCCGCCGCTGGAGCTGCCGTTGTCGCGTCGCCGCCTTCCTGCTGTGCCTACCGCGCCCCCCGCCCCCGGCGGCGATCTAGAGCTGGGCGCGTTCCTCGCCTGGCTCGGGGCGGGGGAGGTGCCGCCCTCGGTGGACCGCTGGGCCGGGGAGTGGCTCCGCACCGTGGGGCTGGTGCGCGACCCACGCGCTGGCCCGGTGCTGGGTTTTGTGGACGATGCGCTCGCTTGGGGCACCCTCGCGGCGTTCAGCCCATTCCGGGTACGAGGCCGCACCGCGGAGGCCGCGCTCCTGAAGTTTGCCGCCGCAGTGCACCGCCCCCGCGAGCTCCTCCTGCTCTGGCGCCGTGCCGACGCCGACTTCGCCGCGCGCGTCCGCGCGCTCGCTCAGGGCACCGACCCCACCGGCGATGTCGCCGCCCTCGCTACGCTCGCGCAAACGGCGGACGATCCCCAACTTCGCACCCTCGCCGCGCTGGTGTGCCACGGCGTTCCGCCGTGGCACGCCCCCGCTCTGGCTCGCCGCCAGGAACGCTCAGGCGAGGACTGGCTCGCCCGGTGGCTCGCCCGCCAGTCTTCCCGCCCTCCGCTCTGGCTGCGGGTGGCGGTGCCGCGGCACGCCGCCGCCGTGCGCGATGCGCTCGCGGTCGATGGGCTGCGCGTGGTGGCGCAGGCTGGCGCGGCCCTCGCCGTCGAGGGCCCTACGCCGGTGATGCGCGCCCGTTCGTGGCGCGAGGGCGCCGTGGAAATCCAAGACCTCGCGAGCCAACGGGTTGGCGATGCCGTTCCCCTCGGCGCGGGCCGCCTAGTGTGGGACGCCTGCGCTGGCGCCGGCGGGAAGACGCTCCAACTGTGGTCCCGGCTCGATGGGCGCGGCACCATCCACGCCTCCGACGTGTCGCCGATCCGCCTCGCGGCTCTGCGAAAGCGGCTCCAGCGGGTGGACGGCCGAAATGTGCGGGTGTGGCCCTGGGATGGCCGGGGTGCCCCGGCGTTGCCCCCCGAAGTCGCGGCCCGGGGTGGGTTCGACACCGTGCTGGTCGATGCGCCCTGCAGCGGCTCGGGAACGTGGCGGCGCCGACCCGATGCGCGCCTGCGCTCAGTCCCTTCCGCGCTGCCTCGGTGGGCCGCGCAGCAGGGGGGTCTGCTCGCGGCGGCAGCCGGGTCGGTGCGCCCCGGCGGCGCCCTCGTCTACGCTACCTGCAGTGTCTTTGTGGAAGAGAACGAAGCCCCCGTGGCGGCCTTCCTCGCCGCCCATCCCGGCTGGAGTCTCGAACAGGAGCAGCTCCACGGCGCGCCCGATGCCGACGCGGACACGTTGTACGGGGCGGTGCTGCGGCGGGAGAGTCGGTAGCCGCGCGGCGCCGTCAGCGCCGTACCAGCTCCGGCCCCGCCGAGACGGCGACCACGAGGCGGTGTTCGAGGGGGTCGTTCCCGCCCACGAAGTCCTTGTTGGTGAACGCGACCGCCGCGTAGCCGGCGTTGAGCCATACGTCGCCGAGGAGCAGGTCGGCGCTCAGGCCGGCGCGGAGCTCGCGCTCCTCCTCTCGGAGCGTCGCTACGGTGCCGCTCTGCGTTTCGACCACCGCCACCCTGCGCACCGACGCCGCTTGTCCGCGAACCCGCCAACGCTCCCCCCACACCGCCAACGACCCCGACGCCACCTCGCTGTCCGTGCCCCCGTAATGGCCCATGACGAGGCCGTTCTGGGTGAAGCCGTCGTGGTAAACGCGGTGGCCCACGTACCAGCGAAACGTGTCGTCCATCAGGCGGGCGTACTCGCCGGTGGCGACCACCGGACCGATGGCGATCTCGCCGCCGTAAAGGTTCGCGACCCCCGCGAGCGCCGGGTAGTCCACCGTGCCGAGCTGGCGCACGATCATGTCTTCGCCGCCGTACTCCCACCAGCCCGATAGGTGCCCGAACGGCCCGCCGAACCAGCGGTGGAGCGGCAGGTTGGCGCGCATCGTGACGCTGGCGAGCTCGTTCTGGTCGGGCAGCTCCTTGTCGGGGTCGTCGTAGATGTGGGGTTCGCTGGGCACCAGCAGTTGTGCGAAGTCCACTTCGGGCCGCCCCTCGCCGCCGAAGAGACTCAGGCGGTTCAGCCCCAGTTCGAACACCGGGTGCGGCATCCAGCGCAGGTCCATCATCAGGAGGCCGGGAAGCGCCACGTCGTCGCGGGGCTCTTGGAGCACCCCGAGGCCCAGCTCGGCGCGGAAGCGGCCCGCTCGGGAGAGCGCGCCGGGGAGGTGCCCGTCCAAGCCGCCGTTCACCATCCACGGGGCCGTGGCGTGGTCGGAGAGCAGCAAGGTTCCGTGCTGCCCGGGGCCCATCCACCGGGACTGCTGCCCGAAACCCAGCCAGTGTTTGCCGGTGTCGTAGCCCATCCACCCTTCGGGCAGCACTGCGGTGGGCACCACTCCGGGCGCCACGTCGAGACCCACGCTGGCGTTCACGCGGGCCACCATTGGGCCCGAGTACACCGCCCCCCGCACGCCGACG
Source organism: Deltaproteobacteria bacterium (assembly GCA_947484175.1). Classification (GTDB taxonomy): domain Bacteria; phylum Myxococcota_A; class UBA796; order UBA796; family SXON01; genus SXON01. The sequence goes on from CANKOI010000056.1 coordinate 11,926, forward strand.
CGGGCGCCGAGCAGGCTGTTGCTCGTGCCACCGGCTTCGTTCACCGGGTCGGCCTCCCCGGCGAAGAGGGAAGCGACCGTCCGGAGGGAGCCCGTTGGGCGAACGCTGCCCACATCCCGGTTGCAAGCGGTGCTCAGCAGCTGCTCGGCCCACTCGCCGGCGAGCGAGCAGTCGCCGAGGGCTGCGGCGGCACGGGTGTCACTCTCCAGCCCCACGCCGGTGAACGCATCGAGGCCTTCGCTGAGCACGGCTCGGCGGGCGGCCGAGCGCGCCACCTCGTCGTCGGGGCTGGCTGCGGCGAGGGCGGCGAGGAGCAGCACGACCCGGTGCTAACTCACCCAGCAGGCTACGATGGCGGCGAGGGAAGCTACCGATGCACCAGCACGCAGCCACATGAAGAAGACCTTCACCGGGAAGGTCGTGGCGATCACGGGCGCCGGCCGTGGCCTCGGTCGCGCTCTTGCGGAGGCCTTCTCGGCCGAAGGCGCAAACCTCGTGCTCGGCGCGCGCACCAGCGCCGAAATCGACGAGATCGCCTCGCGACTCGGAAATGCGGTGGCCGTGCAGACCGACGTGCGCTTGCCGCTCGACTGCGAGCGGCTCGTCGAGGCCGCTGTCGCCGAGTTCGGCCGCCTCGACATCATGGTGAACAACGCCGGCCTCGCTGTGTATGGCCCGGTGGACACCACCACTCCCGACGCCATCAACGCCATGATCGACACCAATGTGAAGGGAGTGATCTACGGCAGCCAGGCGGCCTTCCGCGTGATGAAGGAACAGGGCTCCGGCTTCATCATCAACATCTCGAGCATCGCCGGGAAGCTGCACCTGCCCAACGAGGCGGTGTACAACGCCTCCAAGTGGGCGGTCAACGGGTTTACGGGCACGCTGCGCCTGGAAGCCGCCCCCCACAACGTGCGCGTGAGTTGCGTCTGCCCGGGCGGCATCGACACGCCTTTCTGGCGGGCCATGGACTACTACCCCTTCCCCGCCGGCATCGACCCGACCGCCGACTTCATGCGCCCGGAGGAGGTGGCGGAGACCGTTGTGGAGTTGGCCCGAAAGTCCGAGCGGTACGTGGTCCCCGAAGTGGTGATGGTGCCGCTGATCCGGGGGTGAGACTCGGGAATCCTCGTGCCCGATCTCGCCGCCCGCTTCCGCACCACGATCGACCTGCACGAAGCCGGGGTGCAGATGATGCGGCTCAAGCTGCGCCGCGAACACCCCGGCGCCTCCGACGCGGAGCTGGCGCTGCTGATGTTCGAGTGGTTGAAGGGCCCCGACGAGGAGGTGCCGGGCTTCAGGAGGGTGTCGTGGCCGCGGTCCTGACGCAACTGGCGGCGGAGCTTCGGCGGTTCGCCGAGGTCGTGGGGGGCCCCGAGATGGAACTCCCCTTTGCTGTCGTCGGAGGGCTCGCCGGGCTACCCTCAGACCAAAAAATACCTTGGCGCAACTTCCACCACCCGCGTTTCGGCCACGCCGCCCCGCTGGCTGAGCACCACCTTCGCGCCGCGGAGCACGTCGGCCGCGGTGAAGATGACGGCCTCTTCCATCGCCAGGTTCTGCGCGACGCCGGGCACGTACTTCTGGCCCAACGCCATCGCCGGAAGCCCTGGGAAGTGTTCGGTGCAGTCGCCCTGGATCTGGCGGGCGAAGCCGCCGAAGGTGCGGTCCTCGGCAGCAACCAGCAGGCGCCCGGTGCGCGCCACGCTGGCGTACACCAGCTCCATGTCGGGCGGGACGAGCGTGCGGAGGTCGATGATCTCCAGCTCCACGCCCTCGGCAGCGAGGGTTTTGGCTGCGTTCATGCACGTCCACACCGCGCGACCCCACGCCACCACGGTGATGTCGCGACCGGGCCGCCGGATGATGCCTTTGCCCAGCGGCACCGCGAGGTCGGCGGGCAACTCGGGCACCTCGCCGCGCATGATCGACTTCTTCAGCGCCGCGATGGCGTCGGGCTCGGTGGGCTCGCCCGGGAAGGCGGGGCCGAGGTTCTGGCGGTACATCCACTTCGGCTCGAGGCACACCACCGGGCCTCGGTAGCGCGCTGCCGACATCAGCAGCCCGTAAACGTCGAAGCTGGTGCTCGGCATCACGATCGTGAGGCCGGGGATGGGGGTGAAGTAGCCGTCGAGCGACATCGAGTGGTACACCGCGCCGCCGCCGAAGGGGTCGACCGGCGTACGCAGAACGGTGGCGAAGTTGCTCCCTCCGTTGGTGCACCAGTAGAGGTTGCCCATGTGCACGAGCCAGTGGAACGCGTTGAGCGTGTAGTCGCCGAACTGGATTTCGGGGAGGGCGACGAGGTCGCGGTGCAGGCCCGCGCCGCAGGCGGTGCCGAGGATGAGCGGCTCGTTGAGCGGGGCGTCGATGATGCGATCGGGAAAGAGCTTTTTGAGACCGGCGGTGGCTGTCATCACGCCGCCGAGACGGCCCACGTCCTGGCCCCAGAGCATTCCGTTGTGGTGGGTGATGATGTTGCGGATCGCGGCGCGGATCGCCCCCGCGTAGGTGATGTTCGTCTGGCCGGGCCCGGGAGAGGGCTCCGCAACCTCGGGAAAGGGGGCTCGGATGTTCTCAAGCGCGCTCTCGGGGGGCGGCTCGGGCTCCGCCCGCACCTTGTCGAGGATCGCGCGCACGTCTTCGTCCTGGCGGGCCATGAGGTTGCCCAGCTCGTGATGGGCGAAGAAGTCGCGGCCCTCGCCAGGCACGCGGCGGAGCACGTCGCGTTCCGTGAGGTGGCCGGCCGCCACCAGTTCGTTGCCGAAGCGGATGAGCGGGTCGTCCTGCGTGAGGTCGTAGGTGACATCCGCGGCCGAGGAATGACCGTTGAACCGCGGCAGATCGTGCACGTGCATCATCACCGGCTTGCCGGTTTCCACGATGAAGCGGGCGGCGCGAGCGGTCTTCTGGTACACATCGTGGAAGTCACGACCATCGGCCGAGAGGAAGTGCACGCCGAAGCTCGCTGCGTACTCTCCGAAGTCCCGGATGCCCCGGCCTTCGTGGGGCTGCGTGGAGATGGCCACCCGATTGTCTGTGACCAAGTAGAGCACCGGCAGTTCCCACACGGCGGCCGCGTTCATGGCGTCGTGAAGGTCGCCTTCTGCGGTGGTGCCGTCGCCGATGATCGCCATGGAGAGGCTCCCGGTGATTCCCTTCACCTTGAAGCCCATCGCGTAGCCGGCGGCCTTGCCGAGCTGCATGCCCACCGGCGACTGCACGGGGAGGATGCCCAGCTCGGGCATGTCGAGGTGGTACACCATCTGGCGCCCGCGCGACATCCGGTCGGTGTCCTTCGAGAACTGCTGGCGGAGCACGTCGAGCGTGAAGTCGGCGTACCCGCCCAGGCGCGCCCAGAGCGCGCAGAGCGAGCCCGAGCGGTAGTGCGGAACGATGCCGAATTTCTTGCGGTCGCACATCTTGTGGAGCGCGAGTGCCGTGGCGGTGCCGTGCACTTCCTCGCCGGGTCCCCAGATCGCGAACTTCACCTCACCGCGGCTCACCAGCCGAACGATGTGCTCCTCGGTAGCGCGGCTGCGGCTGGCCACCTCGTAGGCGGCCACCAATTCTTCGGGGGTCGGCGCGGGAACGTCCGCCGTTGCTGGGACCTCGAGGATGGCCATGTCGACTCCGGGTTGAGCGCCGGGTCGGCTATCCCTGCGGGCAGGTGAGGACCACACACGCGTGGGTGGTCTCGCCGGAGTTGATGAGGAGGGCCTCGGTTGCGGCCACACAGGTGACGCTGCCTCGGGTCCACGTGGCCTCGAAGGTCCAGATGCCCGCGCCGAGGGTCTTCTGCACCAACCCGTCGCCGCTGGTCGTTCCCGTGGTCTGCACGCCGCCCGTGGCGGTGGGCTCGAGCGCGTAGTTGCGGTAGGCCACGTAGAACGGGTCGTTCACATCCTCGCTCTGGTCGGTGATCACGCGCAGATCGAGGGCGCCGCTGCCGTCGGCCACCGTGCTGGTCGCCTCCATCCACATCTCGCCGTCGTGCGCGGTGACGGTGCAGAATTCGGGTTCGGTTTCGGAGTCGAGGCTTTGGGTTCCCGTACACGCGGCGGCGAGCAGGGTGAGGGCGGCGAGGCGGTGCATCGGCGCAGTGTACCGCGGTTGTCCCCCGTACGGGAAACCCCGGCGAGGGGTTCCCCCCGCTATTTGTCGTTACGCTGCAAGCGTGGACGAGGTCGAGCGCATCGCAGCCCGCATCGTGGAGCGCGACCACGGCGGCGTGCGTGGCCCCTTCACCCTTGAACTCTACCCCACGCTCGTTTGCAACCTCTCCTGCCGGTTCTGCGACACAACGTTGCGCCACCAGCGCCCGGTGGGGGAGCTCTCGGCGGCTCGGATGGGGCAGCTCGTGGACGAGGCGGTGGCGATGGGGGCCGTGCAGGTGATGGTGCTTGGTGGGGGTGAGCCCTTGCTGGCGCCCCACACCATTGACATCCTGCGGCGCGTGAAGGCCCACGGCCTCCGCGGGATGCTCACGACGAACGGCACCCTGCTCGGAAACACCGTCCGCACCGCGCTCGTTGAGATGGCCTGGGACGAAGTGCACGTGTCGATCGATGGAGCGCAGGCCCGCACCCATGACTTTCTCCGCGGGCAGCCGGGAGCCTTTCAGCGGACCGTGCGGAATGTGTGTGCACTCCGAACCGCCACCGTGAAGGCCGGCCGCGGTCCTCGGCTCTCGCTCCACACCGTGCTCACTCGCGAGAACGTAGACGAGCTGCCGGCGCTGGTGCGCCTCGCGGCCGCGCTCGGCGCCGAGGCGGTGGAGCTCGACGCGCTCGTGGCCTACCGGCCTGAGCAGGAGGCGCATGCCTTGGGGGCGGCGGAGCGTGCCCGACTCCCGGAGCGGCTCCACGCGGGCCTCGCAGAGGCCGAGCGCCTCGGCGTGCGCACCACGTTCGCGAGGTTTCTCGTGGCTGAGGCGGTGGAGCGTGGCCGGCGCGCGCCCTCGCCGGGTACCGGCGAGGGCTACGGCGCCGCCCCCTGCCTCAAAGCGTGGCACCACCTCGCCGTCAGCGCAGACGGGCGCGTTGCGCCCTGCTGTGTGCTCGCCGGCGAAGGCGGCAGCGTGGCCGAGCGCCCGCTCGCCGAAGTGTGGGAGAGCGACCCCTTCTTGGAGGGGGTGCGCACGAGCATGCTGGCCGGTCGACCCACCGGGCGCTGTGTGGAATGCAGCGAAAACCTGCTTGGCCATGAGCGTGCCATCCGTTCGCGGATCGAGGCCGGCGCGGCATGAACGTGAACCTCGAGCTCACCGACCACTGCAACCTGCGCTGCCGGATGTGCAGCCAGTCTCTCCGCGAAGAGGCACATGGCGCGCCCCACCGCTTCATGGAATTCGAAACCTGGCGTGAGGCGGTGGCCGGTCTCTCCGACCTCGACAACGTCACCCTCTGCCCGCACTGGCTCGGCGAACCCACGCTCCACCCCGACTTCGACCGCTTCGTGGAACACGCCTTCGGCGACAACGAAGGCAACCGCCGCTTCCGGCACTTCAAGCTCCACACCAATGCGGTGATCCTCTCCGAAGCCCGCGCGGCGCTGCTCACGAGGCTGGCTCGGCACGAGCGCCTGCAGCCCGACACCTTCCTCGCCATCCACTTCAGCCTCGATGCGTTCAGCGCGGAGGTGTACACGAAGGTGAAGGGCGCCGACCGGCGCGAGGGGGTGTTCCGGAACGTGGAGCGCTTTCTCGAGGTGCGCGGGGCGGCCGAGCGCCCCGTGGCGCACGTGGCCTTCGTGGTGCAGGACGGCAACGTGCACGAAGCCGCCGCCTTCGTGGAGCACTGGATGCCGCGGCTACGCGCATCGGGCCGCGAACCGCAGCTCACGGGCGAGTGGCCCTCCATGAACGCCGACGCCGTGTACCTTCGCCGCTGGAACACCAGCGATCAGGCGCACGCCGACGCGCTGCACGCGGCGGCCTGCGCCGCCGTCGGCCTCGCGGCCTCGCCCCGCGCAGCGGGCAGCTTCTGATGCTGGCCGCCCTGCTGCTGGCCTGTGTGGAAATGCAGACGCCTTCGGGCGTGGAGCGCGTGCGCGGTGGGCTGTGGTTGGAGGGCTTCGTCGCCAACGACCCCTCGGTGGTGGTGGCGGTCGTGGCCAACTCGCCGCTGCCCTGCGCGCCGGATCCGGCGGCCGACCTGCCTTCCACCAGCGTGGACGAGGAGGCAAGTGCAGTGGTGTGGTGGGAGGCCCAGCTGGCGGCAGCGCTCTATCGGGAGGGCGCCGCCTTGCTCCTCCTCGCGCTGCTTGTCGATCCCGCCGACGCGGACATCGCGGTGGCGGGTGCACTTACGCTCGCGGGCGAACCGGGCACCGGGAGCGCCGTGGGGTTGGAGGTTTTTGAGTCGGCGTCGGAGGAGCATGCCACGACGGTGCTCCACAGCTACGAATTGAAGGAGTTCGCCTACCATCGGCCGCTGAGAGGCGATGTGCGGGCGGTCGTCTCGGACACGACCGTGCAGCTGTCAGCCGACCTCGGCGAGTGGGAGGTGGTGGCGGACCTCGAGCGCTGTGAGAACCCCAATCTCGTGGGGCTCGCCATCGGGGCCATCGACGGCCTCCCACTCCCCGAGCGGGCGGTAGACGACTAGCGCCTACTCGTCGTCCAAACCCTCCAGCGCCTCGGTGATCTCGGCCACCGCGTGGGGATCGCTTCCGGCGCAGGCGAGGAGCCCGGCCTGCCACACGCGGCGAGCGCCCGCCGTGTCGCCCGCCTCGGTGTGGGCCTTGCCATAATGGTAGTAGCCGGCCCCGTTCTTCGGGTGGTGCTCGAGGAGGCGGTCGAAGGCCTGAAAGCACTCGGACCACTCACGAACCTTGCGCAGCTCCATCGCGAGTGCGTAGAGCCCGAACCGGTCGGTGGGTTTGTTCGCCACGTAGGCGCGGGCGGCGGCGAGGCGATCAGACAATGAGGGGCTCCGGGGGGCGGCAAAATCGGGGAGCGCGCCGCGCGTGGGCAAGGTATCCTGTGGGCCGTTCCGGAGGCGGTTGTGGTTCCCTCGATTCTGATGCTGCTGTTGGCCTGCGACGACTCGATCATCAATCAGGGCGGGCAGGGAGGCGAAGAAACGGGCCCCCTGCTGCAAGACGACCCCGACATCCAGTTCGACGTGGAAGAGGTCGACTTCGGCGCGGTGGAGTACGGCAAGGCCTACCAAGGGCGCATGAGCGTCACGAACGGCGGCGCGGCCGACCTCGTGATCAACGCCATCACGGCAGACTCTCCGTTCACGGTGAACCCGCTGAGCGCCACGATCTCGCCGGGCAATACCACCCAGATCGTCATCGGCCTCACCGCGCTCGAGTACGGCACGATCTCGGCGAACCTCACCTTCGAGTCGAACGACCCGGACAACGGCGAGGCGGTGGCCTCGCTCGTGGCGGCGGTGATCTCCGATTCAGACGGCGACGGCTACGACTTGGTGGACGCGGGCGGCGAAGACTGTGACGACACGGACATCGACGTGAACCCGGGCGCGAGCGAGGTCTGGTACGACGGGGTCGACCAGAACTGCGACGGCTTGTCGGACTACGACCAGGACCACGACGGGTACGAGTCCGACCACCACAACGTGAACCCGGAGTCCGGCGGCGGTGACTGCCAGGATCTCAACGCCGAGTACTACCCGTACGCGGCAGACGAGCCCTACGACAACCGGGACACCAACTGCGATGGAGCCGACGACTACGACTACGACGGCGACGGCTCGCGCTCCAGCGAGTACGGCAAGGGCTTGGACTGCGACGACCTCGATGCCGAAGTGAACATCAGCTCCGATGAGCAGCTCAACGGGAAGGACGACGACTGCGATGGCGATGTGGACACGTCCTGCGACGCGTCGCTGAGCGACCGCACGTTCATCGGCCGGGGAAACTACGATCGCGCAGGCTATTCGGTGGCCCTCGGCGATCTCGACAGCGACGGCTTTGCCGAGCTGATCGTGGGGTCGCCGTACTACAACGCGACGGGTGCCGGCTCCAACGGGCGAGGCATGGTGGGGGTGATCACCGGCAGCGCCGACATGATGGCCTCGACCGACCTCGGCGATGCCGACGAAGCCATCCAGGGCGCTTCGTCGTCCGATGGCTTGGGCAACTTCGTGACCGTGATGGGCGACTACGACGGCGATGCCATCCCCGAGCTGTCGATCTCCGCGCTGTCGATCAACAGCAACGGCGGCGCCGTGTACCTGATCTCCGGCGACGACGTGATGCGCGGCCGTGACACGACCGATGCCCTGCTCACGTTGTCGGGCGGCTCCAGCGAGTACGTCGGCCGGGGCGTGGCCACCAACGTAGACCTCGACGGCGACGGCATGAGCGAGCTGGTGGCCAGCTACACCAGCAGCTCGAACAACGCCGTGGCCGTGCACTACGGCGGCTCCAGCGGCAGCCTCAGTCCGTCGAGCACCGACGCACGCTGGAGCTACACTGGTAGCGCCGAGCCCTTCTACGCCAACATGGGCGTGGGGTCCGACCTCGACAACGACGGCTACGTCGACCTGATGTTCTCTGACGGCGGGGTGGACTCTCCTTCGACCGACGCGGGCTCGGTGTGGGTCGTGTGGGGGCAGCCCAGCCGCTACAGTGGCACCAGCTCGTTCAGCAGCGTGAGCACGGTGATCGGCTCTGGCTCCACCAGCTCCGCGGGCTTCGGCACCGCAAGTCAGGCGGGCGGCGATCTCACCGCCGACGGCATCCCCGACATCTGGGTGTACAGCTCCACGGGCACGCTCGAAGCGTTCCCGGGCGGCGCGTACCTCCGCGCCGGAACGGTCGATCAGGGCTCGCCGCTCGTCTCCTACACGTGGGAGTCGGATGACATCGCCACGCTGCGGCGCGGCGGCGACTACAGCGGGGATGGCATCGACGACATGTTCACGGGCATGCCCACGTACAGCCTCGGTGCTTTGGCGTGGATCGACTCCGAGCGCTGCTGTGGCACGGCGGGTTCACCGCTGGAGTACCTGTCGGGGGATTCGTACGGTGGCTACGCCGGCGGCACCGCCGACGCGATGAACGGCAAGTTCGGCTACGGCCTCGCGCCGTTGGGCGCCGACATCGACGGCGACGGCGATGTCGACTACGCGGCGGGCGACCCCGACAAGGAGAACGCCTCCGACTACACGGAAGGCGCTGCGTACGTCATGATGAACGAGCATTTGTGAGCCGCCGCCAACGCGCGTAAATAACGCGCCTTGGCGGCGGCTCTCCCCCTCCGGATGCCGCGGCGTGGAGGTTGTCCGGCTTGGGGTTGAACCCGTTCGCGATGGCCAACAGGATTTCCCCGAAAACCTTGCGGGCCTAGCTCGCCGAGCGGTCGGCGCCCTCGACCTTCCTCCCGGTTCGCATCGTGGCGCCCCGCCGGTGGCACGCGCCACGGCCTGCTGCAGCCGCGTCACGCGGCCCATCACGTCCGTCTCCAACAACGACGCCGACTCGGTTGCACCGCCCACCGTGCGCGTGCTCAGGCGGGCGGTGCCGTAGGCGTCGAAGTCGGCGAAGGTCGTCTGCATCAAGCCGAGCACCGGGGCTGTCACCGTGTGCGTGGGCGGCGTGCTCGGGAAGCCGCCGAAGGTGTAGGCGTGGACGCGGTCGTTCGCCAGCCCAGGCAGGTTCTCCCGTTCGAGGCGGCCCCACTCGTCATACTCCCATGCGTGCGTCACGCTCTCCGGGTCAATGTGCTCGCGCAGCTGGCCCAGTTCGTCGTAGTCCCACGTCTCGGCGGCGCCGTCAGGGTGTTGGATGCCCGTCGCCGTGTCGAGCCAGGTGCGGGTGTCGGCGGAGTACCGCCCCTCCCGTACCAGCCGGTCGCCATCGTCGTACTCCCAGCTCCGGTCCTGGCCTCCTGCCACACAGGGAACCACGGCCTCCCCGACGCATGCGGAGGTCTGCCGGCCGAGGTCGTCGTGAGTGGTCTGGGAGGTTTCGGCGGTGCCGGGCGCTGCGAGGAGGGCGGCGATGACGAGCGCGTTGACCACGGTGAGCAGGTAGTCGAGGGGGTGGGTGGGGGCCACGGAGATCAGCGGGGGGATTTGGGAGGTGGAGATCATTGAGTGCGCGCAATCTCTACCTCCAGACCCTTGAGACCCGCCGCTTCGAACGCCCTCAACGGCTTCGGCGAGAGAAGTAGCATGGGTCGCGGACGGAGCAACCCTCGCCCTCCCGCCGGGAGGTACCGCTCGGCAAGTCTCGCCGAAATGCGCAGTTCGATGAGTTCGTGCATGGGGTGGACCGTTAGAAGAAGCTGCTCCGGCACCGGTCGCAGGCGCAGCTGGGCTGGCCACACGCATCGACTGGCGCGGCGGCCACTTCGTAACCCTCCGTGATTCCGACGCTCAGGACTCCTGTTCGTCGGCCTCGAACATCGCTTCGGCCGCGGCTTGCACCCGGGCGAGGAGCGCGTCGTCTTCCACCGCTTCGAAGGACTCGGCACCGTCCTCGTCTTCGTTGTAGTGGTACACGTACACGTTGGTGTTCTCGTTGTCCTCGTCCATCTCGTCGACAGGGCAGAGCAGCGCGAACTGTTCGTCGTCGAGCTCCACGAGGCCGAGCCAGTAGTGATCGACCTCGGAACCGTCGGCGTCAACGAGCGTCACGACATCGACTTCCTGGTCGTGTTCGCAGTTCTCGTCGTGTTCGTGAGCGTGGTCGTGCTTTTCGTCGTCGGAACCGGCCATGGGAGCCCTCGGGTGGAGCGCGCCCGCTAACCGCGAATGCTGAGCGTGGGTGCAGATTGTCGCGGAATTGCCTCACTCCGAGGCGCTCCGCGAAGTTCAGTGGTTTCTACCCTCGAAGTCCACCATGAAGCTCACCAGCGCGTCGACCGATTCCTGACCGAGGGCGTTGTAGAGGCTCGCCCGAATTCCCCCGACCGAGCGGTGGCCCTTGAGCCCATCGAGCGAGCGGGCGCGGGCCTCCTTCACGAACTGGGCCTCCAGTTCCTCGGAAGGCAGCCGCCACGTCACGTTCATCACGCTGCGGCTGTCGCCCGCAGCGTGGGGGCGCCAGAAGGGGCTGCGGTCGAGCTCGGCGTAGAGCGTGGCGGCCTTCTTGCGGTTGCGCTCGATCGCGCCGGGGAGGCCGCCGTTGTCCTCCATCCAGCCCAGCACCTGGTCGAGCACGTAGATGCCCACGCAGTTGGGGGTGTTGTACATCGAGCCGTCTTTCGCGTGCACCGCGTAGTCGAGCATCGCTGGCAGGCCAGTCGGCACCCGCGCCATCGCCCAGGGGGAGAGGATCACCAACGTGAGGCCGCTGGGGCCGAGGTTCTTTTGGGCGCCGGCGTAGATCAGCGCGTGGTCGGCCACGTTCACCGGCACGCCTGCGATGTCGGAGCTGAGGTCGGCGACGAGCTGCTTTCCGCCCGCATCGGGCTGGTGGTGAAACTGCGTGCCGTAGATCGTGTTGTTCGAGGTGTAGTGGAGGAACACCGCCTCGTCGCGCACGGCGAACTCTCCGTTCTGGGGCACCCGCGTGAAGTTGTTCGGCGCGTCGTCCCACACCGCGCGGGCGTCGCCCACCCGCTTCGCTTCCTTGAGCGCCTTTTGCGCCCACACCCCGGTCACGAGGTAGTCGGCGGCCTCGCCGGGGCGCAGCAGGTTCAGCGCGCTCATGTAGAACTGGAGCGAGGCGCCGCCCTGCAGGAACAGCACCTTGTAGTCGGCCGGCACGCTCAGCACGCGCCGAACCCGCGCCTCCGCGCTGTCGACCACCGCCTGGAAGGTCTTGCTGCGGTGGCTGATCTCCATCAGGCCCACGCCCGACCCGTTCAGGTCGAGCAGGTTGTCGCGGAGGGCCTCTACGACAGCCACGGGGAGCACGGCCGGGCCGGCGGAGAAGTTGTGAAGGCGGGCCATGGGGCTACTCCGAGAGGGCTACGGCCGAGGCCGCGAAGATGTGGGGGTTCGTGTGGATGCGCTCGAGGAGGGCCGCGGAGACCGCTCCCTTGGTGGCGATCCGCGCGCACGCGGCCTCGCCTCCGGAGAACACGATGTTCTGCATGTCTTCGACGTTCACGCCGCCCTCGCGTAGCACCCCGAGTACGTGCGCGAGCACGCCGACGCGGTCGGCGTGGCGAACGACGAGCAGGTGGGTGGCGGGGGTGCGGGAGGCGAGGTTCACGCAGTTGGGGATGGGGGCGCCGTCGCGGTACGCCGCTACGATGCGCAGGCACTCGAAACCGACCGCCTCTTCGGACTCGTCGGTGCTGGCCCCGATGTGGTGGGTGCCGTACACCGCCGGGTGGTCCACGATGGGGTGGGCGTATTCGGCCTGCGCCGCTGACGGCTCGTCAGGGAAAACGTCGAGCCCCACGAGGAGCTGTTTGCCGTCGATCGCCCGCTGGAGGGCGGCGTAGTCGACCACCTCGCCGCGAGCGGTGTTCAGGAAGATCGCGCCGGTCTTCATCTGGCCAAACACACTCTCGCCGATGCGGCCCCGCGTTTCCGCCGCGAGCGCGAGATGCACGCTCACCACGTCCGCGCCGGCCACGGCGGCTTCCGGGCTCACCGCGCGTTGTACACCCAGCTTCGCCGCCTCCTCCGCGGAGAGGCTGCGGCTCCACGCCACCACCCGCATTCCCATCGCTTGGGCGCGTACGATGAACTCTTTCCCGATCGTGCCAACGCCCAGCACTGCCACCGTACGCCCGTTGAGGCCGCGGGCGCTCCCGAACGTCTTCTTGTCCCAGCGATGGGCGCGAAGGGTGGCCACATTGTCAGGGATGCGGCGGTCGCAGCTGATCATCAGACCGATGGCGAGCTCGGCCACGGCGATGGCGTTCTTGCCGGGGCAGTTGGCCACGTACACGCCGCGCTGCGAGGCCGCCGCGAGCGCGATGGTGTTCACGCCTGCCCCCGCGCGGATCACGAGGGAGAGCGAACGCCCCGCAGCAAGGTCGTCGGCCGTCACCTTCGTGCTGCGAACGATCAGCACCTCGGGGTCGAGCTCCGCGATCCGCGCGGTGAGCGCGGCGTCCTTGAGGCCGGGCTCCACGGTTACCTGGGCGCCGAGGTCTTGTGCGCGGCCCGCTACGAAGGGGGCGAGCTTGTCGGCGATCAGGATTTTCACGGGGGGGTCCGGGGCTGGCCGGCCTGCGTATCAAGCTCTCTTGGCCCTGTCAGAGCCGTCCTTGCACGGTCAGGCCGGCATGGTAGCCCACGGCTACCGCGGCCGGGTTGTCCTGGATGAGCAGCGTCACCCCCTGGTTGGTGCCGATGCCGAACCCGGGGCTGACATCCCACATGAAGCCGGGGCCCGTGCGCAGGCCGAGGTCGCCGCGATTGCCGTACAGAATGAACTGGGTGTTGGTGTACGCCTTCACCTTGCTGTCGGGCTGCAGGTAGTAGCGGATTCCGAACCCTGCCTCCACGGTGAGGCTGTCTTGCGGGCCGATGGGCGTGAGCGTGACGGTGAGCTCTGGCTCGAAGCTGCCCCCCCAATTCCGGGCCACCGCCACCTCGAGGAGCCCGCCGTACTGCGGCCCGCCGCCTTCGTCGGCGATTACGAACGCCGCTTCGAAGCCTGGAGTGGCGCGCAGGCACCACTGGCCGTTGTGCACGAGGGCTGGGTTGAGCTCGCGGGTAACCGAAACGATCTCCTCCTTCGCAATCACCAGCTCGCTCTGGTCGGCCAGACGAATGCGGTACACCTCGCCGCGCGACAGGATCCGCCCGCGCCAGCGGCTGCCATCCGTGGTGACGATCACGTCTTGGTAGCGCCGATTCACGCGCGGGCTGAGCTGAAACGCGCCGGTGGATTCGGTGGGCCTAGCCTCGGCGGCCTCTGAGCTGAGGAGCAGCGAAACGAACGCGGCGAACATGCGGGCGACCTCCCGCGCCGGGGAGTATCAAGAAATGGGTCGGGGCGATGCGGCGGGCCCCGCTGCGTTGCCCGGTGCGTGGGCAGGCTCCGCATCGCGCCGCCGGGTGCGGCGATGAACCAAGGCTCAGTCGCTCGCCGTCGGGATCGTTGATAGGCTCGCGCGCGGAGCCCTTCGCCCATGGCCGTGCCGACTCGCCTTGTCCTCGTTCCCGCTGCCTTCGCCGATGAGGCGCGTGCGCTCGTTGCGGCGGGGCTCGAGGTGCTGGTCGATTGCACGGCGGATTCGGGCGACGTGCCGGCGGGCGCGTGGGTGCGGGCTCGCTCGGCGGAAGGCGCTCCCGGCTCGGGACCCCTCGTGGTGCAAAGCGGGTCGCCGCACCCGAGCCGTCCGACTTGGCTGGAGGTCACGGCCGCCGGCCCGGTGCCGGCCGGCTTCGCCGGGGTGGTGCTCCGCGGCCTCGGCAGCGGCGGTCGTGCCGGCAACGACGACGTGCGCGAGCTGCTTGCGGCGATGCCCTCTGGGGCGGCGGTGCTCGTCGATTGGCCCCACCCCCCCGAAGTGCCCCTTCCCGCAGGCATCGGCCTCGTGCTCAGCGACGTTGTGCTGGCCTACCTCCCTCTCGGTCCGCAGCTGCGTGCGCGGCTCGACCGGCTCGTGGCTGGGGACTTCCGTCGGTGCGGCGACCAGAACCTCCTTGCGAGCCTCGCCAGCCCGGCGTGGCGGCGGGTGTCGGGCGGGGAGGGCGTCGAGAGCGCTGCCGCAGGGGTGTATGCCTCCGACGACGCGTTCTCCTCGGCCTGGCCGGTCGGCGCCGGCGTGCTCCACACCGACGGCCTGCGGCGCCGGTTCGCCACGCTCACGGAGGCCGCCGCCGCCTACGGCGCCGTCGGTCTCCGAATCGCCGTGGCGTCCGCGCCGGCTGCGACACCGGCGGCCTCCCCGGCCGCGCCTCCTGCGGATACCCAGCTTCCGTTCGATCGGAACGAGCCCGTCGCCGTGATCGGCCTTGGCTGCCGCTTGCCCGGGAGCCTCTCGATCCCCCGCTTCTGGGAAAATCTGGTGGCCGGCTTCAGCGGCATCATCGACGTGCCGGTCGAACGGTGGGACCCGGCATTGTACTGGGATCCCGACAAGTCGGTGCCCGACAAGACCTACGCCCGCATCGGCGGTTTTGTCACCGGGTTCGTGTTCAACCCCAAGCGGTTCCGCATCCCGCCGTCGGTCGCCCGCCTCGTCGACCCCATCCAGCAGATGGCCCTCGAAGCCGCGGCCGACGCGCTGGACGACGCCGGCTACGGCGACGCCCGCGAGTACGACCGGTCGAGGGTGGCCACCATCCTCGGCAACTCGATGGGGGGCGAGATCACCGACGAGTACACGCTTCGCGTGATGTTTCCGGCGATGCGCAAGGCGCTCAACGAGGTCAAGGGGTTCGCGGCGCTCCCCGCCGACAGTCGCGCGGCCATCCTCGCCGCGTATGAAGAGGAGATCAAGCGCGGGCTGGCGCCGATCACCGAAGACTCGATGCCCGGCGAGCTCGCCAACGTGGTGGCCGGCCGCATCACCAATGCCCTCAACCTCGGCGGGCCGAACTTTACGACGGATGCAGCCTGTGCGGGCTCCATGGCCGCGATCCAGGCGGCGGTGAAGGGTCTGCAGGACGGCGACTTCGACATGGCTGTCAGCGGTGGCGCCGATCGGTCGATGGGGGTGGGCACCTACGCGAAGTTCTCGAAGATCGGTGCGCTCTCTCCCGACGGAAGTCGGCCCTTCGACGCCGATGCGAACGGTTTTGTGATGGGTGAGGGCGTCGGCATCCTCGTGCTTCGCCGCTTGAGCGACGCGCTCCGCGATGGCGATCGGGTGTACGCCGTGATCCGCGGCTTCGGCGGCAGCAGCGACGGGAAGGGGAAGGGCATCACCGCTCCGAACCCCGAAGGCCAGAAGCGAGCCCTTCGCCGGGCCTACGAGAACGCCGGTATCGACCCGGTCGACGTGGACCTCTTCGAGTGCCACGGTACCAGCACGGTCGTCGGCGACAAGGTGGAGGTCGACGCGCTCTCCGAGCTGGTGGGGAGCGGTCGCCGCAATCGACCCGCGCGGATCGGCTCGGTCAAGTCGAACATCGGCCACCTCAAGAGTGCCGCGGGAGCGGCCAGCGCCCTCAAGATCTGCTTGGCGTTGCACCACGGGGTGCTGCCGCCCAGCATCAACTACCGCAAGCCGCGCCCGGACATCGACCTCGGGCGGGTGCCCCTCCAGGTGCAGACGATCTCCGAGTCCTGGGAGGGCAACGGCCCCCGCTTCGCGGGGATCAGCGCCTTCGGCTTCGGCGGCACGAACTTCCACGTGGTGTTCGAGGGGTTCCGCCCCGGCATGGCGCGGGCGTCGGCGGCGCCAGCCCCGGCGGCCAGCTGGCCGCCTGTGTCACGGGCCGTGCTGGCGGCCCCGGCAGCCGCGGCCGCCACCTCCCCGCCATCGGTCACCGTCGTCCCCGTTCCCACCGGTCTTTGGGCGCTCTCCGCCGACACCCCGGAAGAGATGCTGGCGCGTTGCACCGCGCTTGCCGAGCGCGGCGAGTCGGCCCCGTACGAGGGCGACGCTCCGCTGCGCGTAGCGGCCCATGCCCAGTCCGCGGAAGAACTGCAGGGACAGCTCGAAAAAGTCATGTCCGCCGTGCAGAAGGGCAAGGGCTACGACCTCGTGCGCCAGCGCGGAATCGCGCTGGAAGACGTGCCGTGCGACGGCGAGCTGGCTTTCTTGTTCACGGGGCAGGGCAGCCAGTACATCGGCATGGGCCTCGACCTCGCCGAGCACTTCCCCATTGTCGCGTCGACCTTCGAAGAGGCCGATGCGGTGATGACCCCGCTGCTCGGTCGTTCGCTCACCTCGCTGATTCGCCGCGACGAGCAGCTCGCCGAAGAAGAACAGTTCGAAAGGTTGCGCGACACCGCGATCTCCCAGCCCGCCACCCTCACGGTCGACGTGGCGATCCTCCGGCTGCTGAGCGCCTACGGCGTGCGTCCTGACATGGTCGCCGGTCACAGTCTCGGCGAGTACGGCGCGCTGGTGGCCGCGGGAATCCTCACCTTCCGTGAGGCGCTGGTCGCCGTGAGCGCTCGTGGCCGCGAGATGGCGGCCGTAAAACTCGACGACGTGGGCAAGATGGCGGGCATCGCCGCCAGTACCGAAGTGGTGATGGAGGTGCTCGCGGAGGTGCCCGGCTACGTCGTGCCGGCCAACAAGAACTGCCCATCGCAAACGGTGATCGCGGGCGAGTCCGACGCGGTCGAGGCCGCCAGCGAGCTGTTCAAGAGCCGCGGCATCACCGTGTACCCATTGCCGGTGAGCCACGCGTTCCACAGCCGCATCGTCGCGCCGGCCTCCGAGCCCCTGAAGCGGGTGCTGGAGGGGCTCGATGTGCGCGCGCCGAGGCGCCGCATCACGACCAACGTCGACAGCCGGTACTACCCCACCGGCGAAGGCGCGCGGGCTCAGATCATCGAGAACCTCGCGCTGCAGGTGGCGGCGCCGGTGGAGTGGATCGCGCAGGTCGAGCGCATGTACGCCGACGGCGCTCGCATCTTCGTGGAGTGTGGCCCCAAGCGGGCGCTCTCGGGCTTCGTGGTGCAGATTCTCCGGCAGCGGCCCCACCGCGCGCTCTACACCAACCAGCCCAAGCGGGGCGGGGCCAGCTCGTTCCTCGACGCTCTCGCCGGGCTCTTCGTCCTTGGCTTCCCAATCTCCGCTCGCCCCGAAGCGGAGACCGACATTTTCGCTCCGTCGGCTCCCCGTCGCAGCACCACGCCGCTGATGGCGGCGAGGAATTCCACGCCCTCCGTGGCCGCCGAGGCCGAGCGCGTCGGCACACCCGAGATCGCCCGGACGATCCTCGAGGTGGTGGCGCGGCGCACGGGCCTCGCCTTGGAAGACCTCTCGCTTGACCACGACGTGGAGGCCGACCTCGGCATCGACACCGTGAAGATGGCCGACGTCATTGGTACGGTCCGCGAAACGCTTCGGCTCGATCCGGACCCCGACTTCCGCATGGGGCAGCACCGCACCCTGCGGCAACTGGTCGACTACGCGGCCCGCCGCAGCGGGTTCACCCGCCCCTCCACGATGCCGGAACGCCGGGGCACTTCGGAGCGGGTGGCCTCTCCGGTCGCCCCACCGCGACCGGCCAGCGTGGGCGCGCCCACCTTGCC
>CANKOI010000057.1 GCA_947484175.1 Deltaproteobacteria bacterium
GCGGCGGTGGCGGCTTCGGCGGCGGCGGCGGTGGTCGCGGCGGCGGTGGCGGCGGCTGGGGCGGCGGCGGCGGCGGCGGTGGTCGCGGCGGCGGTGGCGGCGGCTGGGGCGGCGGTGGCCGCGGGCGCGACGACGAAGGCGGCGGCGGCGGCTACGGCTGGTAGTTCAGCCTGAGCGCGCAGCGGAGGCGCGGGCCTCGGCTATGCGCTTGGCGACGGGTTGGGGCGAGCCCGACGGCCTTGCCCCCCTCTCACGTTAATCGACCGTGCTCACGGCCATCTGCGCCATGTAGCTCACGCGGTCGATAGACCATTCGATGCCCACTTCCACCTGCGGATCGATCTCGCCGTCCTCGTTGGCGTCGTAGCCGGTGAGGCAGTTCGTCATGTCCTCCGCCACGCTGGACAGGAACGACTCCGCCACCGAAACCGTGTCGGTGTTTCCGGTCGATCGCGCCGCCGGAGCGGCGAAGGTCTTCACCGTGTACTCGGTGAACTGCACGCCGTCGTACGCGTCGTCGATGTAGCCGCGAATCGGGTCGAGCGGGTCGAGCACGAGCGCCATCTCTTGGAAGTCGGCGAAGATGAGCTCCACGTAGCCGTCATCGCCCTTGGTGTCGTCGCCCTCGATGTGCAGGGTGTCGGGGAACACGTCGTCGTTTCCGTCGTTGTTGGAGTCGACCGCCGGATCTTCCAGCGCGTTGCCGATCTTCTCGCCGATGAGCAGCAGCTCGCCGATCGTCAGGCCACCGTTCGACGCGGCATCCGACTCCGCCGCCAGGTACTCCACCTGAGCTTCGAGCGCGCGCAGCGAGCCTTCGCCTCCTGGCGTGTCGCCGTTCCCGATGAGCAGGCGCTGGATCACGTCGTATACGGTCGTGTCCACATCGCCTTCCCACAGGGCGTAGCCTGACGGCTCGTTGCCGCCGCCGTCGGTGTGCCAGGCCTCGAAGTGGCTGAGGCCTTCGCTGATGGCGTTCACCCCCACTTCGGCGGTGAACTCCACGTCCTCCCCGTTCACCGTGATCTCGCCGAGCGGAATGAGCTCCCCACCCGCGGTGCTCACGAATCCGTAGTAGGCGTACCCGTCGCGAGGGGGGAGCGCGCGGGTCATCGAAAGGCTGAACAGCGAGCTGTCGCTCTCGCCGTCGGTGAAGTAGGCCGCACCCGTCCCGGACGCCCGCCAATTCTCCTGCTCCCCGCCGCCGGCCGCGGTATCTTTGCCGATCTCGCTGGTCTCCTTGCCGGCTGCTCCTTCCTCTGTGCAGGCCGCCAGCCCCACTAGACATCCAACCACGACGAGTGAGCGCATCACCACCTCCGCCGCCGAGCATAGCCCGACTTCGCCGCACACGCGCGCCGACGCGGTCCGGCGCTTGGTGCTGTACTTCGACGTTTTCCACCACCCGCTGCGGCTCGACGAGCTCGCCGCGCTGTGCGGACCCGATGTGGAGCCGGCGGTGGAGGCCGCTCTCGGCCTCGGCGGGCTCGAACGAGACGACGTCTGGGTGTTCCGGGCAGGC
The DNA here is from genome assembly GCA_947484175.1 of Deltaproteobacteria bacterium. Classification (GTDB taxonomy): domain Bacteria; phylum Myxococcota_A; class UBA796; order UBA796; family SXON01; genus SXON01. The sequence goes on from CANKOI010000057.1 coordinate 1,523, forward strand.
CGGGCAGGCGACCGTCGCCGGCGCGTCGAACGGAGCGCGGAGGCAGAACGCCAGTGGCGGCGTGTCCGCCGTGCCGCGGGGCTGCTCGCGCGCGTGCCGTATGTGCGGGGAGTGCTCGTCACCGGGGGGCTGAGCAAGCAGAGCGCCCAGCCCGGCGGCGATGTTGACTTCATGCTGCTGGTAGAGCCCGGCCGCGTGTGGACGGTCAAGGGGGCCCTGCATCTGCTCCGGCGGGTGTTGCCCGGCGCGCTTCGGGAGTCGTTCTGCACCAACTATCTGCTCGCTACGGATGCCCTGCCGCTGCCCGCGCAGTCGATGTTCCATGCCGTGGAGCTCGCCACTGCCGTGCCGCTGTTCGGCCCTGAGGCCTGCAGCGCACTGCTCGCCGCCAACCCTTGGGCGGAGCGCCGCGTGCCGGGGCTCGGCTTCAGCCGAACTCGTGCTGAACTCTGCACCCCTCTTCCCTCCGCCCCGTTGCGCCTGGAGCGGCTGGTCCCGTCCGCGCTCGACCCCACGGCCGCCCGCCTCCTGACTCAGTTCTGGGACCGTAGGTACGCGTGGATCGAGCCCGGCGAACGTGCAAGGCGCTTTCAGCGGGGGCCTTCGGTCGCCACCAACCACCTTCACGACTTTTCGGGTTGGGTGAACCAAGAGTACGCCGACCGGTGCGGCGCGCTGGGTGTCGAGCCTTGAGGCCGGATGGGCGGATCTTTGTGGCCATGGCGGGGCTGCGCAGCCCGTGGGGCACCGAGGGCGGAGTGGAGTCGCACGTGGCCGCGCTGGCGCCACGGCTGGTGAAGCGGGGGGCGCACGTCACCGTGTACTGTCGGGAGCGCTACAACCCGCACGGCAACTGCTACCGCGAGGGGGTCCGGCTCGCTGACGTGCCGACCGTGTACAGCCGCTCCGCTGAAGCGTTCGTGCACACCGCGATCACGGCGCCGCGCGCGTGCCTGCGCCACGACATCGTGCACCTCCACGCATGCGGCCCCGCGCTGTTCGCCCCCGTCGTTCGCGGCTTGGGGCGCACGCCGGTGGTCACGCTGCACGGCCGCGACTGGGCCCGCGACAAGTGGGGCCGCACCGCCAAGACCGTGCTCGAGGCCAGCGCGCGGATCGGCGTTCGTTCCGCGCGTGCGGTGATCACGGTGTCGGCGGAGTTGGCCCCTTGGTGTCGGGAGGCCGGCGCCCCCGACACGGAAGCCATTCCGAACGGAGTGGAACCGCACGAACCGGTCGCATGGGACCCCGCCATCTTCCCGATGCTCCGCCCGGGCGGCTACTTTCTCTTCCTCGGCCGCCTGGTGCCCGAGAAGGGGCTCAGCACGCTGGTGGCCGCTGCGGCTGCCGCGCGCCTCCACCTCCCCGTCGTGATCACGGGCGGAAGCACCTACACCACGGGGTTCGTGGGCCGCCTGCGGCGCGAGGCACCTGAGGGCCACGTGATCTTCACGGGGCCGCGGTTCGGCCTCGAGAAGCGGATGCTGCTCAGCCACGCCCGCGCGTTCGTCTTTCCCAGCCGCCTCGAAGGGATGCCGGTGGCGCTGTTGGAGGCGATGGCGGCCGGGCTGCCGCTGCTCGCCTCCGACATCGCGCCGAACCGGGAGGCCCACGGCGGCCTTGCGCGGTGGTCCCCCCCCCCGGACGACATCCCCGCATGGACCCGGGCGCTCCGCGAAGCCGCGTCCGCCTCGGTAGAGTCGATGGTCGCCTCGGGCGCGGCCGGGCGGGAGCGGGCCGAGCGGCAGTTCGGCTGGGACACCGTCGCCGACCGCACGATGGCGTTGTACCGAAGGGTGCTTGCGCCATGAGCGCGGCGGGGTTGCGCGAGGGCTTCGTACTGCTCGCGCTCGTCGCGCTGCCGCTGTCTACCGCGGCGCACGAGGTGTCGATGGCGGTCCTGCTGGCGTGGGCGGTAGTTGCCGAACGCGCGCGGCCCTTCGCGATGACGCCTTGGGCGGCGGGGGCGGTGGCGTCGGCGGTCGTGTGTGTGCTCGGCGGGTGGGCGAGCGGCAACCTGCGTGAGGGGTGGGGTCAGGCCTGGCTTTTGGCCCCGCTGGTGGCGTTGGCCGCTCCGGTCGAGGCCCCGCTGCTTCACCGGCGAATGAGCGTGGGGCTATGGGCGGCGGGGGGGGCAGCGGCAATCGCGCTCGTTCAGGCTGCGGGCGGTGCGGCGGGGCGCGGGCTGTTCTCGCACCACTTGTCGCTCGCCTACTCTCTGCTGCTCCCCTTCGGCGTAGCCCTCGCCGGGCGGCGGTGGGGGCTGGCTGCCCTGCTGGCGGCCGGGGTGCTTTCCGCCCGCTCCGACGCCGCCCCCATCGCGCTTGTGGCCACGGCGGCCGCGGTGGCACTGAAGCGTCCGCTGGTGGCGTTGGGGGGCGGGGCGGCGGCCACCCTCGTCGCGCTCGGCGCGTTCGCGAACGTCGACGAGCTTCGCCAGCGCGCCGTGTTGTGGACGGGCGGACTGCTCGTAGTGCCGGGGGAGGCCGGCGCGGGCGGCTACGCGGCGGCCAGCTCCCAACGGTACGAAGCCCTTTCGCCCGGCTTCTGGTTCCCGAACCACGCGCACGACAACGTCGTGCAGCTCGGCGCCACCCTCGGTGCGGGCGGCCTCGTCGCGTTTGCGCTCCTCCTCCTCGTGGCGCTTCGGCGGGGCCATCCCGGTGCCGCGGCCGGGTTGGTGGGAGTGCTGGTCGGTGGCCTTACGCAGAACACGCTCGGCGATCTCGAAGTGGCGCGCTCCGGCTGGGTTTGGCTTGCGATCCTCGGAACCGTCGGGCAGGATGGTGGTCAGTCTGTCCCATGCTGCCCATCCTCTTCGCCGCCGCCCTCGCCGGCACCCTCGATCAGGCCGTAGAGGCCCGCCGCGCGGGTGACTACGCAGGCGCGACGGCGCTGCTCGATGCCCTCCACCCTCTCGTCGAGCCAGCGGAAGAGGGGCTGTGGTTCTACGAGCGCGGCATGGTGGAAGACCTCACGTGGCACCCCGATCGTGCGGAGCCCTACTACCGCACCGCCATCTCGTACGGCGGGGAGCTGGCCATGGAGGCCCGCTACCGGTTGGTGGTGGTTCTCGATGACCAGGGGCGCTACCCCGAGGCCCAGTCGGAGCTGAGCTCGTTGGCCCGGGAGCGCTCGCTCAACCCGGAATTCCTCCCGGTGCTGAAGATTCAGGCGGGGGTGCTCGCACTGCACACGGGGCACACGGCGAGTGGCGGACGTCTGGTGAAGGCGGGGATCAAGGCGGTGGCGGACCCCGATCGCCACTCGTGGATGATCGGGCGCGGGCGCGCGGCGCTCCTTGACACGCAGGCCGACACCGCCGAAGCCCTCGAACTGACAGGCCGCGAGCGCCGAGTGGTGCGGAACCTGCGGAAGCGGGCCAGGACGATCGCCGCAGTGGAGAAGGAGCTCTACGCCGTGATCGCCACGGAAGAGCCCGAGTGGATCACGTTGTCGCTCCTTCGGGTGGGCGACACGTACGCCTCCCTCGCCATCGACCTCGCCGAGTCGGGGCCACCCGCCCGTCTTAGCGCAGATCAGGCCGCGATCTACCGCGAGCTCATTAACGAGAAGGCCGAAGGCCCCCGCACCAAGGCCTACAACCTCTACGACCACGGCGTGACCTTCGCGACGCGTACTGCCTGGGACAGCCCCGCCGTAGAAGCCCTTCGTGCGCGGCGCGACGAGTTGGCCGCCGTTCGTTAAGCGGGGGCCCCATGCCCCCTGCCTCCAGCGCCTCGCTCAACGACCTCTTCATCGGGATCGCCGGCATGATCGGCGCCGGAAAGAGCACGCTCGCCACCGCACTTGGCAAGCATCTGAACATCCCGGTCTACTTCGAGCCGGTGGCCGACAACGAGTACCTAGCGGACTTTTACCGTGACACAGCACGATACTGTTTCGCCACGCAGATCTACCTGCTGAACCGGCGGTTCCAGCAGCATCAGGAGATCATCTGGCGCGGTGGCGGCGGCGTGCAGGACCGCACCATCTACGAAGACGCCGTTTTCGCCCGGATGCTGGTGAACATCGGGCTGATGGAAGAACGGGACTATCGAACCTACCTTTCACTGTTTCGACACATGAGCAATTTCATGTGTCGTCCGCACATGATCGTGTACCTCGATGTGAAACCCGAACGCTCGATGGAGCGCATCCGGATGCGCAGCCGCGACGTGGAGAGCGGCGTGTCGTTGGAGTACCTCACCGCGCTTTACGACGAGTACAACCGCTTCATCCAGGATATTTCAAAGACCATCCCGGTGATCACGGTCGACTACGATCGGTTCCGCGACGTGGAGGAGATGGCGACGATGATCGAGAAAGAATATCTAAACGCCAACTTCTTGCGCGAAGTGAGCTGGCACCCCAACCGAACCTAGAGCAGGCTGGCAGCCACTACCGCGGCGAAAAAGACCAGCGAAACGTAGCCGTTCAGGTCGAAGAAGGCCTTGTCAATCTTGGATAAATCGCCCGGCCGAACGAGGCTGTGTTCCCAAGCCAATACGCCGGCGATCACCGCGAGCCCCACCCAGTAGGGCCAGGCCAGCGGGGCGAGAAGGGGGAGCGTGGCCAGTGCGGCCACGGTGACGCAGTGCAAGGCGCGGCTCACGGCCATGGCGCCTCGCTGGCCCAGGCGAGCAGGAACACTATGGAGCCCAGCGCCCCGGTCGTACTCCTCGTCTTGGAGCGAGTAGAGGATGTCGAAGCCGGCCACCCAGGTGGCCACGGCGGCGGCCAACACCAGCGGCACTTCGCTCACGGTGCCCGTGATTGCGATCCACGCGGCCACTGGCGCGAGCCCCAGCGCCCCTCCCAACCAGAGATGCACGAACGCCGTGAACCGCTTGCCGTAGCTGTACCCGCAAACCACGAGGAGGGCGATCGGGGAGAGCCAGCCACAGAGCGGGTGCAACCACGCCGAGAACGCGACGAAGAGGGCCGCGGCGAGGGTGGTGAAGGCCACAGCTGAGCGGAGCGAGACCTCGCCGGTCGGCAGCTCCCGTGAGGCGGTCCGGGGGTTTTTGGCGTCGAGGGTGCGGTCGACGATGCGGTTGAAGCCCATTGCCGCCGAGCGGGCCGTGATCATGCAGGCGATGATCAACACCCACTGCTGTGGCGTCGTGGGGTGATCTCGGGCCGCGAGGACCGCGGAAGCCAGCGCGAAAGGCAACGCGAAGATGCTGTGGGAGAACTTGATCATTCTCCCGAAGGAGGCGAGGGCGCTCATGACGCGCTCCGATCGAGCCACGCCCACGCATCGTCGTAGAGGCAGCGATCCCAACGGTCGCCCGACACCGCAGGGAAGGCCTCCTGCAACACGGCGACCTCATTACGAACGTCGAGGTCCGGAGCGGACAGGAGCGAGTCCGTGCCGATCACCACTCGAACGCCGCGGTCGAAGAGGCCCATCACGTCGGGCAGACGCCGAGTGATGTGCAGGTTGCTGCGCGGGCAGATGCACACGGTCACGCCGCGCTCCGCCAAGAGGTCGAGGTCGGTGTCGCGGGTGAGGGTGCAGTGCACGAGGAGCGCGTTGGGGCCGAGTACGCCCAGGGAGTCGAGGTAGCGGACAGGCGTGAGGCCGGGCGGCCGCCAGCCCCGCAGATCGCGGCCCGCGGCGAGCAGCATGTTGAGCCAGGCCCCGCCACCGCTGAACAGGAACTCCCGCTCGGCTTCGTCCTCGTCGACGTGGATCGTCCAGGGTCGACCTCGCGCGGCCACGTCGCGGATGGTGTCGGCGTGGGTGCTGTAGGGAGCGTGAGGGGTGGCGTCCTCGAAGGGCGCCGCAGCCATAGGCTCGTCGAAGCCGAAGACCTCTCGGAACGCGCACCCCTCGAGCCCGGCTTCCTGCCGGGCGGCTTCGGATACGCCGAGGTTGCCGACGTCCACTACGGCTGTCGTTTCGAACGCAGAAACCGCCAGGGCATTGGCGCGAGCCGTGGCCGCGGAGGGTTTGGCCCGCGGGTCCCCCGCGTCACGCCAGCTTCGCAGCCACGGCAAGAAACCTTGGCCCCCGAGGCTCTCGCACGCCGGAAGCTCCAGGTGCACGTGGGCGTTCACGCGTCCGCGCACCCTTCAGGCCCGCGCGTACCGCCCCTCGGGCGCGGCGGTGACGCGAACGAGGGTGGTCCAGTCGAGGTCCCTGCGCACGGGGGTGAAGCCCGCCACGCGGATGTGGTGCTCCACCTCCTCGCCATCGGTGAGGAAGCTGCGGCCTGGCGCGGCGAGCGCCGTGTCGTCGAGGAGTGCCGGCCCGAGGTCGTCGGCGCCCGCGAACAGCGCCGCCTGCGCAGCGCCGAGGCCCACGCTGGGCCACCACGCCGTGATGTGGGCCACGTTGTCGAGCACCAACCGGGCCAACGCGATCGTTCGCAACCACGCCTGCGCCGAGTCGTCACGGTCCGGCTCTCCGCTGAGTGCCGTCCACACGCTGAGGGCCGTGAAGCCCGGCCGCCCGGCGTGGAGCTCGCTGGCCTGAAAGGATCGCAGGGCAAGGAGGTGCTCGACCCGATCGGCGCGGCTCTCGCCGAGCCCCAGCGTCAGGGTGGTGGGGCCGCGCAGGCCATGCCTTCCGGCCAACCGGTGCATCGCCTGCCACGTGGGGCGCTGCACCGCGCCGGTGCGGGTGGGTGGACCGCCAAAACCGTCGAGACCCGCGCTCACGAGGCGCTCCAGCGCCACCTCGGGGCTCACGGCCGCGGCGAGGGCCATCCCATGCAGGTCGTCCGGGCCGACTCCCGTGACCGAAAGGCCGTGCTGCTCCTTCAAGGTGCGCAGCGCCGCCTCGGTGCGAGCGAGGGTGTCGGCCTCCGCGACGCCGAGCTGCAGGATCGCCGCCAGCGCCTTCTTCGCGGTGAGCGCAGGAGCGCGTTCCGCGAGGTTGTCGAGCGTGAGGTTGCCGGCGGGAAGCCAGGTCACCTCGCGCGCCGGCGCCCGAAGCCAGCGCAGCTCATCGGCGGCGGCGGCCAACTCGCCGGTCGGGGCGCCCACCGAGAGGGCGTGGGCGGTTTCGGCGTTGATCGGCTCGCCGCGAGCGGCGCGCGTGAGCAGTTCCGCGGGCAGCACAGCCTTAGGAGCGAGGGGGGAGGGACCATACAGCGAAAGATCCCCCGGCCCCAGCAGTCCGGCGGCCTGCCCCAAGGCCACGAATCGGCGGAGCCCCATCAGCGCTCGGTCGTCCAACTCGTAGCGGATCGCGCGGGTGAGGTAGTCGCGTTCGGCTGCCGGGGCGAGAGCGCGGTCGGGCATCCCTCGGGCACCCGCTGCGCGTAGCCCGTCGATGGCTTCGCGGGGCAGGTCGGGACGCCCGGCCCACACGGCGAAAACGAAGGGAAGGCCCGTCCACTGCTTCCACACCCGCCCGAGGTCCACGCGGGTGGTGAGCCGCGCCGGTAGGTTGCGGGCGGCGTCGCCGATGACGACCGCACCCACGCGCCCCTGGGCATGAAAGGCTCCGGTACCTGCATCGACTGCGCGGACCGGCAACTCCGGGCGACCGAGGGGGCCGCGGAGCAAGATCTGGGCAAGGATCACGCTCGTGCGGCTCTCGCCGTCGAGCACGACCTCGTCCCACTCCTCCAGCGGGCCCTCGCCGACGAGCAGCACGCTGTCCACGTCGCCGTCCGAGCCGATGCACCAGCCCGGTGCCACTCGCCAGCTGGCGCCGCGATCGAACAGCGAAGCCACTGGAACGAGGCCCACATCGGCCTCTCCCTGGCCGAGCCGCCGGGCGGCCACGCTGGGCACGCACGCCTCCACGGCGAACAGCTCCGGATCGAGGTGGCGCGTGAGCGGCCAGGCGTTGGTGTAGCCGACACAGGCAACACGGATCTTGGGGTTCATTTAGGCCTCCGCGACCACGTGGTAGAGGGTGTCGCGCTCCACCGGCACCCGGCCGGCGTCACGAATAAGCTGGACCAAGTCGGCGCGGCCGAGGGTCTGAGGCGTGCGTGCTCCGGCCATGTGGTAGATGCGTTCTTCCCGCACCGTGCCGTCGAGGTCGTCCACCCCCCACGACAACGAGAGCTGCGCCAGTTCGATGCCCAGCATGATCCAGTAGGCCTTGATGTGGTCGATGTTGTCGAGCAGGAGTCGGGCCACGGCGTAGGTGCGCAGGCTGTCGAAGCCGGTCGGCTCGCGCAGCCGCTCCAGCTTGTTGTTCTCGTGGTGGAACCGCAAGGGGATGAACGTCTGGAAGCCGCCCGTCTGGTCTTGGAGAGCGCGCAGCCGGAGCATGTGGTCCACGCGCTCCTCGAGGGTTTCGATGCTGCCGAACAGCATGGTGCAATTGCTGCGCAGGCCCAACTCGTGGGCGGTGCGGTGCACTTCCAGCCAGCCCTCCGCGTCTACCTTGTCGTCGCACAACTTCTTGCGCGCCCGAGGGTGGAAGATTTCCGCTCCTCCCCCTGGCAGCGAGCCGAGGCCGGCGGCCATCAGCTCGCGGAGCACCTGCTCGTAGGACTTCCCATACTTCTCTGCGAAGTAATGAATCTCCACCGCGGTGAAGGCCTTGATGTGGAGGTCGGCCCGCTCCGCCTTGATGCCTCGGAGGAGATCCAGGTAGTAGTTCCAAGGCAGGTCCGGGTTGAGACCGTTCACCACGTGCACTTCGGTGATGAGCTCGCCCCTCAGCTCGCGAACGCGGCCCAGCGCTTCCTCCAACGACATGGTGTAGGCGTTGGCATCCCCTGTCTTCAGCCGGCTGAACGAGCAGAAGATGCAGGTGGCTTCGCACACGTTGGTGGCGTTGATGTGCAGGTTCCGATTGAAAAAGGTGAGGTCGCCCCAGCGCCGCTCGCGCGACTGGTTGGCCAGAAGGCCGAGGGTGCCGAGGTCGGGGGTGGTGTACAGCCGCATGCCGTCATCGAAGTCCAGCCGCACGCCGGCGGCCAGCTTCTCGGCGATGTCCGCGAGGTGGTGGGTGTGGAGCCGGCGTTGGGCAAGCGGAGAGAGCTCAGTCACCATGGTCCTCTCCCAGCCCGCTCCACCGGCGGAACAGTTCGTTGTTGATCCCGAGGCGATCGAAGGCACGGGCCACCACGTGGTCCACGAGGTCCTGAACGGTCTTGGGGTGGTGGTAGAAGCCCGGACTGGCCGGCATCACCACCGCGCCCGCTTCCGCGAGCTGCGTGAGATTTCTGAGATGTATCAACGAGAGGGGGGTTTCCCGAATCACCAGCACCAGGGGGCGCCTCTCCTTGAGCATCACGTCTGCTGCCCTGCCCACCAGGTCGGTCGACAAGCCGTGCGCGATTCGTGCTGCGGAGCCGACGGAACAGGGGAGCACCAGCATGCCGTCCACCCGAGCGCTCCCGCTGGCAAAGGGAGCTGTGAAGTCGCCGGGGTTCCACAGCTGGTAGCCAAACTCCGCGGGATCGGTGCCAACCTCGTGGTTCCACACCACCCGCCCTGTGCGGGTGAACACCACGTCGACCTCGATCGCGGTCTGCTCACGCAGGAACTGGAGAGCCCGTTGAGCATACGCTGCGCCGGAGGCCCCCGTCACCGCCAGCACGAGCCGCTTCACGCTGGCTTCCGAGCGATGACAATACTTGCAACGGGCGGAAACAGCTCTCGCCCTGATACATCAACGAACCCTGCATCACGACACATCCGCTCGAAGCCCGCACGGTCGGTCCAAGCGGCCATGCTCTCGGCGAGGTAGCGATACGCGGCGGAATCACCCGACACCAGCCCCCCGACGACCGGCAGTACGATCCGGTTGTACGTGGCGGCCAGAAAGCGAGCCAGCCAGGTGGTCGGCTGGAAGAAGTCCACGACGACGAGCACGCCGCCTGGGCGCAACACACGAAGGGCCTCGGCCACGGCACGCGCGGGCTCCGGCACGTTGCGGATCCCGAAGCCGGCCACGCAGCCGTCGAACACGGCGTCGGCCAACGGCATCTCGCGCGCGTCGGCACAGACGCGTCGGGCGCTCGGTGCTTTGCCCTGGCCGAGGGTGAGCATCTCCTCGCAGAAGTCCAGAGCGGTGAGGCTCCGGGACCGACCGTGGAGCATGCCCGAGAAGTCCATGGTGCCGGCGCAGAGGTCCAATACGTCGCCGTCGGCGGCAGCCCCCAGTTCTCGGATCGCGATCCGCCGCCAGGCCCGGTCGATACCAAGCGATATAATAGCGTTTGCCCTATCATAACCAACGGCGATACGTGCGAACATGGCTTGCACGGCCGGGCCCCGGCCGGGGTCGCCTGCAACAGGCACGGCGGCGCTCATGTCGCCCGGTCCACCAAGTACCCACCGAGCACGGCGAGGTCGTCGCGGTCGGCACTCGGAGGGAGGGCGTCGAGGCAGCTGAGGGCGTCGTTCACGCGAGAGCGGGCTTCGGCCAGCGCGAGCTCGAGGGCCCCGGACATGCGGACCTCCGCCACTAGTCCGGGCAACTCCGCCTCGGTGGGGGCCGCCCGCTCCAGCCGGGAACGGAGCCCGGGTACCCTCGCCATGGCGTACACGAGCGGGAGGGTGAGCTTCCGCTCCCGGAGGTCGGCACCGACACGCTTTCCGGTTCCATCGGCGTAGTCGAGTACGTCGTCGGTCACTTGGAAGGCCACGCCTACCCCCCGACCGAATCTCGCGAGGGCGCTCGCTGCCGCCTCGTCGCCCGTGGCATAGGCGCCGGCCGCGGCACTCCACGCGATGAGCGCTGCCGACTTCTTGTCCACCATTTCCAGATAGGCGTCCAAGGAGGTGGACAGATTCCCCGCACGCTGCAGCTGTAGCACTTCGCCTTCGGCCATCGCGGTCACGGCTCGCGCCAGCTCCGTTACGGCCCGGTGGCCCCCCGCCTCGGCGGCAAGCAGCACTGCACGCGCCAGGCAGAAGTCCCCCGTCAGGATGGTGGCCGCGTTGCCGTAGAGTTGGTGCCCCGCCGGCCGGCCGCGCCGGAGGTCGGCCCCGTCCACCACGTCGTCGTGCAGCAGGGAGCCGAGGTGAATGAGCTCGCCGACACACATCAGCCCCGGAAGGTCTCCCCGGAAGCCCGCCGCACCTGCACCGAGCCGGGTGAGCATCGGGCGAAGGCGTTTTCCGCCCGCCTCCGCGAGGTAGCGCCCCACGGCCTCGATCACATCTACGTCGCTGGAAACCAACGAACGAAGACGCATCTCCGCAGCCTGAACGGAGCCATGAAGTCGTTCGAAAACCGCCACGGGGCCGCCCAGTGCCGCCCGCACGCGTGAACCGGAGAGACCCTCCGGCACAGCCCTGCGAACCACGTCGTCCGGGTGCAGGCGGGATGCGGTGAGGGGGTCCATCTTGCCTCCGCGTCTCGGCAAATCAAGGATTTCAGTGTTAACTGAAAGAAGTGAACCCGGCCACCTCCGAACCCGCTCCCGACGAGGCGGCGCGCCAACAGGCCGTAGGGCTCGTGGCCGAGGCCATCGGTGAGATCATGGGGTTCTGGAACTTCAAGCCGTCGATGGGTCGGGTGTGGAGCGTGCTGTACCTCAGCGCTGCGCCGCTCGATGCGGAACAGATCGAAGCCCAGACGGGGTTGAGCTCCGGAATGGTGAGCACCTCGCTCACGGAGCTCCTCCAATGGGGGGTGGTGCGGCGGGAGCTGGCGCCAGGGGAGAGGCGCCGGCTCTTCGTGGCCGAGACGGACATCTGGATGCTGGTGGCGCGGGTGTTCCGAGATCGGGAGCTACGCATGGTGGCCCGGAGCATCGAGCAGCTCGAAGCCGCCCTGCATCTGCTCGATCACGATGGCCGCGGGCGCGATCCTCGGGCGATGCACCAGAGCCGCTTCTTGCACACGCGGATCAGTCGGATTCTGGAGCTCGCACGCACCGGGCACCGGCTCATCGAGCGATTCAGTCGCACTGGCAGTGCCAACCTGCGGCCGCTCAGGGATGTGTTGGCCGCCGTACGTTCATGAGCCTGTTCGACGAGCCGGCGCCACCTGCCGCGGCTGCCACCCGGCTGCGTGCCGCCCATGATTTTGTATCACAATGTATCAGTTGGGCGGAAGGCGAGATCGGTAGGCGGGAGGCGGACGGCCGGTCGACCGCGGAGTGGGAGAGCTACGTGCGGTTCAGCCGCCACACCCTCACCGAGCTCGAGGCCGGCAGCCTCGACGCTTGGTTTGAGGCGCCCCTGCCCGGCGGGCGGGATAAGCTGTGACCATGTTCGTGGTCGTGAGCCTGCTCGCCTGCACCGAGGACACCCGCGGTGTGAGCGGGCGGGTGCGTGACATTTGGGGGAAGCCGGTCCCGGAGGCCACCGTGGTGGTGGAGGGCGTGATGGATCGATTCTACACGGAATCCGACGGCTCGTTTGCGTTCGACGTGCCGGTGAGCAAGCTCGTCCTGCACACCGACGAGGAGGGTTCGTCGGGGTTGGGTGCGGCAGGCGCGGCCGGCGTTCGGGTGCTGGTGGGCAAGGACGGGTTCATCAAGGACATGGCGGTCGCCCAAGAGCTCGCCGAAGGGGAAGACTTCGAGGCGGTAACCCTGTCGCTGTACCCCGAGCCCTCGTCGACCGGCTTCTACGCCGTGGGGTCGCAGGGGTACGTGCAGCTCGGAAACCAGCGCATCCAGATGGTGGGCACTGGCCTCGCCCACTTCGCCGGCGTGCAGAACATTCCCGATGAGGCGGTGCAGGCGGGCAAGGTGCAGGTCGTGTTCAACACTCGCCTCCGTCCCAGCGAGATCTCGCAGATGAACCTTCACCTGAGCCGGCTCGAGTTCGTGAGCAAGGCGGAGGTGAAGGGCATCTTCGGGTCGGAGCAGACGGCGGTGAACCTGTGGGTGGCCAAAGAAGATGTGCCGTTCGACGTGGAGAGCTTTGATACCCGCGAGGACTACCTCGTGAGCTCTCGCGCCGAGCTGGCGAGCGGAATGTATGCGTTTCACGCCCATGATGTCCTGCACGAAGAAGACGATCGAGTGCTTCGTTCGCTGCCTAGGGAGCAGCTGGTGGCGTTCCCCTTCGAGGTGCGCTGAATCGGGGGCTCAGCCCAACTGCTCGCGATTTGCGCGCGAACACTGATAGTGGTGAGCCGCTGCAGCAAGCCCAGCGGAGTCGCTTCGCAGGCCGGCCACTCCTCGCTGGGCCCCGGGGTTGGCCGGCGCGGTGACGGGCTGGGTGACGCTGTTGGCCGTGCCGACCGAGCCCCGCTGCGGGGCGAGCGGAGGGGCGGCCAATGGCGGCAGGCCCCTGCGCAAACGCTGACTATCCCTCATGGCAGAAGCACCCGAGGCCGTCGGCTGGCAAGGGAGCTTCGCCCACCGGCGCCGCGTCCTGCGCGGCGAACGGGCTCGCGGTCAATCGGGCTCACCAGCGCGCGTGCTCGAGGCTCACGGTGTACGTGTCGCAATCGGTGCCGGCTGGCAGGCGCACGCTTGTCGTGCCGGTGGAGCGTGGCACGATGTCGCTGAGCCTGGCCACGAAGTTCTCGCTGCCGCAATGGATTCCCACCTGGGCTTCGGCCACCGTTCGCTCACTCCGATTGTCGGCGTTGACTTCAACCTCCACGCGCTCGTCGGGCCACACCCTCGCGGTGGCCCGCACCTTCAGCCACGGCCCGATGTCCACCACCCGATTCTGCTGGCCGCTTCGGGACTGAAACACCACCTCCTTGCGGGCCGTGTCTAGCGTCACCAGGAACTGCCCCGAAACGTTCAGACCGAGAAGGCCGGCGGTTCGTTCGTCTGCGCACTCGTCGCAGACCCCGACCGTCACGCCCTCAACCGGAAGCCCGCCGACCCACACCAGAGGCACGAGCACCAGCTTGGCCGAGCGTTCGCCGTTCGCGGTTCGGAGGGTGATCACCGGCGCGTCACCCGGCACGCGGATTCCGAGTTTGCGGAGCCCCGCCTCACTGAGCGTGGTCACGGTGGCACCGGTGTCGAACAACATCACCATCTCGGTTTCGCCGAACTGGATGGGAACGGCGAGGCTGTGCCCCTGGCCCTCGTAGGGAAGGGCCACCTGGTCGGAGGTGAGGGTGGCCGCCGCCACGGCGCAGGGCTCCGCCGCCCGCTCGGCTTCGGGAACCGGGGGCTTTCCGCCGGCTTCCGGGAGCTCCACGCCGCGCGCGAACCGAGCGGCCCGCGCAGTGGCCTCGGCTCCCGCTGGCGCGAACACCACCGCCACGCCGGCCGCCACGGCGTCGCGCAGCTCGCCCGGGAAGTAGCCGGGAATGCCGAGCAGCAGCAGCCCCGCCCAGATCCAACCGCTGGCGCCGAGCGCCCACGGGCTGGGCCCGATCAGCGTGCGGAGACCCGATACGGGCAGCACCACTAGCGCGCCCGCGCCCAGAGCCACCTGCACGGGGGGCAGCTCGCGCAAGAGCCCCAGCCCCACGAGCGCGGCGGCCGCGATCCCCAGCGGAAAGAGGGCGCTCGCGGCGAAGCACGCGGCCAGTGGCTTCATTCCGCCCTTCATAAGCGCGAGGGCGGGTGGTGAACAGGGCGTCGGTAGGGGGCGAGGCCGTCCGCGGGGTGAGGGCACTCGGCCTTGCCCCCCGTTTTGTGATAGCCGGTGCCCGGATCGCGGTGGGCGCGGTGCGGCACGTCCCGGGAAGGAACATGATGCGCGAAACACGGGCCACGTACTTCTGCATCGACATTGAGTGCTCGGGCCCGGTACCGGCGTTGTACGACATGATCTCGCTCGGCGCGGTGGTGGTTCACGCCGATACCGATGGGCGGCTCTGCTTGGGCGACACCTACTACGTCGAGCTCCGGCCCGAGGGCCCGCGGGTAGACGCCGGCGCGATGAAGGTGAACGGACTCGACCTCGATCGGCTGAGAGCCGAGGGCCGGCCCCGGCGCGAGGCGCTGATCGATCTCGCAGAGTGGACACGATCTCGCACCGTCGCGGGAACCCGTCCGGTGTTCGTGGGCCACAACGCCCCCTTCGACTGGAGTTTTGTGGCCTGGTGCTACGCGGCGGAAGACCTGCCGAACCCCTACGGCTACAAGGCCCTCGACACCAAGGCGTTGGCCACCGGGAAGTTGAATCTTCACTGGTTCGACAGCAGCAAGGAAGTGCTCGCCGAGCGGCTCGGGTTGCCGGCGGAGGACCTCGGCCTGAAACACCGGGCCGACTACGACGCCCGCTATCAGGCCGAACTGCTGATCAAACTTTTGGAGGCCTGAATGTGCGGCTTTGTGGGTCTCATCGGCGTAGATCAGGCTTCGGGTGCGGCGGCGATGGCGCTCCAAGCCCTCCAGCATCGCGGGCAGGATGCCTGCGGGATCGGGACCGTGCACCAGGGTCGGGTGCACATCTACAAGGAGCTGGGCATGGTGTCGCAGGTGTTCGCGGGCGGGGCGCTCAGCTCGCTTCCCGGCACCGCGGCCATCGGGCATGTGCGCTACCCCACGGTGGGCGCCGGCGTCCGCGACGACACCCAGCCGTTCCACACCCGGCGCCCGGGCGTATTGATGGCGCACAACGGCAACGTCACCAACGTTCCGCAGTTGGAAGCGTGGCTGCAGCGGCGTGGCATCCGGGTGCAGTCCCAGTGTGACGTTGAGCCGATCATGTTGGTGTTCGCCGAGGGGCTCCGTGGCAACAAGGTGGAGCACGTCATCGACGCCGTGCGCGACGTCTTCGATCAAGTGCGGGGCGCCTACACCTGTGCCGCAGTCGTGGAGATCGAGGGGGAGGACGCCCTGGTGGCCTTCCGCGACCCCTACGGCGTGCGCCCCGGCGTATACGGACGGTCGGCGGGCGGTGCGTGGTGCGTCGCGAGTGAGTCCGTGGCGCTCGACGCCCTCGGGTTCGAGTCCGGAGGGGAGATTCCGCCGGGCAGTGTGATGATCCTGCGGCCGAACCAGCCGGCCCGGATCGAGTCGATCCGCAGGGCCGAGTCCCGCCGCTGCATTTTCGAGCGGATTTATTTTGCGCGTCCGGACAGTCGGATGGAGGACGGTCGGGTCTTTCAGGTGCGCTGGGACTTGGGGGCGCGCCTCGGCGAAGAGTGGCGCAAGCGTGGGCTGCAGGCGGACGTGGTCGTGCCGGTGCCGGACACCTCGCGACCGGCGGCGCAGGCCATGGCGGAAACGCTCGGGCTGCCGTTTCGCGAGGGGTTCATCAAGAACCGCTACAGCGGGCGTACATTCATCATGCCCGACGCCATCGCTCGCCAGAACGCCCTGCGCCTGAAGCTCAACCCTATCCCCGAGATCATGGAGGGAAAGAGGGTGATTCTCGTGGATGACAGCGTCGTGCGCGGCACGACGGTGCGCCGCTTGGCTGAGTTGGTGCGAGCCGTGAAGCCGAAGGAGGTACACCTCGCCATCTTCTCCCCGCCGGTGAGGAACCCGTGTTTTTACGGGATCGACATGCCGTCCAAGGACGAGTTGGTCGCCGCGCGAGTCCCCGAGGCCGACTGGGCCCGCACCTTCGGCGTGGACAGCGTGACCTTTTTGAGCGTGGAGGGCCTCCGCGAAACCACCCGAACCCCTTCCTGCATGGCGTGTTTTGATGGCGTGTACCCCATCCCCGTGAGCCCCGAAGAAGCCGCTGCGATCGTGGCCGATCGGCGAGGTGGAGGAGTGTGACGCGGCGGGACGCCCACTACCTGCACGCGCGACCTCCGCTGGAGTCGGTTCTCGTGGTGCCGGGCGAGAGTCCGTGGTGCGCGTCCTGGTCCCCCGACCGGGAGCTCCTGCTCCTTGCCGATGCGGGGGGTGTGGTGCGGTCGGTGGAGCCTGCCTTCGGCTCACGTTGGCTGTTCGATGGCCCCGCGGAGCCCACGCACGTAGCCTCCGGTGCCGGTGGGGTGGCGGTGCTCTCGGCCTCGGGGAGGCTGGAACTTCGCAGGGGCGGCGGCGCTCCGGAGTTGGAGTTGGAGACGGGACTCGCGGGCGAGTCGGGACTCCGGTTCTGGAAGGGGGGCATCGCGGTGATCGGGGAGGGCGAGGGCGGGCGGACCGTCAAGGTGTTCACGGGCGCGGAGGAGCTGCGTTGCCTGCGCGCGCCGGCCGGGACGGCGCTCGGTGTGTCCGCGGCAGGCGACCTGCTCTGGGCCCGGAGCGTCGTTGGGGAGATGCGGGTGGGGCCGCTCGGCAGCCCGCTTCCGGAGGGTGAGCCCACTCGGCACCTGCTCCGCTTCACGCATGGGGGTCGGGTGCTGGGCGTTGCCGAAGGCGGGGCGACCCTGTGGCACCATGGCGAGCCCCAAACGGCGCGCCTGCTCGATGCGGTCTCGGCTGCCTTGTGTTCGGACGGTCGGACGGTCGCGCTGGGAACGAATGGCGGAGTCGTCGCGATTGTCGACATCTTGGCACCTCCCTCCTCCCGCGCGCACCCCCCCCGCGTGTCGGCGCACGAAGCGCCCGTGCGCACAATCGCGTTCTCGAACCGCGGGCGCTGGTTAGCCACGATCGGCGAAAACTGCCGGCTCTGGTCGTACTGACCGCCCGCGGCGGGCCCTCGCGGGCCCTCGCGGCCCCCGCCCAACCGTTCGTGATACGGAGGGCCTCGGATGGCTGGATTTCATTACACGCGCGAGGCGGGCGATCTGGGCCAGGTGCTCGCCCGTGAAGGCATCGCCGCCGGTCTCACCCTCGACGAAGCGCTCGAGCGCAGTCGGCCCCCGCTCCGTGCGGCGATGGAGATGTGTGCGGCGTTGGCCGACATCCTGTGCATCGCGGAAGAGGATGGTCTTGTTCATGGCGACCTTCGCCCCACCCACGTGCGGATCGACGAGCAAGGGAACGTCTCGATGGACGGCTGGGGAGTGCCACGCCGAACGACTCGCGCGCCGGAAGGACGCCCCGATCTCGCGTCGGCCGATACGTTCGGCTTGGGCCTGATCGTCCACCATTGCCTGAGCGAAGACCCCTTCGGGGAGCCCGGCTCCGAGGCCGACGAGCACGACGACGCCGTGGTGGAACGGGTCCTCGGGATGGATTTCAGCGAAGCCGCAGGGCGTCGCTGGGTGGCCGACGTGCGAAAGTTTTTGTGCAAGATTCTCGCTTGGCACCCGGAGGACCGCCCCCTTCCGCTTGACGCGGCAAACGTCCTTGCCTCAGTGGCGGCCGACATCGACGGCGACGGCCTCGTGGCGTGGGCCAAGCGGCTGGGGTCTGCGCCCGCGCCCCTGCCGATTCTGCAGCAAGAGATCCTCGGGGGCCCCACGAGCATCGCGGCGCCGTTGGCGCGGGGCGGCGTGCGGCAGGCTCCCTCAAGCAAGGGCGAGAGCACCTCCTTTTGGAGTCGGGAGAAGATCGCGCAGATGCTCGCCGAGGAGGACGAAGAGTCGGGGTCGATTCCCATCCCTCGCCCGGCGCCGCTCCCCGTGTCGCCCCCGGCGCCGGTAGCGCCAGCGGCGTTGCCGAGCTTCACGCCGCCTCCGGTGGTGCCTCCTCCCTCGAGCGTCGCGTCGCCCCGAGCTGTTCCGGCGCCACCGAGCCTGCCCACGACGCCCAGTGTCGCTCCTCCCGAGGTGGCGCCGGCCCCGCGTCCCGCCGCCCAGCGCTCGGCGGCCCCCCAAGCGGCGCCTCTCCCGTCCCCCACCCGCTTCCCGAGTCAGGCGCCGGCGCCCGCACGCCCGATTGTCGCCTCCTACGTCGATGAGGACCCCTTCGCCGACCCGCCTGCCAAGAGCGGCGGCATGATGGTCGCCGGTGGCGTGATGGTGGTGGTGGGGCTCTTGTGCGCGGGTGTGGTGGCGGCGGGGGCGGGTTGGTGGTTCTACGGGCGGGATGTTGCGACCGACCCAGCGGTGCCCGCTGGTTCGACGGCGCCAGTCGAAAGGGCCGAGGCCGTGGTAGTGCCTGCAGGGCAGGCCGCCCCCGCCCTCGAGGTGGCGCCGCCTGCTGCCGACAAGCCGGCCGAAACGAAGCCCCGGGCGCCCCCCAAGGCGCCCGCACCGGCCCCTGCCCCGAGGACATCCACCCCGAAGCCGGTCGCGCCGTCGGCTCCCGCGGCACCGGCGAAGTCGACCACGAAGGCCCCCGCGCCCGCTCCGGCCGCAGCCCCCGCCGCAGACCCGCCGCCCCCCGGCCCCTTCACCGTGCGGTTCAGCATCCCGGCTCGCGAGGGCAAGATCCAGTGTGGGGATGGCCAAACGGCGGAGTTCGTCGGCTCCACGTCGATCACCTTCCAGGGCCTCACCACCTGCCGCGTCAAGACCAGCGGCAAGGAGGCGAAGCAGGGCGTGATTCAGGTAGAGCGTGCCAGCTCGGTCACATGCAGCGAAACGGGCACTGCGCTGAGCTGTCGATAGCTGCGAACGTCCCGCACGGCGACGGATTGGCTTTGACAAACACGGCCAATCCAATAGACGCCGCCCCTTCCGGGGTTTCTGATGCGCGTATGGACTTCGTTGGTCTTTCTTGCGGCCTGTAACGCCAACTTCGATGATGCCCAGAAGGACCCGGTGCTGGCCGACTCGGGCGGCAACACCGACGACACCGACAGCTACGGCATCGACGCCGACGGCGACGGGCACAACTCCACCGATACCGGTGGCGACGACTGCGACGACGCCGATCCGCACACCTACCCCGGTGCCGAAGAGCTCTGCGATGGCGTGGACAACGACTGCTCGGGGGGCACGACCGGCGAGACGGACTCCGACGCCGACTCGCTCTTGGATTGTGTGGACTACTGCCCCGTCTTCGCGCTTCCGGGTGGCACCGGCGACGGCCGCCCACACGACCCGATGGGGCTCTTGCAGGACGCTGTAGACGAAGCGGGGGGTACCGGCTGCAACGAAGTACGCGCCTACTACGGCACCTACGAAGAGAACGTGGACTTTCACGGCTACGGCGTGAACATGGAGTCGGTGTCGGGGCCCCTCAGCACCATCCTCGACGGGGGCGGCAGCGACTCCTGCATCATCCTCGAAGAGGACGGCGATGGGGACAGTGACGAGGACGCGGCCCGCGTCGCGGGCTTCACCATCACGGGCGGGGGCGGCGGCGTGGGCGCGGGCATTCGCATCAAGGAGTGTTCCCCGACCATTGAAGACAACGTGATCACGGGGAACACCATCACCAGCGACACGGAGGGCAATCCGATCGGTACCGCAGGCGGCGTAGGCGGCGGAATCCGGGTGTACAACGGCTCCCCCTCGATTCTCGGCAACGAAATCACGCTCAACGACGCATGCCTCGACGGCCCGGAAACAGGCTGCGATGGCGGGGCCATCGATATCCGCGGGGGTGCGCCGGTGGTGGCGGACAACTACCTCGCCGAAAATACCGCCGGGGATGGCGGTGCGATTTGGGTGGCCTACAGCGACGCCCTGATCCAGAACAACTGGATCGTGGGCAACGAGGCCGACGACAGCGCAGAAGCGGACGGTAGCGGCCTCAGCACGGACGGTCAGGGGGGTGGAATCGACGTGCAAATTGGGGGTCCGAACGGCACGGAGATCATGAACAACATCGTCACCGACAATCTGGCGAGCGCGTTGGGTGGGGGCATTGTGGTGTACGAGCCCAATGCGTCCAACATGAAGGTGACGATCGCGAACAACGTGATCGCCTTCAACAACGTGATCGAAACCGACTGGGGTGCCGGCCTCACCCAGTGGAACGGCACTACGCCCACCATCTACAACAACATCGTCTACGCGAACATTGGCGTAGGCGCCTACGCCGACGACGACGCGAGCACCTTCTCCTTCTCCTACAACCTCGTGAATGGGAACTTCCCCGACTATGAGGACTCGTCGGACACCAGCGACCTGTGGGCGAGCATGGGTGCCGGCAACTTCGGGGCCGACCCGGCCTTCGTGGGGGTGAGCAATGACCTCGATTGGAGCAACGACGATTTTGCGCTGCGGGGAACTTCGCCGTGCATCGACGCCGGGAAGCCGGACGTGTTCGATGTGGACGGGTCGCGGAGTGATTGTGGGGCGTTTGGGGGGCCTGCCGGAAGTTGGTGAGGAATACCCGGCGAAGGTCCCTGACCTTCGTGATTTGCCTCGGATCGAGCGTGGGCGACGGGTGCATGACGGCAATGGCGCCCGGTCGAGCGAGATCAGCCTCGGTCCTTGCCGTCCACCTGATGGGCGACTAAGTGGCCATGGAGCGTGGCCGAAAATCCGGCCATACTCCGGAGCACATCATGCGCACCTTCCACCTGCCTCTCCCCGACGAGCTGCACGACGCACTGCGCCGAGAGGCGACGGCCGACCATCGCCCCGCTACGGAGCTTGCCCGCGACGCCCTCGCCGGGTGGCTGCAGACGCGCCAACGCGAGCGCGTGGCCGGCGAGATCCGACGGTTCGCCCTGGCGCATGCTGGCTCGGAGCTCGACATCGACGCCGACCTCGAGCGCGCGGGGGTCGACCACCTGCTAGCCGGAGAATCTTCGTGAAGCGAGGGGACCTGTACCTCGCCGCGCTCCATCCGCGCTCCGGCGCCGAGATCCATGGAGACCGGCCGGTCCTCGTCGTGTCGCACGACGGATTCAATACCGTGCCGACCTGGAAGTCGGTGACCGTGGTGCCGCTGACGACTTCCGCGAACCAGGCTCGCCGCGGTCCAACAGCCGTTCCGATTCCAGACGGCGCCGGTGGGCTCCGTGGAGACGGCATCGCGGTGTGCCACCAGATCACCACCCTGGATCGCGCGAAGCTGACTCGGCGACTGGGGGCGCTCCCCGCTGATGTCCTCGCCGCCGTTGAAGTGGGCATCAAGGCGGCGCTTGACCTGTCGTGACTCGTGCTCGCGGGCGTCGAATGGCGTCGGCGATGAACGCGACCTCCCATTGTCGACATGCACCCCACGGCGGAGCTAACGGGTCATGGTAGCCGAAAGCCAAGCTTGAATGAGGAGAGGCGAGCGACCGTTTCGGGGCCAACGTGGTTGCGCGGGTGGGGTTCACGAAACGGGGGCTCGTTGGCGGCCTCCGGGATCGGTCAAGGTCACCCGCCGGGCGATGCACCCAACCCAAGAAACAGTCGAAGCGCCTCGTCGAGCGCGTGCAGTTCCGGAGCAGCAAGGACTCCGTACACGCGACGAATCCGGCGCTTGTCGATCGAGCGTAGGTGGTCCACCAGCGCGGTGGACGCCTTCGTCAGCCCGCTGCCCGTCGGCGAGAGGCGCGGGTACAGCGCACCCTCTCCCTGCGTCCCGGTCACCGGGACCACGCAGAGCACCGGAAAGCGTTGATCCTCGTTGACTGCTGGGTCGCTCACCACAACGCACGGACGAACACCGCGTTGCTCATGGCCAACCGTGGGGTCGAGCTCAACCAGGACCACGGCTCCCCGGCACAACATCATGAGGCGCCCTCCTTCCAGCCGTCGCCACAGACCCAGCGCACCGGCGTACCTCCCTCCAAGTCCACCAGCTCGGCAGCGTCCTCCACCAAATCAGGCAGCCAGTCGCTCGTCCCCAAGCTCGTCAGGTCGTCGCCCCCAGGGTGCGGTGCACGCACCGAGCGCAGCAGCTCCTCACGGCGGCGGTGCTCGAGCTCGCGCTCCACCGCCTGCGCGATGAAGCGGCTTCGGTTTTGCTCGAAACGGTCGATACCGTCGAGAAGGTTCGACGGGAGGGTCACAGTCACGCGTTCGGTGTGCACCACGGATGCCTCGCCAGTATGCTGAATAGTATGATCATACTGCCCGACCGTCAAGGACCTCGTCGGGCGGCCGGCCGGCGAATTTCGCCGCACGGCCACCAGCCACAGTTTCGCGGGCAAGCACACGATGGCGGGCCGAACGGATCATGGTAGGTGAAACCATAGGTTGAAGGCGGGACGCCCACCGACGGTTTCGTGGGCGAACAGGGGTCGGTCAGGGGGTGTCCACGAAACGGTGGCTCATCGCGGTTCCTCATCGCCACCCCGGCTCGCCCACAGATCCCTTGCCGTCGCGCATCGCCGGGGCTACCGTGAGGGGATGGAACCCGTCCACCTCGCTCTCCCCGCCGACCTCGCTCACGATCTCGCTGGCCTCGCGGCAGCCGATGGTCGGTCGGTGTCCGAGGAGGGCCTGTTGCTCCTGCGGCGCGCCGTCGCCGGGCGCCAGCTCCGCGAGGTGCTGACGCGCTGTGGTAGTGACCTCGACCCTGATCAGGCGATGCAGATCGCGCTCGACGAGCAGCGGGCGCACCGCCGCTCGCGTTGAGGTTCATACTCGACACAAACGTGGTGATGAGCGCGCTGATCTCGCGGGTCGCGACGGCGCCTCCCCGGCTTTTGCTTGAGGCCTTGGCCGACGCCCACTTCGACTCCGTCGTTTCTGCAGCGTTGCTGCTCGAATGGCGGGAGGTCGCCCAGCGCCCGAAGTTGCGCCGCTACTTCCGGCTGGACGCCGCTGGTGTCGACTTCGCGCTCACCCGGATCGAGCAACTGTCCGACATGATCGATCCCCCGCCCGCCGAGGCTGCTGCCCCCGACCCAGGCGATGCTCACCTCTGGGCCATCCTCGCCGCCGATCCGGAGGCGATCTTGATCACGGGAGACGGCCCGCTCCTCGATGCACCGTTCGGACCCGACCGCGTGATCACGCCTGCCCAAGCGGTAGAAAAGCTCGAAGCCTCGCGGGGCGGAGTGATCGAGGGCGCCTGACCGCCCCGCACGCCCACCAGCCCCCGTTTCGCGCGCAAGCCCCCCAAGGCGGGCCTAAGCACCCCCCACAGGTATACGAAGCGCTCTGCCCCGTCCCGAGCATGGTCCGCCCGAAGGTCAGGGCAGCTTAGGCTCGGGGGAGCGGCATGAGCCCGTAGCCGACGACGTTACCGCAGTGGGCGCACTTCACGGCAAGCCGACCCGAATGCCCCTTCGCGAGGTCGGTCTGGTCGCGCATGTACCGCTGCCTGCACTTCTCGCACGCCTGGGGCACCAGGAAGTCCCAGATGAAGTCCTCGAAGGTGTAGTCGGGCTTGTCCACGGCTACTTGCTCGGAGGGGCGGCGAATAGCTGCGGGTTCCCCGTCGCCTCCGGAGGGTCGTCGGGCTCCTCAGCCTCGAACCTGAACCGGCTGCCCTTGAGGTAGTCCTCGTTCTGCTCGCAGATCATCCAGCGTCGGTTGAGCCGCTCGGCGGTCGCGCCCGTCGTGTTCGAGCCCCCGAAGATGTCCACCACGAGGTCACCCTCATTCGTCAGGAAGTTGATGAAGAACTCGGGGAGCTGCGGGGGGAACCGCGCCGGATGCGGCTTCACGTCGGCTGCCTTGCACTTCTTCAAGTACGAGCCATTCGAGTCGTTGTTCCCCTAGGTGAACAGGTTCGAGCAGATCGCGCCGCCCTGGTCCTTGCCCCACTTCTCCGTGACGTTGTGACCGGAGGGGCGCTGCTTCGCCTTGTACCCGCGCTTGATGAGGCGCTCCATGTCGGGGCTGTACGGCACGAGGACACGTTTGTTGTCGGCCTTGGGCCACGGGGTGTTCGAGAGCCACCACACGCAGTTGACGGAGTACTTGACCCGGATGCGACGAACGGTGACCCACTCGGCGGGAGCCGGCATCTTCCCGGGGTTGTGCCAGAAGAACTCTTGGGCGAGGTGGAAGCCCATCTCCTCGACGAGGGCGATGAGGAGCTTGAACTGGTAGAGGCTACGGGTGGGCTGGCCCTGCTCCCACGCACCGCCGATGTCGATGACGAACGAACCGTCATCGGCAAGCACGCGCTTGACCTCGCTGGCGAACTGGCAGAACCACGGGATGTAGTCCTTCTGGCTCTCGTTGCCGTACTCCTTCTTGAAGTGCAGGGCGAACGGAGGCGAGGTCATGACGAGGTTGACGGAACCTGCCGGCAAGTCCCGAAGCATGTCGAGGGAGTCGCCGTGGAGGGCGGTCCCGAGCGAGGTGGTGTAGTAGGCGGGAGGAGTCGGCATGGGTACCTGGGAAGCCTATGAGTATCACGAGCGGTGAGGTCGCTCAACCCCTCTTCTACCTCAACCCCCTGCCAGAATCTGTCCGCCCTACTTCTTCTTCGTCGCCCGCGGCTTCGACTTCCGCTTCTTTCCTGCCTCTTTAGCCAGCCTCGCCTTCTCGCGCTGCGCCTGTCGAGCGGTCTGGCGCCCGTCCGCATCGCCAGCCGCGTCCTGGAGCACGCCTTCGAGGTCCGTCTTCCAGACGTTGTCGCCCGTGTAGGTGACGGTCTGGTAGATCTCCAGGATGTTCGCGTCGGTGGTCCGGACGGTCAGGTGGAAACTGTCGGCGAAGCAATAGGTCCACTTGCCAGTCTGGTTGAACAGGCACACCGCGAGAACGTCGAAGTGGTCCTTCGGCTACCCGCGCGTCTTCTTCCCCGCCGCGTCCGTGCCGTTCCGCGTCTTCTGGATCTCGACCGTGCCCCAGCCGTCGCCGACGAGGCGCTTCTCCGAACCCGACCGGATGTTCTTCACCTCGGCAACGATGCTGGTGCCGTCGATCTCGATGACGAAGTCAGGCTCGCCGTCCTTGTCGTTCCAGGTGTAGCCCCCGATGACGCCCCGAGCCTTTAGGCCGTCGAGGGCACGCGAGAAGTACAGCTCCGCGAGCTTGCCCTTCACGTCCGCCTGAGCCCGGAAGCCCTTGGAGATCGCCTCCATGATGTCGGCCGCCGAGGCGTTGAGCTTGGCTTCGAGAGGGTGGGTCATCGTCACCCCTCCACGTTCGTGAAGAGGTCGGACAAGGACACTTCCAGGGCGTTGGCAATGGCTTCCGCCACGGTGATGGTCGGGTTGCGCGTCCCGCGCTCGATGCCCCCGATGTAGGTCCAGTGCTTTCCCGCCTTTTGGGCGAGCTGCTCCTGCGTCCAGGAACGCTGCGTTCGCAGCTCCCGAACCCGCTGGCCGAAGCGTTTCTGGATGGTAGACATCGAGCCCTGCGGCTATCGGGGATGATGCCTACGAGTCCAGAGACTATGAGTCCTACAAGGCCGCCTTAGTCCCGTCCGGTCCCACCCCCACGATGCGCCGTCCGCCGATACGAGGCTGGTTCGCGTAATAGTTCGATTAGTGCAGCTCCTTTGGTAGTAAAACCCAGTTTGCGCGGACGGCAGCCGCGTTACTGAACGGTTGTTCACCTAACGCCGTTCCGGTCGGGGCGAACGAGGAGTTCAGGCGATTCAAGCACAAGAACGAGCGCCCTGCTTCGTCCAGCCCGGCGACATCCACCCCGCCTTCGCGCTCGCCGTTCACGCGGCCATGCACAACACCGCGACGTGGAAGTCCTGGGACATCATCGACAACGAGTACCCGTCCCCCGAAGAGACGCTCGCCGTCGTGGGGCGCATCTACGGCGCGAACGGCTGGCCGTGGACCGACAAGGAGCAGGGCTGGTGGTCGGCCGAGCTGGCGCCAGCGGCGAAGGCGGTGCGCTCGTGAGCGTCGAGGAGCTTCGCTGGATGCACGTCGCCGCTCTCCGTGCCGGGAAGGCGGGGGACCTGCGCGCCCTCGTCTCCCTCGCCGGTGGCCTCGCCCGTCGCGCCCGTCTCGCCGCCGAACTGCCGCCCGAGGTGAAGTGGGTGTGGGACCCTACGCCGATGGTCGGCGACGAGGAGCACCCGCCCCTGGCGTTGTGCGGCCCCATGCTCGTTGCCCTCGCCAACGGTGATGGTGGGTGTGGGCTTCGTCCACTTGGCCGCACGCGGCGAGCAGCAAGAGTCCCAGCGGCACGACGTGCGGGTGATCCATGCTTCGTTTATAGCACAGGTTGCGGCGCGGCTTGGCGGTGGGCGATACTCCCCGAACGATGCGGCTCCGCTCGCCCATGCTCCCCCTCCTCCTCTCCGCTTGCGCCTCGCCGGACTCCACAGACGGGGTGGACTCGGGCGACCGAGGAGACACTGCGCCTGCAGAGGTACGGCTACCCACAGGCTGCGACCCCGGCGAGCCCGCCGTGGACCCCCTCACCGAGCGCTTCGCCCTCTCCGTCACCAGCGACGAGGTCGGGGAACCCTTCATGGAGCTGGTGGACGTGGACCTCGTCGAGGGCACCGTCTGGGCGGTCGGCCAGGGCGGCCTGCTGGTGGCCGACCTCGGGGCCGACGGCACCCTCACCGAGCGCCACCGCGACCTCGGGATGGGCCGCTACCACCGCGTGGAGCTGCTCGACGTCGGCGCGCTGGCGCTCGTGCACCGCGACATCGGCCTTGTCCTCCGCAACGCTGCCGACCCCGTAACGACCACCGCGTCGA
Source organism: Deltaproteobacteria bacterium (assembly GCA_947484175.1). GTDB lineage: Bacteria > Myxococcota_A > UBA796 > UBA796 > SXON01 > SXON01. Next base: position 28,582 of record CANKOI010000057.1, read on the forward strand.
AGTTGGCCGGCGGGATGGAGGGCCTAGCCGGGGTGGGCGAGCGGCTGTACGTGGCCGACCGCACCGCGGGCCTCGCGGTGTACCGGGTTGAGGCTCTCGACGAGCTGGATGCAGTGGGCGTCGTGGAGGGGCCCGACGCCACATGGGAACTGCACGCAGGCGAAGGGGTGCTCTACGCCGCCGACAACGAGCTTGGCCTCGCCGCCTGGTCGCTCGCCGACCCCGACGCCCCCACCTACCTCGGGGGGCTCAGCACCCCCGGCCTCGCCTTGGACCTCGACGTGGAGGCCGGCTTCCTGTACCTCGCCCGTGGCGCAGCGGGCATCGAAGTGTACGACCTCGCCGACCCCCTCGCGCCGGTACTCGTTCACACCGTGTCTGTCGGGGGGAGCGCCGTCAGCGTGGCGGCGAGTGAGGGCTGGCTGTGGGCCGCCGAGCACGATGCGGTCGCGGCGTGGTCGCTCGCCGACCCCTCCGCGCCCACCCCGCTTGGGCGACAGGCCACGCGCCAGTTCGCGCTGGCCATCGACGCCGAGGGCGCCCACGCCGTGGTCGGTGACTGGGGCTACCTCGAGTCGTGGGGCGTCGACGCCGCCGGCTCGGCGCCGGCGCTCGATCTGGACCGCAGCGCCTTCCCCGCCGGCACGGGCGAAGCCTCGCTGACGCTCACCAACCGCGGCGGCGGCGACTTGGAGCTCCGGGGAGGCGAAGCCGAAGGCGGCGAAGTGTGGGCCTCGTCGGCGACCGTTGCGCCCGGTGCCACGGCCACGCTCACCGTGCGCTGGAACGGCGCTGCGCCTACGAGCGTCTGCGTGGCCACCAACGACCCCGACGCCCCCACGCTCATCC
>CANKOI010000058.1 GCA_947484175.1 Deltaproteobacteria bacterium
AAGCGAGTTCGTGAGCCCCGAGGTGATGTTCGCCTCGGCAAGTTCCACCACCACCGAGCCGGTGCCGTTGGTCACCCACACCATCGCGTCGGGGTCGGCGTAGCCATCGCCCGTGGACACGTTCATGGCCACCCATTCGCTGTCGGGAGACCAACTGGGGTAATAGGCATTGTACCCAGCGCCTGGGTCGTAGATCACGGTCGGCGGCCCAAAGGTGGGGCCCGGACCGACCTCCACGACCGCCACCCGCCCCCCGCTGAACGCCCAGTCCGCCCCGCCCGGTGCGGCCAGAACCATGACGATCCGCGTGCCATCGCCCGACCAGTCGGGGTGCGTGGCGGGTTCGCCAACCGCCACCTCCTGCACAAAGCCACCGGTGTGGGCATCGTAGAGGAGCAACGCGCCCTGATAGGCCACGAGCATCCAATTTCCATCGGGGGAAAGGGTGTTGAAGTTGCCGAATACCCCGGAGTCATGACCCAAAACATCGGTGCCGGCCCCGATGTTCCGGAGCCCAAGCGCGCCGTTTCCACCATCGAACGTGTATGCGATCTTGTCGCCGCGCACGCTGTGGCACCCCACACAATACCCGGTATTCGCGGCCGTGAGAAAGTCCTCCGCCTCCGACCCGTAGGGCACCTTGCGAATTCCGGACGCGGACGTGCTCCAATAATAAATGTTCCCACGGGCATCGAACCGGTTCACGTTCACGGTGATGATGTCCTCCGACCAGACTTCCGTGCCCACGAGCAGCGAGAGCTCCACCTCCACCGAGCCACCCGCGTTCGTGCCCACCAAGGCCGCCCACGTGGGCTCGTCGGCCGTCCAGCTGGTGCCGGTGGTGTACACGGTGAGGTCGGTCACGCTGCTGCGGAACCGAAGGCGGGCGGCCGTGGCGCCCACGTCGGCCCATTGGAAGCGCAGGCTGGGCGTATTCCGAGGCAGGTTGACGCCGTCGGGCGGGTAAGCCCAGAGCCCCGAGTGGGCGATGCGCGGCACCTCGAACGCCTCCGGGTCCACCCCCTCGCCTACCACCTCGTCTTGGAAGATCACCGTCAGGAGTGCGCTCGCTTCCACTCCCGCGAATCGCGCCGTGACGTTCGACACGCCGCCGTTTTCGACCGACGCCGAAAACTCGCCGGTACTGGTGACCTCCCCCACCGTGCGGTTGGAGAGGGTCCATTCGGCCTCGGGCAGCGGCTCCTCATTGCCGCTGGACAGCGTGATGAACGCCTCAAACTGCTCCAGTTCGGCACCGTTCGGCGACGTGTAGACCGTCGTTTCCGCTGGCTCCACGCGCATATGCACCAGCGATCCACGATCTTCCGGAGGAAACGTCTCCGAACAGGCAGCGAGGAACAGAGCGGCGGGCAACACCCCCGCATGCTATCCGGGTTGGAGTCATGCCGCGTCTATCCTTCGTCCTTGTTCTAGTCCTTCCCGGCTGCTCCGAGTATGCGGTAACCAACCTCACGGTGCAGGACGTGTTCACCCAGGGCCAGGACCCGCCTGCCGACGTGCTCTTCGTGGTCGACGACTCCGCCAGCATGTCGGAGGAGCAGGAGAACCTCGCCGCCAACTTCGGCGCCTTTCTGGAGTTGCTGGGGGACACGACGGCCGACTTCCGCATCGGCGTGACGACGACCGACCCGCGGCTCGGCGGCGTTTTGGTCGGCGAGGTGCTCACCGCCGACTCGCTCGATGCCGTCGAGGCGTTCGCGGCCCAGGTGGCCGTGGGCACCCACGGCTCCCGCGACGAACAGGGGCTCGCAATGGCCGCCCGTGGGCTTCGAGAGGACGTGAACCCCGGATTCCTCCGCACCGACGGTTTTGTTCATGTCGTATTTGTGAGTGACGAAGACGACCACAGTATTGGCGAGGTCAAGGACTACGTAGAGGCCCTGCGAGCCAGCGCGGTAGGAGAGGGCGTGACGGCGCATGCGTTGGTGGGTGACATCCCGGCCGGCTGCATGTCCGGTTCGTCCGCGGCTGACGCGGGCACCCGCTACCTGTCCGTGTCGGAGACGCTCGGCGGCCTCCACGAGAGCATCTGTGCCGACGACTACGCCGAGGTACTCGAGGCGCTCGGGCTCGCGGTGAGCGGCTGGAACCCGCTGTTTCCCCTCTCCGAGCTCGCCGCCGAGGCCACGCTCACCGTCTGGGTGGAGGACGTGAAGATGCCGCGGCGCGAGGACGATGGGTGGGGGTACTCCCTTGGCGAGAACGCCGTCGTCTTCACCGGGCACGCCATCCCGCGCCCGGGAATGAAGGTCCGGGTGACCTACCAGCGCGGCACCTGATGCCCACCCGGCGGGCCTTTCTCGCAGGAACGGCGGGCGCGGCGCTCCTTCCCCTCCCCGCCTTCGGCGCGCCTCCTGTGGAGTCCAGCGTGGACTCGCGGGTGGAATTCCTCGGCGGCGTCGCCCGCGTGGCAGGCTTCGAGGAGTACGGCGCGGCCGGCCTTCCCGCCTGGTTCGAGCCCCTCGATCGCGGTTTCAAAGCTGCGCGCGGGGGGCCGGCCGTCCGCGCTCTGCAGTCGGCGCGAGAGCACCTAGGCCTCGGGTTCGATGCGCTGCCGTCCCTCGCGGTTCACCTCGTCGGCGAGCCCGGCGCACTCACGCTGACCGACCCGCTCTCGCCTTGGCCCGCCGGACTCGACCGGCGGTGGGAGGGCGTCGACCTGCCGCGGTTTGTGGTGGCGCTCAACCGAGCGGCCAAAATCACGAAATTCACCGAGCTGTGGGCGTCGTTGGCTCCCGAGAGGGAGGACGCCGCGCGCGCTGCTGGCGCGGCCGCCGCGGAGCTCGATCTCGCCTGGTTCGAGAGCTGGTTCGGCTTCCCGGCACCGGGCACGGTCCGCGTGGTCGCCAGCCCCGTTTCCGCCCCCTACAATTACGGGGCGCGCCGTTTGGGTCGGTCGCCCGAGCTGCTTGCCGTGCTCGGCGCGGCAGCCGACCCCGAAACGGGGGGACTGCGCGTAGCGGGCACCGACATCCTCTTGCACGAAGTCGGCCACAGCTTCGTGAATCCGGTACTCGCAGAGAACGCCCGCTTCCTCTCCGGCCCCGGTGGCCGGCTGTACCAGGCAGTCCGCCTACGAATGGAGCGTCTCCACTACGGCGACTGGGCGATCGTCACGAATGAGACTGTGCTTCGCGCCGTGGTCGTGCGCTACCTGCTCACCCACGGGGGTCCTTCCGCCGCGCGCAGCGAGAATGCCCGCCAGATCGGCGAGGGCTTCCCGTGGACGCTGGTGCTCGCCGACGCCCTCTCCGACTACGAGAGCAACCGCGACCGCTACCCCACGTTCGGCGACTACGCCGTGCCGCTGGCGGCGGTGCTCGGCGTCATCGCGGAAGAGGAAGAAGCCCGAGCCGCGGGCCGCCCGAGAGTTGTGAGCGTTGCGCCCGACGCGAGCCGGCCCGTCCCAGCGGACACTCCTGCGCTGGTCGTCACCTTCAGCCACCGCATGCACCCGCGCTCTTGGTCCGTCGTGGGCATACCCTCCGAGACTCCCGAATCGGATCCCCCCAGCTTCGACGCCAGCGGCACCACGTTCACCCTCCCGTGGAGGCTCGAGGCCGGCCGCACCTACCGTTTCTCGCTCAACGACGTGAACCATCAGAACTTTGTTTCCGAAGCTGGCGTGCCGCTGGAGCCCGTCCCCCTCAGCTTCAGCGTGGCGCCGAACGCGCCGTGATAGCCGCGCGGATGCGCGTGACCGCCGCCATCTCCCCCGATCCGGACGACTTGTTCATGTTCCGCGCCCTGATTGAGGGGCTGGTGGACACCCGAGGCTTGGAGTTTGACGTCGTCACCGCCGACACGGACGCGCTCAATCGCATGGCCGCCGGAGAAGGAGCAGACATCAACGCGATCAGCATCGCGCACTACCCCAAGGTGGCCGAGCACTACCAGCTCTTTCGCCACGGTGCGAGCGTGGGCCGTGGCTACGGTCCTGCAGTGGTGTGCCTGCACGGCCAGGCCCCCGAAACACTCGCCGGCGCGCGCATCGCGGTGCCGGGGCTCACCACCACGGCGTGGATGGTCCTGCGCATGGCGATCGGCGAATTCGAGGCCGTCGTCACGCCGATCGTCCCCTATTCCCGCACGTTCGAGGCTCTCCGGTCCGGCCTGGTCGAGGCCGCCCTGCTCATCCACGAGGGTCGCCTCACCTACCCCGACGAAGGCTGCGAGCTGCTGTTGGACATCGGAGAGGCTTGGCAGGGGTGGACAGGGGGGCTCCCGCTTCCGCTTGGCGGCAACGTTGTTCGGCGCTCCCTCGGTCCCGAGGTCGTCGGCCGGATCGACGGCGCCGTCCGCGACAGCATCGCCCACGCCCTCGCGCACCGCGAAGCCGCGATGGACTGGCTGCTCGCCCGCGGCGTGACCCTCCAGAGCCGGGACCGCCTCGATCGTTACCTCGGCATGTACGCCAATGCCGACACCCTCGACATGGGCGACGATGGCTGCGCAGCCGTGCGGCGCCTCCTCGATCTGGGCGCGCAGCGGGGCTGGGTCCCGGCCACCAACGTGGACTTTGTTGGGGAACACGGCCCGTGTTGAGCCGCTGCAGCAAGCCCAGCGGAGTCTCTTGGCAGCCCTACCATTCCTCGTTCGGCACGGCGCTCCGACGGGGTGGTGACGGGCCCGAAGTGGGCCAGCTGTGTGACGCTGTTGGCCGGGCCGACCGAGCCCCGCTGCGGGGCGAGCGGAGGGGCGGCCAATAGCGGCAGGCCCCCGCGCCAACACAGGCCTTTCGTCCCGCGCTCCGTTCGGAGGCCGCCGGCTGGCAAGAGAGCTTCGCCCCAACGGCGCCGCGTCCTGCGCGGCGAACCGCCCCGAGGCCAGTCAGAATCACCCTTCCCCTCAACTGCTCGCGCTTGCGTAGTTACGGAGCGCCCGGCGCAGCACCCACCGCGAAAGCACCAGCATTCCCGCCGCCGCGCCGAGCGCCGTGGCCACATGCCCCTCCTCCAAGGTACCGAGCAGCGCCATGGCCGGGAAACTCGACACCAGAGCCACCGGGATTAGCGTGGTGAGCAACAGCCGCAACCCCCGCCCGTACACGGACACGGGCCAGCGCCCGGCGTCCGTGATGGCCGTGAGTAGAAAACGCAGGTTGTCCACCCGCACGAACCAGAAGCTCGTGCAGATCACCAGCAGCCAGAGCCCGTAGGTGGCGGCGAGCCCGGCCACGAACAGCCCCGCCGCGAGCGCCATCGTTCCCCAATCCGGCACCCCCAGCCGTGCGAGCGCCACGACCACCACGGCCACCCCCGCCACCAGCTCCCACACCGCGGCCGGCGCCACCTTTCGCAGGGAGATCAGCAGCTGCGCGTCGACCGGACGCACCAGCAGGTAGTCCAACTCCCCCGTGCGCACCCCGTCCACGACGGCGCCGAGGTTGGGCTCCACGAGGCCGGCCACAAAGGCGTTGTAGAGCAGGAAGAAGCCGGTCACGAGCAGCGCGCCGTCGAAATTCCACCCCTCGATCACCGGCACACGCGCGTACACGAGCAACAACGGCACCGCCACGCCGAACGCAGACAAGGCCCCCACCATAAATTCGGCGAAGAAACTGGCGCGGTACTGCATGGCCGAGAGCAGGCTCACCCGCACCAGCGCCCCCACGACTTCGAGGCGAAAGGCGCCCAGCTCGCGGCTCATGCGCCAACCGCGCCGTAGCGGCGAATGCCGGCCTTCCACATCCATGCCGCCAGAGCGCCCGTCGCCACCACCCAAGCCACCTGGCCAGTGAAAACCGACAGCATCGAAGCCTTACCGAGCAGCACGTCGATGGGCGCACCGAGCGTGGAGTAGAACGGCAGTAGCCTGAAGAAGTCGACCCACCCTTCGGGGAAAAGGTCGAGGGGTACGAAGTAGCCGGAGGCCATCGCCCACAGCGCGAACCAAGCCGACCAGAAGCCCATGCTTTGGTCGAACCAGAACGCCAGCATGCCGAAGATCGCCTGGATCGTCCACGCGAGCACGAAGGCGAGGAGCAGAGCAACCCCAAACCCGACCGCGGCCGAGAACGACGGCACGAACAGCAGCTCGGGGCGCCAGAGCGCCAGGACCCCCACCAGCGGCACTAGGATTCCCGCGCGGAAGGGCAAGGCCGCGAACGTCTCGCAGAGGTTGTACACGAGCGGGTGCATGGGGCGGAGCAGGCGGGGCGACAGTTCGCCCTTCCGAATGTTCCAGTTCAGTTCCCACACGATCCAGCTGCCAGTGAGCTGCCGAACCACGAGGTTCACCGCGAAGTACCGTGCAAAGTCGACCTGACCGTAGCCACCGACCGGCCCTGCTGCCGCCGCCGAATTCCACAGCGAGAGCATCACCAGCGGGAGCGTGGCGCTGAGCACCCAGATCACCATCTCGGCGCGGTAGGCCACCATCCCCGAGAACGCGACCTGCTGGATGGACGGCCAGGCGCGGAGCGCATGCACGATCTGCGAGGCGGAATCGGCCCGAAGTGCCCTCACCGCTTCCCTCCCGGCCGCCCCTCGCGGAACACCCGCCCGATCACCTCCTCCAGCGGCGGCATCTCCACGCCCAGCTCCACCAGCGGGGCGAGGGCGAGGGTGCGCTGGATCAGCCCGTTCGTCTCTCCGGCCGGCACGGTGGCCACCATGCCCCCCCCCTGCACCTCAAACCCGAGGGCCAGCAGTTCGGGCACCACCGACCGGATCACCACCCGACGTTCAGGCGCCACTTGCCGACTCAGCGCCTCCAACGCCCCATCGTAGCGCAGCTTCCCTTCGTCGATGATGAGCAGCCGCGGCGTGAGGGCGGCGATGTCCTGCATGTAGTGGGAGGTGAGGAGCACGGTGGCGCCGGAAGCGCGGTTGTGGTCTGCGATGAACTGCCGCACCTGCACCTGCATCTCCACGTCGAGGCCGATGGTGGGCTCGTCGAGAAAGAGCACCGAAGGCCGATGCACCAGCGCGGCAATGAGCTCACACTTCATTCGCTCGCCCAGCGACAGGTTCCGTACCGGTCGTTCGAGCAAGGCTTCCGCCCGCAACATCGCCACCAGCTCGTCGAGCGTGCGACGGAACTCGGAGCGCTCCACCCCATACATCGCCCGATTCAGCTCAAAACTCTCGCTCGCCGGAAGGTCCCACAGGAGCTGCTGCTTCTGCCCCATCACCAGCGTGATCTGCTGGAGGAAGGACGGGTGCCGTTCCTGCGGCACAAAGCCGCCCACCTTCAGCGTTCCCGCCGTGGGGTACAGCAGGCCGGAGAGCATCTTGAGCGTGGTGGTCTTGCCCGCGCCGTTGGGACCCAGAAACCCGACGCGTTCCCCGGCCTCGATGCGGAAATCGAGCCCCGAAACCGCGTGGACCTCCTTCACCTCCCGCGAGAACAGGGAGCGGAACGCACCCGCGAGCCCCGGCGGCCGCACCGGCACCCGGTAGGTCTTGGTGAGCCCGCTGACCTCGATCATCCGCGGGTCTATTCCGATGCGGTGGAAGGGGCCTCGGCGGGGCCACCGTTGGAGAACGCGGTCGCCGGGAGCCGCCGGAGCGGCTAACGGGACGCCCCCATGTCGCTCACCATCCTCGGGCCCGAGCGCCCCGAAGGCGCCCTCCCCGGAGTGCTCCAAAAACACGGCGTTACCGGCCCGCTCGCGCTCGTGAGCGCGGGCTGGCGCTACGACGAAGCCCGCGACGAGCCGCTCCGCACCGCGGTGCCCAACGAGGTGCGCAACCTTCGCCTCTACGACCGCTTCCGCATCCTCGAGCGGGAAGCCCCCGACCTGATCTCCCGCTACACCGCCAAGCAGGACGCCCTTCGGCGCGTGAAACACCGCTACCGCATGCGGGTTCAGGCGGGCCTCGCGAGCGCCACCGCGCTCCACGCCGAGTACAAAGACGTGTCCTGCCGCTGGTTCCTCCAGTCCATCCGGCATCTTCAGGAAACGGATGAGCTCTTCTTGGCGGAGGCACGGGCGCTCCACGACCGCTTCGAGTCTGAGGCGCAACCCGGGCAACACCCGCTCGTGCGTCGCGCTCGCGAGACTGTACGCGAAGAGCTGGCGGGCTGCGCGGCCCTCCTGATCGCGGGCGGTCACATCGGCGTGCTCCGCAATCGCTGCTTCTTCTTCGACCTCGGCCCCGTGCTCAACCACCAACCGCTCTACGCGTGGAGCGCAGGCGCCATGCTGCTCACCGAGCGGGTGCTGCTCTACCACGACCGCACCGCCTACGGCCCCGGCACCGCCGAGTTCCTCGACCACGGCTTCGGCCTGCTCCGCAACACCGTGTTCTTGCCCCACGCCCGCGAGCGGCTCGATCTCGACAACACGCTCAACCTCACGGTCCTCGTGCATCGCCTCGCGCCGCGCCGCGTGATCGGTCTGGAGAACGGTGCGGTGTACGACAACGGCGCCTACACCGGAGCGCCGGGAGCGGCCTTCGCCCTGCACCTCGATGGGAGCACCCATGCAGCCGGTGCTTGACCTCATCGCAGCCTGCGAGCGCCCTCGCGTTCAACGAGGGCCGCTGATCGAAGCGTTCGTGAAGGACCGGGTCTTTCCGCTCGTCACCGACGACCACGCCACCTTCTTCTTCTGGGACGGCGAGCCCTACGACAGCGTATTTCTCCAACATTGGGTGTTCGGCCTCCCCTCGCGCATCGAGCTGTTGCGGATTCCCAACACCAACGCCTTCTACCTGCCGCTCGACCTCCCCAAACGCGCCCGCGTCGAGTACAAGTTCGAGTTGATGCGCGCCGGGAAGGGCCGCTGGACGGCCGATCCGCGCAACCCGCGTCGCGCCTACGACCCCTTCGGCAGCAACTCCGTGTGTCCCGCTTCGTCGTACGAGGAGCCGGAGTGGGTGAAGGGCACCCCCGACATCCGCCGAGGGGAGCTGGTGCAGGGGCGTGTCCACTCCAAGGCCTGGGAGGAGGAACGCCCCTACCAGATGTACGTCCCCTACGGCGCGCGCGCCGGAAAGCGGTACCCGCTGCTGATCGTGCATGACGGCGCGGATTTCCTCCATTTTGCCCAGATGCGCGAGTGCCTCGACGCGCTCATCGCCCATCACGAAGTGGCCCCGATGTTGGTGTGTTTCACCGACGGCGCCCGTCGCAATTGGGAGTACGCGGCCAACCCCCAGCAGGCCGACTTCCTCGCCCTCGACCTCCTTCCCCACCTTCGGCAGAACTTTCCCATCCTCGAAGGGCCTGAATTCCACGGCATCATGGGCGCGTCGTTCGGGGCCGTCAGCTCACTCTTTGCGGCCACGCGCCACCCCGGCGTGTGGGGGAATCTGCTCCTCCAGAGCGGGAGTTTCGCCTTCACCGACATCGGCGACCACGAACGCGGCGCCCTGTGGGACCCGATCGTGGAGTTCGTGAACAACCTCCGCGCCGATCCGCCACGCATCGAGAGCCGCATTTACCAGAGCTGCGGCACGTTCGAGTCGCTCATCTACTACAATCGCAGCCTCTTCCCTGTGTTTCAGCGGGTGGCCGACGACGCACGATTCACCGAAGCGCCCGACGGTCACAACTGGATCAACTGGCGCGACCGGCTCCGCGAAGGGCTCACCTGGCTGTTTCCGGGCCCTCTGTGGATGTACTACGAATAGCGGAAGGGGCGGGGGGGCGATGCGCTGGGCCCGGCAGCTTGGGGTTCGGCAGGGGTAGCGGCGCATCGCAGCGCGGGAACCGGGAGCCGGGAACCGGAGGCCGGGGGCGACCGATGTTCGCGAACTCGTATAGACCTCGAGGCTTGGTCGAGTTCGGCAACACGGCGGGGGAAACCAGCTTGCATCCCGGCCGCTGACCCTGCACACTGGCGCGCATGTCCACCCGACCCCTACTCTTCGCCCTCGCCCTTCTTGTGTCACCCGGCGCCTTGGCGGCCACCCTCGACGCCGATGCGGCGGGCACTACCGCCTACCTCACCATTCAGTCGGCGATCGACGCCGCCGTGACCGGCGACAACATCCGGGTGTACAGCGGCACCTACAACGAGGCGATCGACTACCAAGGTAAAGAACTCTACATCTACTCCCGCTTCGGCTCCACGGTGACCACCCTCGATGCGGGGGGGACCTCCACGTGGGCCGTCACCGTTGACGACGGCGAAGCGCTCGGCACCACCCTCGATGGGTTCACGCTGAAGAACGGCTCGGCGGGGGGCATCTACGTGGCCAACTCCGACCTCGCGCTGGTCGATGTGTCCGTCGAGGACCTCGGCAGCACCAGCTACTACGGGCCCGGGCTGTACGCCTCCAACTCCACAGTCACCGCCGAGGACAGCAACTTCAGCGGCATCACCGGGTACTACGGCGGCGCGATGTATGCGTCGGGCTCCACGCTCACGCTGAACAACACCAGCATCACCGACAACTACGCCTACTATGGCTCCGCCATCTACTCGACGTCGAGCGACTTCACGTCGTCGGTGCTCACGGTCACCGGCAACGAAAACGTGTATGGCGGCACGATCTACCTGTACGACCGCAGCACGCTCGACGCGACCGACTTCACCGGCACCGGCAACACCTCCGGCTACGGCTACGGCTCCGTGCTCCAGGCAGCCTACAGCTCGGACGCCACGTTCACCAACGCCGACATCAGCGACAACTTCACGACGTACGCCAGCAGCGGATACTACGGGGCGCTCTACATCGAAGCAGCCTCCAGTCTCACGGCGAGCAACGTCACCTTCTCAAACAACGAGGGCTACGGCGGTGGCGCCGCCACCATCTACAACGCTTCGAGTGGCAGCTTCGACAGCTGCACCTTCACCGACCACACCAGCGGCTACTACGGCCCGCTGCTCATCAGCAGCGGCGACGTAACAGTCTCGTCGAGCACGTTCAGCGGAAACAGCGCTGGGTACTACGGGGGGGCCATTTACGCAGGCTCCACCTCCACCTTGGTCGTGACGGACACCCTGTTCGACGGCAACACCGCGCTCTACTACGGCGGCGCCCTCTACCTGTACTACTACGTGGAAGCGAGCATTACGGACTCCACGTTTACGGAGAACGAGTCCACCAACGGCGGCGCGATCTACGCCCAACAACTCTACAGCACGATGGAGGTCGACAGCTGCTCGTTCACCGACAACCTCGCCACGACCGGGGCCGGCGGCGCGATCTATTCGTACTACTACGCGGACATGACCATCGCCGACACTAGCTTCGACACCAACAGTGCTGCGGGAGTGGGGGGAGCGATCGCGTCGTACTCCACGTACGGCGTCACCGACGTCTCCAACAGCACCTTCACGGGCAACAGTTCCACCAGCGGCGGAGGCGGCGCCATCTCGGTGCAGTCGTACTCGGAGCTGGCGGTCACGGACAGCACCTTCACCGCCAACGAAGCGATCAGCGGCGGCGCGGTGTACGGCTACTACACGCTCGGCGAGATGGCGTTCAACAACACCACGTTCAGCGCCAATGTATCGGCGGGCGCGGCGGGGGCAGTGTACGCCTACTACTACACGGAAACCTCGATTTCTGACTGCACGTTCGACCAGAACGTGGCGTACACGGATGGCGGCGCCGTGGTGGCGTCCTACGAAGCGACCCCACTCACGATCCGCACCTCCACGTTCAGCGACAACATGGCCGAACACGGGAGCGGCGGCAGCGTGTACACCTACTACGTCGTGGAGGCCGAACTCAGCGACAACAGCTTCACCGACAACTTCGCCTATGCCAGCGGCGGCGCGGTGTACGGCACCTACCTTGTAGACCTCACCAGCACCGGCGATACCTACTCGGGCAACGAGGCCTCCCGTGGCTACGGTGGTGCCGTGTATCATGACGGGTACTACGCTGGTTATGGTAATGCATGGATCACGGATGTATCACTTACTGACAACATCGCGGGTGTGAGCGGCGGTGGTGCCTACCTCGCCAACCAGGACGAACTGGAGCTCGATGGCCTCACCGTGACCGGAAACACGGCTTCGCGTGACTTCGGCGGTGGCCTGTATATGGGCGGAAACGCGGACTACTCGGTTCGCCACAGCCAATTCTGCGGCAACACCGCCGACGAGGGCGGCGGCGTGTACGCCACCAACACCACCGGCTCCGCCTCCTGGACGAACAACGTCGTGCAGGAGAACACAGCCACCTACGCGGCGGGCATCGGTTTTGTGACCGAGCCTGCACTCGAATTCACCAACAACACGCTCTTGGGCAACGAAGCGTCGAAGGACGGCGGAAACCTCTACCTCTACGTGGTCACCGGCACGATGACCAACAACATCGTGGCCTGGAGCGCCGATGGCGACGGCATCGTAGTGGACGACACCAGCAGCGCCACCGCCACGACCTTCACCTACAACAACTTCTACGGCAACCTCACCGACAACGCGAGCGGCTACCTCACCGACGCCGACCTCGCGGGGTTCACCGGCAACCTCTTCGTCGACCCCGACCTCTACGCCTACTCGGCGGATGGCGACTGCACCAACGACGTGCTCCTGCCCAACGGCGCCAGCCCGATGATCAACGCCGGCGACCCCTCCATCCTCGATGGCGACGGCAGCGTGAGCGACATCGGCGCGTACGGCGGGCCGGACAACGACATCGAAGACGCCGACGGCGACGGCTTTGCGAACGTGGTCGACTGCGACGACGCCGATGCCTCGATCAACCCGGGTGCCACCGAAGTGGTGGACGACGGCATCGATCAGGACTGCGACGGGATCGACCTCACGGCCGCCGACCTCGACCTCGATGGCGACGGCTACCAGACCACCGCTGTGGGCGGAACCGACTGCGACGACACCGACGCCACCGTGAACCCGGCGGCCGCCGAGGTGTGGTACGACGGCGTCGATCAAGACTGCGACGGCAACGACAGCGATCAGGACTCCGACGGCTGGACCGTAGACCGCGACTGTGACGACACCGATGCGAGCGTGAGCCCCGACGCTGTCGAAGTGCCCTACAACGGCATCGACGACGACTGCGACGACCGCACCAGCGACACCGACGTGGACGGCGACGGCCACGATGCCGACGTGGTGGGCGGCGACGACTGCGACGATGGCGACGACGGCGCGTTCCCCGGCGCAACCGAGGTCTGGTACGACGACGTAGACCAGGACTGCTCAGGAGGCAGCGACCACGATCAGGACGGCGACGGCCACGACGCCGCGGCCTCCGGCGGCGACGACTGCAACGACCTCGACGCCACCAAGATCACCCCCGAAGACTGCGGGTTTGCGGGTGAGGACACCGGCACCGACGACACCGGCATCGACAACGGCCCCCCCGACGACAAGGAGGACGACGGTGTGACGGCGGGCGGCGAGTGTGGGTGTACCAGCACTTCTGGCGCGGCCGCGGCGCGGCTGCCGGGCGTGCTTGCCCTCGGGGCGCTGGCGAGGCGGCGGCGCAGGGCGTAGGCGGGGGGAGCCGCGCCTCGATACATCATTGATGTGTCTGGTGTGTCGCGGTGGTGCTGCTACAACGCCATGTCGCAGGTGTCGTAGTACTGAATCTCCGGTGTGAAGCCATAGGTTTCCGGCTGCTCGCATAGGTGCGTGTGGTACCGCGCTTCCAGCTGCACCAGCCCTTCAGGGTTCACGAGGTCATGCACGTGGCCCCCTTGGGCGTCGAGGCCGGTGGGGACGACCTTCGTCCCGTCCAGCTCCATGCAGCCCAACACCGCGGTCCCGTCGCACATGACACCGTAGAGCTCCACCTCCGCCGCACCCGGGGTGGTGCTGCTCACGAGGCCGAGGTGGGCCAGCACGGCCAGCGCGGCGGGGTTTGCGGAGTGGTGGTGGTAGCTGCCACGCGGGTCGGGGTGAGCGAGCCATGTATCAAAAGTGTATTGCTCTTCGGCGATGGCAGTGCCCGCCGCCGCCAGCCCGCTGTAGAGCGCCACCCCATCCAGCGCGAGGCCCACCACGCCCATGCGATACTCCTCGTCGCTGGTGCCGGCCTCTTGATCGACGCTCTCCTCGTTGATCGTGGCCCCCGACGGGCTGGGTGCGAGCGGCACACGCACGATGTGTTGCTGCTCGGAAAGCTCGTTGGGGTTTTGGTGGTAGGCGCCGCTGCGGTCGTCCCACGCCACCCAGTTGGGGTCGCCCCCCGGGTAGTAGCTGCTCGGGTGCGGCGGCAGGCCGTTGGAGGCGAGAACCACCGCATCGCCGGCGAGGCTGATGTCCATGCAGCGGAAGTAGGCCGCGTAGAAGGTGGGGACGCCTTCGGCGACCGTAGTCTCGCAGTCGTCGAGGCCGTAGGTGCTAGACGAAGAGGCTGTGTCGGGCGCCGGGGAGTCGTCGGGCGCGTCGGTTGAGGCGGGAGCGCAAGCGAGGAGGGCGGCGGGGAGGAGGAGGAGGAGCATCACAGTCGCCGGCAGCCGCCGCACCACGTCTGCGACAGCCTCCAGCGAGGCCGACGACGCCCTTGCGATACGCCTCATGTCCGGCGAAAAGGCCTCGTCGAGGGTGATGCGTTGCCAGTAGTCGCGTGCCGCGCCCCACGCGCTCCGCCAGCTTTCTCCGTGCTCCGCGTTGAGCGTCGGCAGCGGAAGTGGGCGCTCCACCACCTCGCCGTCGCGAGGGTGGAAGGCCATGGGGAGCATGTCGTAGACCGGGGCCAATGCGCCCACTCGTCCCGCCTCGAACCCGTACGACAGGTTTCCGAGATGTCGGTCGGTGTTGCCGATGAACGCACCAAAGCGGTCCAACCAGCGCGCCGTGCCCGCGCTCTCATGGGTCAGCAGTCCCTGGTGGGCCAGATGTGCCGTCGTGTCCGTCCACGTCAATCCGCGTCCACCGAATTGGGCGTCGAGGGCTTCCACAGACACCAGTCCGGCGCGCCCGCGGGTCCCCTTCCGGTCGAACCGCTCCACCTCGAGAAATACGCGACCTTCCCCTTCCAGCATGCGGGCAGCCGGGACAGCCACACCCCGCTCCCCCAAAAGCGTGAGGCTCAACGCCTCGGCCCGCAGCAGGTCTGCCACCCGTCGAGCGGGTGGATTGTCACCGGCTGGGCTGAACTTCACGAGCACCGGCACGCCGCCGCGCGTGGCTAGGAATTTCGGCTGCTCCCCGCCCGCACTGGATCCCGGAAATCCTTCGCGTAGCGCCCGGCGCGCAAGTTCAGCGTAGTCACTCCCGGTCCCCGTACACGGGTTGGTGCCGTCATGTGCCACGGCGGCAATTGCGGACGTGCCGCCAACCACCAGACTGCCCGGCACCTCCACGCCTGCATCGTTCAGCCACTGCAGCACGTGGTCGGAGCGCCACGTGCGCACGTCGGGAGGCAACCCCAACGCGGGATAGTCCTGAGGAATTCTCCGACCCAAAAAACCCCGCGGACGCAAGTCGTGCAGGAACCAGGGGAGGTCGTCGTAGAAACCGGCAAGTGGTGTCGCACTTTCGACATAAAAACCCGCAGGGTAGACCGGGTAGAGTCGTGCGAGACGGCTCGAACCCCCGACGCCGATCTCGTAGAGCGACACGGGCGTGGGCAGCCCAGGAACCGGACGAAGCGCAGCGTAGCGGGTGACGCGCCCCGCCCCGCCCCGCACGATGCCCTCCGACGCGCCGACCGTGCGAGACAGCGTCGGTTGGCTCACGCCGAGTGCGCGACAGAGCTCAGCCCCCGAACAGGGACCGCGCACACGGAGGAGGGAGAGAATAGCTGCGGAATGCATGAAGGCTACTGGACCGTCTACACCCTATCTACCATAACTATCAAAGGTCATGTACATCGCTGTGAATGGAAGCATGAATACTACAGATACGAAAACACCATCGTTCCCCCCGCCTTCAGCTCGCCGTGGTCGAAGGTGGGTTTGGTCCAGGGGATGCCGTTGAGCTCCACCTCCGCCAACTCCCCCTCGCCTTCTCTCCATACGTCGAAGTGCCCGCCCGGTACGGGCACCCGCACGTGGTCGAACGCCGGCTCGTTCAGGACGTAGATCCGCGTGCCGGCGATCGGGTAGAACCCCGCGCTGGCAAAAAGGTACCAGGCCGAAAGTGTGCCCGCGTCGTCGTTGCCCGCGAGACCGTCGGGATCGTTGTGGTAGTGCGTCTTTCGCACCCACTCCACCCACTCGCGCGTGCTCGCGCCGTCACCCCAGAGCGCGAAGAGCCAAGCGGCGTGAATGTCAGGCTCGTTGCCGTGCCAGTAATAGCTCGGCGGGCCGATGAGCGGGCCCTCCGCGCGGGCGTTCACGAAGAACTCCGTCAGGCGGGCGCGCGCAGTCTCTTCGCCGCCCAGCAACTCCGCGAGGCCCGCGGAGTCCCAAGGAGCGAGCCAAAGGTACTGCCAAGCGTTCCCCTCGGTGTACTCGTCGAGCCAGGCGATCGTGTTGATTTCGGACGCAAAGCTCCCGTCGCTGTACCGGGCGTGGAACCAGCCTAGCGCAGGGTCGTAGAGGTTTTTGTATTTACGCGCCCGCCATGCAAAGAACGCAGCCGAGTCCGGATCGTCCATCCACTGCGCCGCTTGGGAGAGCGCTGCGTCCGCCCAAGAAAGCTCGAGCTGCCACGCCACGCTCGCGCCCACAACGTCCGCGGGAATGAAGCCCAGCGTTTCCACCTCCGCCACGGCCGGGCGCGCGTTGTAGGGAATCTCCCCCTCACCGTGCGCTTGGGCCACCAAAAGCGGCCAAGCCACGTCCGCGTCCCACCCCTCCACGCCCTTCAGGATTGCGTCCGCAAGAGCGATGTCTGCGGGCGCGCCGAGCATGCTTCCGCCTTCGGTGCGCGCCACCGGCCAGCGTGGA
Source organism: Deltaproteobacteria bacterium (assembly GCA_947484175.1). Taxonomy (GTDB): domain Bacteria; phylum Myxococcota_A; class UBA796; order UBA796; family SXON01; genus SXON01. Next base: position 16,735 of record CANKOI010000058.1, read on the forward strand.
AATGCGCCTCCCTGCTGACGCATCACCAGCAAGGACTGGGCAAAGCTGGCAGCGTCGGCCGGATAGAACAGGTCGTATGCGGGGTGTGCGGTGCGGTACGTGTCCCAGAGCGACAGGTCGCTGCTGTAGTCCCACCCCTCGGCTTGGTGCACCTGACCGTCAAAGCCCATGTAGCGGCCGTCGGCGTCCCCGTAATGGGTGGGCATCAGTTGCAAGTGGTAAAGGGCCGTCCAGAAAATGGCGGCCTCGTCGTCGTCCGCACCCTCGATCGTCCAGCCCTCAAAGCGTTCCGACCACGCCGCCCGCGTCTCCGCCACGGTACTCTCGATCGGCAGGTCGGTCGGCCGTTCGGCTGCGAGGTTGGCGCGGGCCTCGTCGGCCCCCAACAACGACAGCCCCACGCGCACCCGGGCTTCGCCCGCTGGCAAATGCAGGACGGCCCCCACTTCACTGCCGGTGCTCCCCTCCACCGCGCCTTCGAGCGGCTCCCCCTCCGACCACGTCGTCGCGGAGTCGATTCCCGTATCGAAAACCGCCACAAACCAAATCGGGAAACTGCCGCCAAAGCTGTCGTCGTTGGTCATCACGCCGGTCACCTCCCCGGCCTCCACGTTCACCTCAATCGCCGCACCGAGGTTCTGCCCGTACGCGGCATACCCGAGGTCGATCGCGAGGGTGGGGTCCGCGATGCTCTCCGGAAACCGGTAGCGGTGTACGCCCACACGTTCGGTCGCCGCGAGCGTCACCTCCGTACCATCAGCCAGAACCACGTCATAGCGGCCCACGCTGGCCGACTCGTCGTCGTGCGAGAAGGGTTGCCGCCAATCGTCAGGCCCGCGGGCCGTTTCCGGGATGCCGTCGCCGGGCATGAACAGGATGTTCCCGAGCGCCGGAACACCCACGCCGTGCATGTGGGTGTGCGAGAAGCCTTCGATGTGGTCGTCGGGGTACCAGTAGCCGGAGCAGTGGAACGCCCCGAGGCCGTCGCCTCCATTGGAGGTGTCGGGCCCGAGCTTGACGAGCCCGTAAGGAGCGGCGGCAGCCGGAGTGGCCGAGCCCACCCGAAACCCGGGACCGCCCGTGGCGATAAACGGGTTGACCCAGTCAATGGGGAGGGGCGGGGCTTCTCCGAGAGGAGTCTCACAGGCGAGGAGCAGGAGCAGCATCGCCCCGCCCCTATCAGACTTCGGAGGATAAGAGCGCCCCATGTACACCGACACCCTCCTGCACATCGACGGAACTTGGCGCCCCGGCACCTCGGGCCGCACAATCCCGGTAGAGGACCCGGGCACCGGCGAGCAGATCGGAACCGTGGCCCACGCCGACACCGCCGACCTCGACGAAGCCCTCGCCGCAGCAGAGCGCGGCTTCCTCGTGTGGAAGAACACCAGCGCCCACGAACGCTACCTGCTGATGAAGCGGGCGGCGGGTCTCTTCCGGGAGCGCGCCGACCGAGTGGCGCACCGGCTCACCCTCGAACAAGGCAAGCCGCTGGCCGAGGCCCTCGGGGAGGTGAACCTCGGAGCCGACCTGATCGACTGGTTCGCCGAGGAGGCCCGGCGCACCTACGGGCGGGTGATTCCTTCGCGTGCGGCCGGCGTCGAGAGCTTCGTGCTCCGCGAGCCGGTGGGGCCCGTCGCGGCGTTCACTCCCTGGAACTTCCCGATCAACCAAGTGGTGCGCAAGCTCAGCGGAGCGGTGGCCACCGGCTGCTCCATCATCGTGAAAGCACCGGAAGAAACCCCGGCTTCACCCGCCGATCTGATCGCGGCCTTCGTGGACGCGGGCCTTCCTCCCGGAGTGGCGCAGCTCGTGTTCGGCGTGCCCGCGGACGTGAGCAGCTACCTCATCCCCCACCCCACCATCAAAAAGATCACGTTCACGGGCAGCACCCCGGTGGGCAAACAGCTCGCGGCCTTGGCCGGGCTGCACATGAAGCGCGCCACGATGGAGCTGGGCGGGCACGCACCTGCCGTGGTCTTCGCCGACGCCGACGTGCCGCGCGCAGCGAAGCTGCTCGCCGCCTTCAAGTTCCGAAATGCCGGACAGGTCTGCACAAGCCCCACCCGCATGCTGGTGGAGCGGCCCGCGCTGAGCACGTTCGTCGACGGCTTCGTGGCCTACGCCCATAAACTTCAGGTTGGGCACGGCCTCGACCCGGCAACCCGGATGGGCCCGCTGGCGAACGCCCGGCGCCTCGCCGCCATGGAGTTTCTCGTCGCCGACGCCTGCGACCGCGGCGCCACCCTGCTCTGCGGCGGCAAGCGCATCGGCACGGCGGGGCACTTCTTCGCGCCAACCGTACTCGTGAACGTGCCGCCCGGCGCCCGCATCCTTCACGAAGAGCCGTTCGGTCCCATCGTGCCGATCGCAGCGTTCGACACGCTGGAGGAAGTGGTGGCGGAGTCGAACCGCCTGCCCTACGGGCTCGCCGCCTACGCCTACACCTCGTCGCTGCGCACCGCCCAAACGTGGGGCGCCGCCGTGGAGAGCGGCATGGTCAGCATCAACCACCACGGACTCGCGCTGCCCGAGCTCCCGTTTGGCGGCATCAAGGATTCCGGCCACGGCAACGAAGGCGGAACCGAAGGGCTCGACGGCTACCTGAACACCAAGCTGATCACGCGCGCCGCGCTGTAGAAGACCATGAACATCACCACCTTCAACGTGAACTCCGTCCGCGCCCGCCTGGAGCGCCTCCTCGCCTGGCTCGACGACCGGAAGCCCGACGTGGTGTGCCTTCAGGAGCTGAAGTGCCTCGACACCGAGCTGCCGCGCGCGGAGCTGGAGTCTCGCGGCTACCACGTGGCCAGCTACGGCCAGAAGTCCTGGAACGGCGTGGCCATCCTGTCGCGCACCCCGATCACCGGCGTGGAGGTCGACCTTCCGTGGACGGGAGACGTACAAGCGCGAGGCATCACGGGCGTCGTAGACGGCATCCGCATCGTCAATCTCTACGTCGTGAACGGACAGGACCTCCAGAGTGACAAGTACCCCTACAAGCTCGAGTGGCTGCGCAAGCTGCACGAGTGGGTGGCGCCGCGCGTGGGCGAGGGGCCGCTGGTGGTGTGCGGCGACTTCAACATCGCGCCGGCCGACGACGACGTGTACGACCCCGCGAAATGGGGCGAAGAGGTGCTCTGTTCACCGGCCGAACGGGCCGCATTCAACGGCCTCCTGGGGCTGGGGCTCACCGATTCCTTCCGAAAACTGCATCCGAAACGCCGCCAGTTCACGTGGTGGGACTATCGCACCAGCGGGTTCGACCAGGGGAAGGGCGTGCGCATCGACCACCACCTCGTGAACGCCGCGCTTTGGCCGCGCGTTCTCGACGTAACGGTCGACATGGTGGAGCGCGGCCAGAAGCAGGCCAGCGACCATGCGCCCGTTACGCTGCACCTCGTGCGTGCGCGATAAAGGCTCGCGCCGCCGTAAACATCTCCATCTCGATGCCGCGGCAGAGCACATCGCCCCAACGTTCGAAAGGGTCAATGAGGCCCGGACCGGCCTTCGGGGATTGGGGAAGGCGGGCCAGCTCCGTGCGAAGGACAGCCTCGGCCTCCCGCGCAGCGGCGCCGAGCTTGGGACCGGCTGCGCCGAGCGCAGCGAGGGCTTCGGCCGGGCGGGGGCTCCCGATCAGGACGGGTGCCATCCACGCGACGGTCTTCGCCCAACCCGCTTCCAGCTCCGCGTCGAGCCCGTGAGGCAGCAGCACCAGCGGACGGGTGGCCGAAGAGAGCGAGCCGGCGGCCTCTCCGGCGCGCCGCCCTTCCGCGAGCGCCCCGGGGAGCCCCTTGTGCGGCCCTTGGAGCGCATCGAGCGTCGGCACGAGTCCGTCGCTGAACCGGTCGATCAACTGGCGTTCGTCGAGCTCCCCGATGAGGCGGCGGGCCAGCTCCGAAGAGGCCACCTCCCACGTGGACACCGCCGCCGTTCCGGGCCGCCGCAGGTGGGCGTCGATCTGGTCCTCCAGCTCCGGCCACACCTCCGCTACCTCCTCGCACCACGCCTGCCCCACGAACGCCGGCGCCTCCGCCCGATGCAGCCGTGCGCGGACGCGACTCAACCACCCGGCGCCACGCATGTAAGCCTCCACGCTGAGGCCTAACCGGAATCGTGACTCCCCTCGATCAGGCTCGCCGCGCAGGACGCGGCGCCGTTGGGCGCAGGTCCCCTTGACGGCCAACCCGGGCTGCCCTGGCCAGACGAGCCAGACCCGGCGTTGGCGACGGGTCCTGCCGCAGCGGCTCGGCACCCGCAATGTTCACACTCACATCGCGATCAGTTGGTATTAGGGGGGCGCATGCCGCCCGATCCGCTGCTCCGTCGTGTGCCGGTCTTGGTGTTGGGAGGCTTCCTCGGCAGCGGAAAGACCACCGTGGTGCGCCACCTGCTCGCCGAGGCGCAGCGAACAGGTCGGCGGCTCGCTGTGGTCTCCAACGAATTCGGCGCACTCGGCATCGATGCGGCGCTCATCGGCAACCGGAGCGACGACCTCGTAGAGCTCGCCGGCGGCTGCGTTTGCTGCACACTCAGCAACGAGCTGCGCGACACCTTGCAGAGCCTGCGCGAGCGGGTCGACCCCGACTGCATCGTCGTGGAATGTAGCGGCCTCGCGCTCCCCTTCGACACCCAGCTCCACCTCTACCGGCCGCCCGTGCGCAACTGGGTGGGCGACGAAGCGTGCGTGGTGGTGGTGGACGCCGAACGGGTCGACGAGCCCGATTCGCTCTTCGCCGAGCAGGTGCAGAGCGCGGACCTCGTCGTGCTCAACAAGGTGGACCTGGTCGACGCGACCGGCCTCACGGAAGCGCGGCGCCGCCTCGCCGGATTGGCCCCCGAAACCCCCGTCCTCGAAGTGGTGCAGGGCCGTGTCCCCTTGGCCGTCGCTTGGCCCCGGGCCCCACGCGGCGGCTTGCCCGCGCACGACCACGACCACTCCCACGGCCACTCCGCGTGGGAGTCCCGCGAACTGGCGGTGCCCGAGGGCATGGACGAAGACGCCTGCTACGCGTGGATCTTCGCCCGGCGCGGCGTGCGCACCAAGGGCTTCGTGCGCACCACGGAGGGGCTCCGGGTGGTGCAGGGCGTGGGCCGGCGGCTGGAGCTGGTGCCCATCCAGCCCGGCGGAGTTGCCGCCGAACTCGTGGGTCGCGTCGTCGTCATCGACCGGCAGCCCTCGTGACCCCGGCAGTCCCACCCCCCTCCGCGTGGATCGTCGCGGGTGGCGAAGCCAAGCGGTTCGGCTCCGACAAGGCGATGGCCATCCTGGGGGGAGAAACGCTCCTCGCCCGCACCGCTCGTGTATGCGGCGAGTGCGGCCTTACGGTGACCGTCGTGGCCCGCCGACCGCGGGACGGCGGCCTGCCCACCCTGCTGGAGCCGCTGCGGGCGGAACACCATCCCCTCTTCGGCGTGGCGGCCGCCCTCCACGCCGCCGCCGCACGCGGCGAAAGCACCGCGCTCCTCCTCCCCTGCGACCTCCCCGATCTCAGCTCCGCCGCCGTGCTCGCCGTGCTCGCCGGCGGCTCACCCACCTTCGCCGAAGGGCAGCCGCTCCTGTGCCACCTTCCCGTCGGCCTCGCGGCCAGCGCCCTCGCTGCCGCGCTCTCCGGCGCGCCGGTACGGGCTTTCCTCCGCGCCGCCGCCGCACGCCCCGTGTTCGTCGGCGAACTTCGCAACTTGAACCGGCCCGAGCCCGGAGTACAGCCCGCCGCTCAGTATTCGAAGTAGTAATAGGCCCGGAGCCCGTTCTGACCGGCAGCGTAGCGGAGGAAGGTGGCCGCGTACTGGTCTCCCACCACGCCCGTCACCGAGCCCGACAGGTTGTAGCCATACAGGTACCACCCGTTGTACCGGGTGCCGCTGATGTGCGCCCACACGACGTCTTCCAGCGCGTACGTGGTGGTTCCATAGGAGTAGAGGTAGGCATCCGTCCACCCAAAGCCGTCGAGCTCCGTGGCAAAGTAGAAGTCCCCGTAGCCGAACTCCTCAAAGACGGTCGGCTGAATGAACGCATCGCAGTAGTCGCCCTCGGTGCCGCCGCCCGTGAGCTCGGTGGTGAACGACCAGGTGCAGTCGGGGCAGCCCACTGGCCCGAGCCCCACGCTCTTGAAGTCGGCGGAGATGTCGCACACCAGCTCGTTTCCGTTGGAAACCATGGCACCGTAGCCGCGGGTTGCCGCCAAATGCTCCCGCTCCGGATCCCACGTGAAGGAGCCGTGCCACACCACGAAGGCGGTGCCGGTATCGTCGCTGCGCTCGACAGGCGGGCGAGGTTCGGGCGGGCTTTCGACCTCGCCGAACAGGTCGCCGATCGAGAACGGACAGCCGAGCAACGTCAGGAACAGCGCCATTACGTCCTACGGTACCCCGACGGCCGCAGAAACGCATCCGGGATTGCGCTACACTCTGGCGATGCTGCTCACGCTCCTCTTGGCGTGCCCCGCGCCGGATGAAGGCGCCGACTCCGGCGCCACCAACGACCTCTCGATGCTCGATGTACACGGCGTCGAAGCGCCCGTCGACGACGACGACGCGAGCCCCGAGCGGGGGGTGGTGCTCAGCGGCAGCGAATACGAATACGACTGGGCCGTGATCCGCGGCTGGGTGAAGGTTGACGCCGCAACGATGTGGCAGACTGTGCTGAACCCCGACGTGGCCGTGAATCGGCGGAAGGTCACGGAGTGGACGGTGACAGCGCTGGACGACGAAGGTGTCGACGAAGCCTACGTGGTCAACGAGGTCGTCACCGACCCGATCCCCGTGGAGTACGACCTCACGTGGCTCCACCAGGGCAACGAGACCGACGGGAGCATCGCCGTGTGGGAAAAAACGGCCGGCACGGATTTCGTGACCCTCGTTCGCGGTGGCCTCACGACCGTCGTCGTGGACGACGCCATCGACTTCACCGCCGTCTTCCACCTCGCCACCATCGACAGCGACACGGCCGACACCGAGCTCTTTGTGCAGGACTTCTACGCGTCGGTGCTCGCGGTGGCGCACGGCGAGCCGCTTCCGGAGTGGGGGGAGTAGGTCCCCTCACCCCTCGGCGTACCCCCCCCACCCCGGCCGCAGCGGCGCACGGCGCGCGCCGAGGTACACCCCCGCGCACCGCGCCACGTAGTAGCGAAGGTACCGCACGATCGCGCCCAACTGCCCGCGGAAGCTCAGCCCCTGCGCGAGCACCCCGCCCGGACCCATCCAGAAGATCCCGCGCAGCCTCGGCTCGCCCGCCAGCTCGTCGCCGTCGAAAACGTCGACAAAGAGGGTCGTCGTGTCGAACGTAGCGGTGGGGAACCAGCGGCGGCGCACGATCTCCTTGATCCCGCGGAGTACGAAGCGGGCGCCGTCGGGGGCGACCAGATCGAGCCGGTACCGCATGTGGAGCACGCCCGGGGCGGCGTCTGCGAAGAGGTCGAGGTGTCCGCGAAGAACGGCCAACGGTGCTTCGTGAAGGGCCGCGCACTCGACCACGCCAAACGCGGGGTTGCGGTGGTCGGGGTCGGCAACCATCTGCGCCACGCTCGGCGTGACCACGTGCAGCGTGAAGCGTGCACCCTCCCCGCGCGCTCTCCCCGCGGTAGCCGCCTCTTCGTGAGAGGCGTGGGGGAGCGCCGAAAGCCACCCGCACATCGTCTCCGTGAACCGAACTTCAGCCGCCATCAGGGAGGGTTATCCCGATGGGGGAGGGGCGTCGTACCTTGACAAGGAGCCGTCAACGGGGCATATGGGGCCGCCGGAGTGGCCCATGCCGAAGCGTCGTCACGTTGTAATCACTGGTGGTGGCCGCGGGATCGGTGCCGAGATCGCCCGCACCTTCGCCAAGTTGGGCGATCGGATCACCGTGCTCGCCCGCACCCGTGAAGAGGTGGAGGGCGTGGCCGACGAAGTCCAAGGCTACGGCGTACGCTGCGATGTAGGCGAGCCTGCGAGCGTCGAGGCGGCCTTCATGGCCGCCGGTCCGGTCGACATCCTGATCAACAACGCCGGCGTGGCGCGTTCGTCGCCGGTGTTGAAGACCGACGTTCGGGTGTGGGAAGAGCACATCAAGGTCAACCTCACCGGCTCCTTCCTGTGCTCGCTGAAGGTGCTGCCGGGCATGTCCAGCCGCGGCCACGGGCGCATCATCAACATCGCGAGCGTCGCGGGCCTCAAGGGCTACCCCTACCTCGCGGCCTACTGCGCCTCGAAGCACGGCCTGATCGGCCTCACCCGCGCGCTCGCCGCCGAGTACGCCGACAAGGGCGTAACGGTCAACGCGATCTGCCCCGGCTACGTGGAGGGCCCGTTGCTCGACCACTCCATCCAGAACATCGTCGACAAGACGGGCCGCGACATCGACGAGGTGCGGCAGGAGCTGGCCGATCGCAGCCCGCAGCACCGCTTCCTCGACGCCGAAGAGATCGCGGCCATGTGCGTGTACCTCGCCAGTGATGCCGCTCGCGGCGTCAACGGCCAGGCGCTCTCGGTGTGCGGCGGCGAAATCAACGTCTGAGGAGGCGGCGATGCCCTTCTCCCTCGGCGGGACGGTAGTGAGCGGTGGTCCGGTGGTCGTGCCGGGCTGGCCCGTGCCACGCGGGTACAGCAATGGCTACCGCGTAGGGAACACGGTCTTTGTCGCCGGGCAGATCGCGTGGAACGCCGACCAGCAGCTGGTGGGCCGCGGCAACTTCGCCGTGCAGTTCCGCCAGGCGATCCAGAACGTCCGCGCCGTGCTCAACGCAGCGCAGGTGCCGGTGGAGAAGGTCGGGCGCGTGACCGTGTACGTCACCGACAAACGTGCCTACCTCGATAGCCTGAAGGCGGTCGGGGCGGCCTGGAAGGAAGCCATGGGCGCGCACTACCCGGCGATGTCGCTCGTGCAGGTGGCGGATCTGTTGGAGGACGGAGCGATGGTCGAGATCGAGGCCACCGCCGACGTGTCGCCATGAGGGTGTCGATTCACGAAGGCGTGGCCACCGTGGTGCTCGACCGCCCCGACCGCCTCAACGCCCTCACCTTCGAGGAGTACGCAGCGCTCGTGGCGTGGTTCCGTTCGCCTCCCGAAGGTGTGCGCGCCGTAGTGATCACGGGGGAGGGTCGGGCGTTCTGCTCGGGCGGCGATGTGGAGGACATCATCGGCCAGCTCTTCCAGCGCGACATGGCGGGGCTGCTCGCCTTCACGCGCATGACGGTAGACTTGGTTCGCGCCATGCGGAGCTGCCGGGCGCCCATCGTCGCCGCGGTGAACGGCGTGGCGGCGGGTGCGGGGGCCATCATGGTGATGGCGAGCGACCTGCGCATCGCCTCAACGCGGGGCCGCGTGGCCTTCCTGTTCAACAAGGTGGGGCTTTGCGGCGCCGACATGGGCGCCGCCCACCTGCTCCCGCGAATCGTCGGGCTCGGCCGGGCCACCGAAATGCTCCTCTTGGGAGACACGGTCGATGCCGCTACTGCCGAGCGCTTCGGCCTCTTCAATCGCGTCGTACCCGAGGAGAACCTGCTCGCCGAAGCGCAGGCCATCGCCGCCCGCATCGCGGCCGGCCCCGCCTTCGCCAACGCCATGACGAAGGAGGCGCTCAACCGCGAGCTCGACGTGTCGCTCGACACCGCGCTGGAGATGGAGGCGCAGGCGCAAGCCATCTGCATGATGCACCCCGACTTCCGAGCGGCGTACGAAGCGTGGGTGGAGAAGCGTCCGCCCAGATTCGCCTAGCGGTCGCGCGCCGCGATAGATCGCGGCGTGCTCACCGCCTCCCACCCGTGGTGTTTCCAGCCCGAACACGCGGCGCTTGAGGCTCAGGCGGCGGCGTTTCGGGCCGAGGGTAGCATCCGCGATCGCGTGGCCGCCCTCGGCGCCGCGGGCCTCCTCGCGCAGCGTGACACCCGCTCGCTCGCCGTCGTGCGCCGCCACCTCGCGTACCACGCCCCCCTCACCGACCTCGCGTTCGTGATCCAGGAGCTCGGCTGCACCCCGCTCGAGCGCGCCAGCGCGCTGCCGGAGGTGGTGGCCGACGCGCGGGCAGGGCGCCGAGTGCTCGCCTTCGGTCTCACCGAGCCCAACGCGGGCAGCGACGTTCGCGGCATCGAAACGCGAGCGGAGCGGGATGGCGGCGGCTGGCGCCTGACCGGCACCAAACACTTCATCAGCAACGCACCCGACTGCGATGGCGCCGTGGTCTTTGCGGTGCACGAGGGTACGGTGGGCTGCTGGTTCGTAGACGAGCCGCCCACCTCCGTGCAGGCCGTCGCCGCGCACTCGATCGGCCGCCTCGATCTCCACGAGACCCCCGCCATTCGGGTGGCCGAGAAGGGCTTTGGCCTCGCGTTCGCCACGCTGGAACGTTGCCGACCGAGCGTCGGCGCAGCCGCCGCGGGGCTCGCCGCCCGCGCCCTCGACGAAACCCTCCGCCACGTGCGCACCCGCCACCAGTTCGGGGCCCCCCTCGCCGCCCTCCCGGTGGTCCGCCTGCGGATTGCGGAGATGGCCGTCGATCTGGAGCTGGCCACGCTCTCCACCCTGCACGCCTGCTGGAAGCGGGATGCCGCCGCGCCAGGTGAGCGCACCGCGGCGTCGAGCGCGCTCGGCAAGCTGGTGGCAACAGAAGCCGCGCAGCGGGTGATCGACATGGCGGTGCAGCTCCACGGGGGGGCGGGCGTCGAGGAGGGCAGCCTGGTGGAAGAGCTCTACCGGGCGGTGCGCCCCCTCCGCATCTACGAAGGCGCTACCGACGTGCTTTACACCGTGATCGCCGACGCGATTCTGGGGCAACCATGAACCTCGCGCGCGTTTTCCTCGACCACAACCTGCCCGACCGGGCCGAGAAGGTGGCCCTGCGCACAACCCTGCGCGACTACACGTTCCGCGAAATGGTCGAGTGGAGCTGCCGCTACGGCAACCTCCTCCGCGACGCCGGCGTGCTCGAAGAAGACCGCGTGCTGCTGGCGCTCAACGACGGTCCCGACTTCGCCGGCGTTTGGTTCGGCGCGGCGCGCATCGGCGCGGTGATCACGATGATGAACCCCGGCGTGCCGCCGGAAGACTGGTCGTACTACCTGTCGTACACCCGCGCCCGCGCGCTGTTCACGGAGCGAGCCTTCTACGACGCGAACGAGCCGCAGATCAGGGCCGCGCTGCACAACGGCCTGCGCATCTGCGTGGTGGTCGACCGCGACCGCGCCGAGATCGCCCGCTACGAAACCACCTGCCCCTACGGCGACACCTCCGCCGACGACCCGGCCGTGTGGCTCTTCTCGTCGGGCAGCAGCGGCAAGCCGAAGGGTTGCGTGCATGCGGGCGGCGACTTCGTATTCAACACGGAGATGTACGCGAAGCGGGTGCTTGGCATCCGCGAGAACGACGTCACGCTCGGCGTGCCGAAGCTCTTCTTCGGCTACGCCACCGGCACGAACTTGCTGTTCCCGTGGTCCGTGGGCGCCACGACCTGCCTTTTCCCGGAGCGGAGCACGCCCGAAGGCGTGCTGGCCCACATCGCGCGTTTCCGTCCCACCATCGTCACCAACGTTCCCACGATGATCCACAAGATGCTGGAGTGCCCCGACGCGG
>CANKOI010000059.1 GCA_947484175.1 Deltaproteobacteria bacterium
CCGATTGACCTCGATGCGGATCGCCGCGCAGGACGCGGCGCCGTTGGGGCGGAGGTCCATTGCCAGCCGGCCCCCTCGGAAGGGACAGCGTGACGAAAGGCCCATGTTGGCGCCGGGGCCTGCCGCTATTGGCCGCCCCTCCGCTCGCCCCGCAGCGGGGCTCGGTCGGCACGACCAACAGCGTCACCCAGCCCGTCACCGCCCGGTCGAACCGCGGTGCCCAACGAGGAGGGACCGGGCTGTCAAGAGACTCCGCTGGGCTTGCTGCAGCGGCTCAACACGGGCCGTGTTCGCGCGCGCATCACGATCAGTGGGTATCAGTAGTAGAAGTACCGCATGCTGTAGCCAGAGATCACCGTCCGCCCGTACGCGTCGGACGTCTCCAAGACCTCGTAGCGTTCGCCGTAGCTGGTGCCGGCGTAGGAGTAGCTGGAGCCCCCCGAGCCGGAGGCATAGAAACGAGTGCTCGTACCGGCATAGTAGCTGTACAGGCTGTAGTTCACGTCGTCGAGCGTGGCGGCCATCGCCAGAGCGCGCCGATTTTCGAAGCTCAGGTCTCCCGCGCTGTCGGCTGCGAGGGAGGCACACCCCGAGGTCACCGACGAGAGCGCCGCGTCGTAGGTGTACTCGGCGGCGAATGAGTACACGCAGCCCCGGCACACGGTCGCGTCCTCCACCCCCACCACCGACCAATAGATCGAGCAGTCGTTGGTTTCAAACCGGCCGCCGCCCGAAAATGCGTCCCACTCTGCGGAGCCGGTAGCGGCGTCGTTGCCGGCACTGTCCGTCGACACCGTTACCTCGATCGTGGCCGTCACCCGGAAGCCGGCGGGGTCGCGGATGGTCACGGCGCTGGAAAGGAGGGTGGCGACGGCAAAACCGTCGCTGGCCTCCACTTCGCACTCCCACGTTTCGCCCACGGTGGTGAAGTTCGCGAGCACCGTGGTGTCGTCGCCCACGTCCACCGCCTCCACGCCGTCCCGGTACCAGCGGTACAGCAGAGTGGGGTCGCCGCCATCGGCGTCCAAGGCGCGCGCCGTACACGTAAGGTCCTGGGTATCCAACGGGTCGGCCGGAGAGACGACCACACTCGCCACCTCGGGCGCCGTGTTCGACACCGTCACCGAAGCCTCGACCACCACCGGATCACTCAGCCCGTCGGTCACCGACACCACCGCACGAAAGCTCTCGCCGCCGTCCACGTAGGCCCCATCCACCGTGGTTCGGCCATCGAACGACTCGTTCCGGACTCCCTGGAAGGTCCACTCAATGGTCTGGGTGATGAGGTCGCCGTTGGGGTCGCTGGCGGGCGTGTCGAAGAACAGGGTGAGGGTGTCGCCGCCGTTGGGCGCGGCGGGGTCGATGTGGATGCTGGGTGGCACGGGGGAAAGGTTCGCCACCACCACAGTGGCCGTGGCGATTTCGCTCCACGCTTCGCCGTCGGTGGCGGACACCTGCACCTCCCACGTGTCCCCGTCCGAAGTCCTGTCTGAAGAGACGCGGTCCGTGGTGAGGTCGTCTACGAGCGCGCCATTCTGCAGCCACGCCCACTGGTACTCCACCGGGTCGCCGTCGATATCCACCGACTCCGCGTCGAGGCTCGCGCGGAGCGTGCTCGCATCGTTGGGCAGCGCCGGCGAGATCGACACCGTCGGCGCGGGCGGGGCTGTGTTGGGCAGCGCAGTCTCGCCCGTGTGCGCGGCGGTGTCGGGGTCGGGAGCGGTGTCGGCCGGCTTGGCGCCTGAGGCGGGTCGGGAGGGCTCCAGGCAGGCGGCAAGGAGGAGCACGAAGGGGAGAGCTGGGCGCATGCCCGCACTTACATTCAGCGTGGGGCGTCGTCTACCCCCGCCGGAGTGTCCAGAGCGCCGGTGCTGTCGAAGCCGAAGGTGATCCCCAGCCAGGCTTCATTCTGCCCTTGCAGCTTCCCGGTGTCGTCCGGGCCATAGCGGCCCGTGGCGGCCACCCGCAGCCGCCGCCCCCCCCCGACCTGCGCGCGGACGCCGACCTGCGCGGCCACCTCAGGGTCCCACCCGTTCTCCGCAGCCGCCTGAACGTCCACCGCACCGAAGGGAGCGATCTTCCACGGCCCAGCCACCTCCCCGCCAGCCTGCACCGACCACGGCGGCAGCCCGCGCTGATCATGCAGGAGCGCCTTCGCGCCCGCATAGAGCCGCGCCGGGCCGAACTGCCGCGCCGCCAGCAGGCGCGCCCACTCGCGGCTGTACCCCTCCGACGATGCAGGGGGCTCCGGATCGTCCGTGACGCCGTCCGCGAAGTGGGCGCTGGTGTGGGCCACCTCAAACCGGCCGGTCCAGAGGCCCCAACGCAGGCCAACAGGAAGCCCGAACGTGCCGTCGACCGTCTCCAGATCGAACCGAAGGTTCTCGTTCGGTTGAAAACCAAGGATCACCATGGCTTCGATCCCCGCATCCACGGAGAGGTCGCCACGGGTGACCCGCAAGACCGGAAAGTCAGCGGCGAGGGTGGCGTCGATGGCGAAGCGGTCGTCCCAGCGCAGGGTCACGCTCGAAAGCGGCGCGCGCGTATCGGCCACCGGAACGGCAAAGAGGCTCGCAGCGGGGAGCCACACCAGCGGCGACACTCAGGAACCGCAGCGCTGCAGCGCCTGAGTAGCGGCGGCCACGAGCGGCCCGACGCGCGCATCCGGCGGGCACACCACCAGCACCCGATCGCCAGGGAGCGGCCACTCTTGGAGCTCGGCGTCGGCGTTGCCGAACTGCACCATCGGAAGCCCTTCCCGCCACAGCGCCACGTACCGCACGCCCTCGAGGAGCAGGAGGATGGTCACCAAGTGCTCGGGCAGGCCTTCGGCCGCCTCTGCGTCCTGCGCCAGCGCGGCCGTCTCGTAAAAATCGAGCGATTTCATGAGCGCCGACGACTCACGTTCGTGCCCCGCCCGCCGCATCGCGCTCTCCGCCACCGCAAAGAGCGTCTTCAGCCGAATGGGCTTCAAGACAAAGTCGTACGCCTTCATCCGCAGCGCTTCGACGACCACCTCCACGCTCGCATACCCGGTCATCACCACCCCGGGAACGGACGGGAGGCGACGGGAGGCCGAGCGCAGCAGCTCCAAGCCATCGCAGTCCGGGAGCTTCAGGTCGGTGATGAGCAGATCATAGGCGGAGCTGGCAAGCAGCGCCCGGCCCTCCCGTCCGTCGCGAGCGACATCCACCTCCCAGCCTCGACCCCGCATGTACTCAGCGACGAGCTCATGACTGGAAACTTCGTCATCCACGACGAGCACGCGCACCGGCATCGATCTGGCCTCGACGCCATGGTATTCCTGTCACGAGGAGCCGGCATGGCGCGCATCGAGCGGATGAACCAAGGCCTGCGGGGCAGGCTCGACGAGCTCGAGCAGCAGATGTTCGTGCTCAAGATCAGCTACGAAAAGTACTTCTGCGGCATTGAACGCGTAGAACCCTACCGCGACCGCGAGGCCCTGCGGCGGGTGATCCGCGAACTCAGCGAAGAGGGCATCAAGAACGCAACTCAGCAGTTCAAGTATCAGGGCCTCAAAGCAAGGTTTCAGATCTTCGAACTGTACTGGACCCGCAACCTCAAGATGATGGAGGCCGGCACACACCCGAAAATGCGGTTCAAGGCAGATAAGCGAGCAGCGGTGGCCGCCAGTCAAACCAACGAGGAGCGGCTCTCCGCGGAGCAAGAGGCGGTGCTCAAGGACCGTCAGGAGCGTCAGGAGCGCGAAGAGCGCGGGTATCGTCTGGTGTTCGAAAAATACATGGAGGCCCGCAAGCAGTGCGGCCAGAGCGCCGACCTCGGCTTTGATGCGGTCCGCGAAGCGCTGTCCAAACAGGTGCGCCAGATCAAGAGCCAATACAACGTAGAGAGCGTGAAGTTCCGGGTGGTGGTCGAGGAGGGAAAGGCCAAGCTGAAGGCGGTGCCGGTGGCGCCGAAATGAGGGGAAGATAGGGCGCATCGCCTCGGAGGGGCCGTGCCGGCGCCTCCCGGCGCCCCGGGTAGGCAGCGCGGCGCGTTAGGCTGCGCGGTGCTCCTTTGTTTCTTGTCCGCGGCCATGGCCACCGAACCCGAGGTCGAGCCTCTTCCCGACGCTGCTCTCGCCATCGTGCCCTTCGGGGTTTCGCAGTTCGTATGGAAGGAGCCGGGGCGCGGGGCGCTCTACGCCGCCACTCAGGCCGTGGGCGTGGGGCTCGGCATCTACGCCGTCACCGAGTACCATGCCCTCGACGACGCAGGCGATGTTGCGGGCGCCGACACGTGGCAGAACGTGGCGGGAGTGGCCGTGGGGGCGGCGGTGCTCTCCTATGGCGTGAGCGTGATCGACGGATCACGCCTCGCCGAGGCCCGGGCGCGGGCGGCGGCGGAGGCGCAGGCCCATCGCGGGCGAGTCGGCGAGTTCGACCGGGGGCGAGCCCTTGCGCGGGCGCCGACCCCGTGATCGCGCTTGCAATGCTGGAGCGCAGCGGTCTCATTGACGGTCTCGGCGATGCCGACCGCGAGGACGCGTGCACCGCCTTCAAGCCCTTCAACCTCGGAGCGGGTGAGGAGGTCTTCGCGGAGCAGGAACAGGACCGAACGCTCGGCGTAGTCCTCGAGGGCACGCTGGTCGCCACCCTGAGCCGCACGAAGGTGGGCGTGGTTGGGCCCGGCGAAACGATCGGCGAGATGGCCATGTTCGGCTCTCTCGACCGTCGCAGCGTGACCCTCACCACCGAATCACCCGTCGCGCTGTTGCTCCTCGACGGCGACGGCCTTCGCCAACTGCGGTTGCGCGACAACCCCGTGGCCCAGCGGCTGGAAGTCCAAGCCATGCGCACCATCGCGCAGCGCCTCCGCGCCACCAACGAGCGCATCGGCACGATGGCCGAGGGGGACAGGGTGATCGAACCTACGGGGCGCGGGTTGGTCACGCGAATCGCGGAGAGCCTCGGTCTCGTCGGGAAGCGCCCCACCACCCAAGAGCCGCTCGCGTCCGCTGTCCTCCGCAACACTCCGGGATTCACTCCTCGCGACGACGCGGTGCTGCAGAGGCTCGCCGCCCGTTTCCGGGCGGTGGCCGTGCGTGACCGCGAAACCATCATTCGCGAAGGGGAGCCCGGCAACGACGCGTTCATCGTCGCGGAGGGGCGGCTGGCGGTGTACCGCTCGGTTGACGAGGGTCGGGCGGAGCGGGTAGCCGTGCTCGGTCCGGGCCACATCGTCGGCGCAGTGGCGCTGGCGGACAAGGATGCCCGCTCCGCCACGGTACGGGCGGTGGCGCCCTCCTGGCTCCTGAGGATTTCCCACGACGACTACCGAGCCCTGGAGACCGATCTCGGAGCCGAGGGTCGAACCTTCCGGCGCGGTATGATCGACGCGATGTCGGCTCAGCTCCGCCTTGCCAACGAACACATCCTCCGGCAAACCCGTGACCCCCGCTGAACCGCCGCCCGCCACGCCTCGAACCGCCCTACGGCCGCGGGTCTGGACCGTCTTTCTCGCCCTCTCGATCGCCCTCTGCAGCAACCTCTGCTTGGGGGTCTTCACTGCGCTGGCGGCGCTGGCGGCGAGCTATTTTGAGCGGGGCGCGCTCGACGTCGAGGCCCTCCAGGAGCTGCTCACCGACCCGACGTGGGTCTTGGCGCCCACCCTTCTGCTCACTGCGCTCCTGTCCATCGGCATCGCGCTCGCCGCCGCGTACCTGAGCCCGCTCCCCCTTCGTAGGCGCCTCGCCCTCGTCGCCCCGGTGCGCCGCTTCGGCTGGCTGTCCCTGCCACTGGCCCTGGGCGGCATCGCAGTCGGCATCGCCGCCGGAACGCTCTGCGACGCGATCGGCGTTCCGGGGAGCGCCAACGAATCGCTGAACGATGCAGTCGCCGTCGCCGATCCGCTCACGCTGGTGGTCCTCGCTCTCGGTGTTGCCATCGGCGCTCCGGTCGCCGAGGAGCTCCTGTTCCGGGGGTACGCCCAGCAGCGCCTCGTGGAGCGCTGGGGGGCCGTGACCGGCATCGTGGTCACGTCGGTGCTCTTCGGGCTCTTCCACATCGATCCGAGCCAGGCGTTGCCCGCCATCGCGATCGGCGGCTGGCTCGGTTGGCTGCGACACCGATCGGGGAGCCTGTGGCTGCCGTTCGCGGCCCATGCCACGAACAATTTCCTGTTTGTGGTTTTCGCGCGGCTCGAGGTTCCCGACCCGGAGGGGGCGCTCAGTTGGGCGCTGGCGGGGGGGGGCCTCTTGGTGGCGGCGGCGCTGGTGTTCCACGTGGAACGTGGCGTGACGAGGGATGCGCCGGGGATCTGAGGGCCCCCGCGCCGGCGGCGCTCGCCTCGGCTCGGCCCGTGCTACCGTCGGGCATGCGCCGCCGCCTCATGATGGTCGTCGCGATCGGGGCGTTGCTCGGGCTGCTGATCACGCTCCGCGACGAGGACCAAACACCCATCACCAACGGAACGGTCTCCCTGGCAACGCCCCGCAACGGCCTCCACGTCCTCACGGGCCCCGTGTGGGGGTGCGCCGAAGTCGCCGCGCCCGGGTTCTTGGTGACGGAGCTGTGTGTCGACCGGCCGAACTGGGGACCGGGCGAAGCGACGGTGGTGTTGGAGCGCGCCGAGGAGGTGCGCGTACTCTGCGACCTCGGCGACGGGGCTGCGAAATGCAGCGGGCGTCTCCTGTTTCGGTGCCTCTCCACCGTCACGCCGGACTTCGGGCGCTGCGAGGACGACGTGTGCGACTGCCCGGCAGGGCCGGGGAGCGTGGTGACGTCGCTGCGAAACCCCTTCAAGGGCGAAGCGGCCGAGGTGCTCGACGGAAAAGCCGTGTTTCGGATTACCGAGCCGGGAACTTTGGTGCTCACGGGCGAGTGGGCGCGGGACGTCGCGATCGTCCTGCGACAGGTCGGGGATCGCACGTTCCCTGCAAAACTATTCCGCGACGACGACGCCACCCGGCCCGTGCTGCTCCCCGCCGGCACGTTTACGGTGAGGACGATGAGGACGGAAGAGCAGAACCTCGAGCTCCGAAACATCGTCATCCACGCCGGCGAGACCACCACGGCGGCCCTCGCTCCGCCCGACGGCCCTACGGTGCGCGTGCTCGGTTCGCCGATGTCCGTCGTCCTCCGCGCGGGCAACGGAGAGTGGACCTACGCCCCCATGGGCGATCCACTCGATCTGCCCGTGCCCGCCGGCGCGGAGCTCACGGTCGGGACGGAGAGTGGCTGCTGTTCGTGGACGAATCCGCCCTCGCCGGTCGAGTGCACCGCGGAACGGGCGGAGACCTGCGGCGGGCTGTTCGACAGCACGATGGTGTTTTGACCCCTACTCGTACACCACCAACCACGCATTGAGCAGGATGTCGCCCGCGCCATCGGGGGGCTCGTCGTTGTTGAGCAGGCCGCGGTAGCCAACCGAGGCGGAGCCGTCGGCGCCGACCTCCGCGGTGACGTCCACGTCGTAGGGAAGCACCACCTGGCCCGGGCACCAGCCGCCACGCCCGTACCACCACGTGCCATGTTGGTTCGGCGTCATCTGGTTCTCCACTTGGTCCACACAGCCCGTGGCGCTCCCGACAGAGTCAAACTCCTGAAGGTGCGTGGCGCCATCGACGGTGAACTCGTGCTGGTGCGCGCAGAACTCGGCGCACTGCGAGGTGCCGGCGCCATGCCCCGTGGTCACCGCCCAGAGCTGCACCTTCGCCGCGTCGGCCGCGACGGGCACATCCACCGGCACCCGCGCCGTGTTGTAGGTGGAGTTGAAGCTGCCCCCCGTGGCCACCAGCGTGGCGCTCCGCGGCTTGATGCCCTTCCCTTGATCGCTGAACCGGAGCTGCAACCGAGTTTCGGTGGGCTGAACGTTCCAGGAGGGCGCCCAGCTCCAGCGAAAGGTGTGCGCGCCGCCCTTGAGCAGATGCGGGAGCATGGGGGTGGCGTCGGCCACCCAGCGGGCTTCGCGGTGGTAGGTCGTGATGAAGCGGCTCAGCTCCACCCAGTTGGCTTCCTCGTCTTGAACGTAGAGGCCAGCGAGGTAATCCCAAGCGCCGCAGTTGCCCGGCTCCGACTTGGTCGGGTCGGGGCACCGCATGTCCACGTCGATCTCGAAGCTGTCGAACGTGGCCATCTCGGCGGCGGACGGCAACTCCACCGCCATGTCGGCGTACTCGGAGATCACCTCGCCGTTCCAGAGCTGGAGGATCGTGGGGTCAACCACGGCGTCGAGCAACGCCTGCCGCTTCGCCTCCATGTTCATGAACCGCGCCTCGTGCGCGGCAAACGCGAGGTTGTTCTGGAAGGGCCACGAGGAGTTGCTGTTGTCCGACCGGGTCACGTCGGCCAACGAGCCGAACCCCCGCAGCTCTTGGAAGCGGTTGATCACGAGGCCGTCTTCGCCGACCCCGCTCCGCAACACCGACCGAAGCCAGTCGTCGTCGAGCTCGATCGCGGCTTCTGAAGCGACGTGCAGGCGGGGGGCCCACCAGTCGGCCTCCGCGTCGTCGAGACGATTCAGCGTCTTCTCGATTTGCTCGGTGACGGCTTCGCGGTTGGGGGTCGCGTCGGCAGCGCGCTGGGTGCTCACGAAGAAGTAGTGCGTGTTCTTGGGAGACCCCGCGAGAAGGTCGTCCACGTCCTTGGTCCACACGGAGTCGCCGCCGCTGGCGGTGCGGGCGATCTCGTCGGGAATGAACAGGTAGTTCTCGCAGCCGGTCCACGCTTCGGAGAGGCGCCAGGTGGTGCCATCGATCATCGGGACCCCGAAGTCGGCGGCCAGCTCGTGCCGAAGCTCGCCGTAGGGCCCCTCGCCGTTCCAAGGCACGTGGGTGCCGAAATCGTTCGCCGCGCACCACGCCGCGTGGTCTACGGTCCCGGTGTCAGCACTGTCTTCGACCGGCTCGCCTCTGTCGCTGTCCTCCACGCCCTCCTCGGGTGGCGTACAGGCAAACACGAGGAAGCACGGCGCGATGAGGGCAGTCGGACGCATCGGAGGCTCCGGGGGTCAGGTGTTGAGGATGTGCACGGCCTGGCCGATGGCGGCCTTCGCAGCTTCCATCAGCCCCTCGCCGAGGGTGGGGTGGGGGTGGATGGTGAGACCGATGTCGAGCGCCTCACAGTCCATCTCCACAGCCAACGCTGCTTCGCTAATCAGGTCGCTGGCGTGCGATCCGCAGATCGTGACGCCCAGCACCCGGTGGTTCGCGGCATCGACGATCACCTTGATGAACCCATCGGTGTCGTTGGTGGTGAGCGCGCGCCCGATCGCGGCGTAGGGCATCTTGCCCACCTTCACGGTGTAGCCCTGCGCCTTGGCCTCGTGCTCCATCAGGCCCGCAGTAGCGATCTCCGGGTCGGTGAACACCACCGCCGGCACGGTCTTGGCCACGTTGTGGGCGTTGTGACCCGCCACCACCTCGGCGCAAACTTCGCCTTCGTGGGTGGCCTTGTGCGCCAGCATCAGGCCGGTGGTGCAGTCGCCGATGGCGTAGATGCCGGGCACGCTGGTCTTGAGCTGGCTGTCGGTACGGATGAACCGCCCCTCCATGGCCACGCCCGTTGCTTCGAGGTTGCAGGTGTCGGTGTTGGGGCGGCGGCCGACCGTGACCAACACATAGTCCACCTCGACCGACTGCTTTCCGGCGGCCGTTTCATAGTGGAGCAGCGCGCCGGTCTCGGACTCCTCCCAGCCCAGCGCCTTCGCCTTGGTCACCACCTTCACCTTGTCTTTTTTCAGGCGGCGCTCGATCACCTTCACGGCATCCACGTCGAAGCCGGGGAGCACTTGGTCGGCGGCTTCGATCACGGTGACGGCCGTGCCAAGCTTGGCAAACATTCCGCCCATCTCCAAGCCGATGTAGCCCCCGCCGATGACGGCCAGACGAGCCGGAATCAGGGGCAGCGCGAGCGCACCGGTGCTGTCGAGCACGCGAGCGTCCTTGGTGGAGAAACCGGGAATCTCGATGGGGCGACTGCCCACCGCCACAATCACGTTTTCGGCCTCCACCCGCACGAGGCCCTCGGCGGTTTGCACCTCCAGCACCTTCGGCGACACAAAACGGGCGTTTCCGTTGAGCATATCCACCTTGTTCGCCTTCAAGAGCGTGCGCACCCCCCCCGTGAGCTTGTTCACGACCGAGCCCTTCCAAGCCTGAAGCTTGGTCATGTTCACGACCGGCGCGCTCGCCACCTCGATGCCCATGACGCCGGCGTGGGTGATCTCCTCGACCCTCTTCCCCGCCGTGATCAGCGCCTTCGACGGGATGCAGCCCACGTTCAGGCACACCCCGCCCCAGTACTCCCGCTCGATCACCAGGGTTTTCACGCCGAGCTGGCCCAGCCGGATGGCGCACGGGTAGCCGCCGGGGCCCGCTCCAAGCACCACCGCCGTATAGGACTTCGTTTCCATCCACGCCTCCGGAAAGGTGCGCGACCTATCACGGGGGCCCGGATGGTAGAATCCCGGAATGCTGTTCCTCTCGATCTTGAGCGCCTGCGGGTGGTGGGAAGGGTACCAAGCGTGTTCCGCGGCCACCGACGCCGCGGAGGCGGCGTGGACCGAGCTGCAGACCTCCCTCGGCCCCGCCGCGGAGCTGGCGCGCATCCACGCCAGCGCCACCGCGGCTGCCGCGGACGCGGTGGAGAGCGCAGTCGGCGCGGCCTCCACCACCAAGCCCGAGGCGCCTTCGCAGTCTCGCGCGCAAGCGGCACAAGATGCGTTCACGCGGGCCTCGCGGGTGGGGGGCACGGCCGATGGGGCGAGTGAAGCCCGGTGGGTGGACTGGGCGGCGCGCACCTACGAGCAGGCCGCAGAAGCCGAACGGCGGGCCGAACTGACCACGCGCGTGGGGGAGTTGCTCGAGCTCCGGTCGCGCGCACGGTCCGACGCCGACCTCTCGTTCCTCTTGGCATTGTTGCGGTACGAGAGCATCGTGCGAGCCGGCGAAGCGCGGTCTACCCTGGGCCTCGACGCCTCGATCTTACGGACCCCGGCACCCGCCGACGAGCCGCAGCTGGGCGCCTCGGAGCTCGCGGCGCTCGAAACCGCCTTCGCCTTCCGAGCCGCACAGACCGCCGCCGTCGACGCCAGCCTCGCCACGGCCAGCACCGCTGCGTACGAAGCCGACCGGGAGGGGCAGCGGGCAAAATCTACAGGGGATGGCTACGCATTCCTTGGCTTTCCCGCCACCGCCAAAACGGCGCAAGCCGCCTCCTTCGCCGCCCTCTCCGCCGCCACCCGCGCCACCGCGGGGGCCACGGGCCTGCGCGAAGAGGTCGAGCGCCGGAAGCAGCAGGCCTCGGAACCGCCAACGGTCGACGCTTCGGTTCAGCTCACGCTGCAGAACGCCACCGACGCCGCGAGCGCGGCGCTCCGCGCCTGCGAGTGAGCCTCCGGGCGTGAAAGTCTCCGCCATCGTCGTCACCCATCGCGGGGGCGCGCTTCTCGACGAGTGCCTCGCCTCGCTGGCCGGGCAGTCCCGCCCGCCCGACGAGGTGCTGGTGGTGGTGTCGAACACCCCGATCGAGGTGCGTGCGCCCTCCGTGCTCCAACTGGGGGAGAACCGCGGCTACGCCTGCGCGGCAAACGCGGGCGTGGCGGCCACGACGGGCGAAGTGCTCCTGCTCAACGATGACACACGCTTGCATCACGAATGTATCGCGGCGCTGGTGCGCGCATGGCGGGGAGTCGGCGTGTATCAGCCGCGAATCCGACTGGCCGACGGCAGCGGGCGCCTCGACAACGCGGGGCTGGGCTTCTTGCCCGACGGGAGCGTGTGGGCCATCGGGCGGAACGGGCCGGAAGGCGCGATCGCGGGGGCGCCGGGGAGCTTCTCGGGTGCCGCAGCGCTAGTCGCCCGCTCGGCGTGGGAGCGGGCCGGCGGGTTCGACGAACGTTTTGGCAACTTCTGCGAGGACGTGGACCTTTCGTTGCGTCTCCACCGGCTGGGGGTGGCGTTCCATGCCGTTCCCGACGCGATCGTAGACCACCACCTCGGCGCCTCCTGGGGGCCGCTCTCGGTGGAGAAGATCCGCCTCCTCGAACGGAACCACGTCCGCGCCGCAGTGCGCTCCCTCCCGACCGCTGCGCTCGCGGCCTTGCTCCCCGCCACGCTCGCTCGCTACGCCGTCACGGCCATTCTCGCGGCAGGCCGAAGCGGCCCCGGCGCGGGGGCGCCGCCGCACGCCGGCTGGGCCGCGTTGAGCGGGCTGGCGGCCGGCCTCGCCGACGTACCCACGTGGTGGGAGGCCCGCCGGCAGGACCGTACCGAGTGGACGGTAGACGACCGGGCCATGTTTGGGCGGCTGTGGGCCGGGAGGGCGCGCTGGGAGGACCTCCGGCGTGCGGGTTAGGTTCGGCAGGTGCTCGCGGTCGTCCTTCCCACGCTCGACACGCCGGAGGCGCTGGGGCGGGTGCTCGACGAGCTGCCGGGGGGCCTCGCCGCGTTCGTGGTGGACGATGGCAGCCACGTGCCCGTGGAGGGTCTGCGTTCACGGCCGGAAATCACGTGGCTGCGTCACCCGGTGAACCGCGGCTACGGCGCCGCCCAGAAGTCGGGCTTTGCCGCCGCGCTGGCCGCCGGGGCCACCCGCGTGGTGCTGCTCCACGGCGACGGCCAGTACGAAACGGCCGGCACCCTCGCGCTGGCCGAGGCCCTCGACGGCGCCGACGCGGCCCTGGGCAGCCGGTTCCTGAGCGATCCCCACGTGATTCCCGCTTGGCGTCGGTGGGGAAATCGCGGGCTCACGGCGCTGGCGAACGCCCGGTTCGGAACCCACTTCTCCGAGCTGCACACGGGAGCCCGCGCCTACACGGCCGAGACGCTGCGTGCGCTCCCCCTCCACGCGCTGAGCGACGACTTTCTCTTCGACCAGGAGGTGATTGTGCACATGCTCCGTTCGGGTCGGCGCCTCGTGGAGCGGCCGGTCGCCACCCACTACGGTTCGGGCTCACGCTCCATCTCCTTCGGCCGGTCCGTGCGGTACGGCTTGGGCTGCGTGCATGCCATCTTCGGGGGCTAGGCCGGGTTACCCTGAGGCCATGGTCATCGGCACCTCGCCCCCCCGCCGCGACGGGATGGACAAACTCACCGGTCGTTCGTTGTACGCCGACGATTTGCGCCCGTCAGGGGTTTGGTACGGCGCGACCGTCCGGAGCTCGCGCGCCCACGCTCGGATTCTCGGCGTGCGTCGTGCGGAGGGTTTCGACTGGTCAAACGTTGTTTTAGTGACGGCAGACGACATTCCGGGGCTCAACGTGGTGAGCCTGATGACGGACGACCAGCCCGTCTTGGCCGATGGGATCGTGCGCCACGTGACGGAGCCGATCGCCTTGGTAGCGGCACCCACCCGGGAGCACGCCCTCGCCGCGGCCCAGCACGTGGTGGTGGAGTACGAGGACTTGCCGGCGCTGTTCGATCCGCTCGCGGCCGAGGGGCACGAGCTCCGCATCTTCGGAGAGGACAACGTCTTCAAACGCATCCGCATCGAGCATGGCGTGCGCACCGACGCCACGGCGCACCTGATTCGCGGGCGCTACACCACCGGCCTCCAGGAACAACTCTACATCGAGCCGCAGAGCATGCTCGCCGAGCTGCGAGCCGACGGGGGCATCACGCTCACGGGCTCGATGCAGTGCCCCTACTACATCGACCGCGCCGTGAAGCGCATGCTGGGCCACGACCGCGTGAATGTGGCGCAGGCCGTTACGGGCGGCGGGTTCGGAGGCAAAGAGGAATACCCCTCCATCCTCGCGTGCCATGCCACGCTCTTGGCCATCGCGGCGCGCAGGCCGGTGAAAATCACCTACCGTCGCGACGAAGACCTCCGAGCCACCACGAAGCGTCACCCGGCGGTCATTGATCTCGTCACCATGGTGACAGCCCGGGGCCAACTGCTGGAGCTTCATGGCCGAGTCTGGATGGATGGCGGGGCCTACCACACGCTGTCCACCGTGGTGCTGAGCCGGGCCATGCTTCACTTGCAGGGCCCCTACCGCTGGCCGTACGCCTCACTCCACGGCACAGTCGTCGCCACCCACACGCCCCCGAACGGCGCGTTCCGCGGTTTTGGCGCTCCGCAGGCCCAGTGGGCGATGGAACGACACATGGACCGTATCGCGCGACACATGCGGCTCGACCCGCTGGTGCTCCGCCGCGAGAACCTCTTCGTCCATGGCGATGTGTCGGTCACCGGGCAGACCCTCCAAAACCCCGGGGCCTTCGCGGTACTGGAGGCCGCAGAGAGGGCGGCCGCCGCCCCGGTGAACCCCAAGCGCGTGCGGCCCGGCGTCGTCGGCGCCGAGATGCGTTCCGGGCGCGGACTGGCGCTCGCGTGGCATGGGTGCGGTTTCACCGGCAACGGAGAGGCCAAGATCCGCGGCAAAGTTGCGCTCGAGTTGCGAGGCCGCGACGTGGCGGTGCTCAGCTCGTCTACCGACATCGGCCAGGGCACGGAGACGATCTTCCCGATGATCGTGGCGCAGACGCTAGGGATCGACATGGAACGGGTGTTCAACACCGCCCACGACACTGGGCTGGTGCCCGACTCCGGACCGACCGTGGCGAGTCGCACCGCAATGGTGGTCGGCGGCACGTGCGAGAAAGCGGCACAGCGGCTCCTTCGGCACCTCCGCGAGCTGCACGGAGAGGGCGACTTCGATGCCCTCGCAGCCCGGGCTGAAGCCGCCGGCGGCCTCGTGCGCGTAGAAGAAACCTACGAGGTGAACACCAACGTAGAGTGGAACCCCGACACCTACCAGGGCGACGCCTACCCCTGCTACGGCTGGTCGTGCGTGATCGTGGACCTCCGCGTGGACCTCGACACGGGCGAGGTGCTCTACGACCGCGTGGTCACCGCCACCGATGTGGGCAAGGCGCTCTCGCCGGTGCTCGCCGCGGGCCAGATCGAGGGGGGCACCCTTCAGGCGCTGGGGTGGGCCACCCAGGAGGAGGTCGTCCTCGACAAACAAGGTTGTATGCGAAATGATCGCCTCACCAATTACATCATCCCTACGGCGCTCGACGGGCCGGAAATGATCACCGAGCTGGTGGAAATTCCCTACGAAGGGGGTCCGTTCGGCGCCAAGGGCATCGGGGAGATTCCCATGGACGCTCCCGCGGCCGCCGTTGCACAAGCCATCGAAGCCGCCTGCGGCGCCGTCCTCGACAGCCTGCCGATGACACCCGAACGCGTCTTTGCCGCGATGGAGGCCCGGTGATCGTCCGCTTCAACTGCAACGGCAGCGACGTGCAGGTCGATACCCCGCCCATGGCCCGCCTCCTCGACGTGCTGCGCGAAGATTTGCGGCTCGTGGGCAGCAAGGAGGGGTGTGGGGAAGGTGAGTGTGGCGCCTGTACCGTGCGAATCGACGGCGCTCCGGTGATGAGCTGCCTCGTGCCGGTCGCGCAGGTCGATGGCTGTCGCGTGCAAACGATCGAGGGGCTCGGCAGCCCCGCAACGCACGCGGTGCAGACGGCGATGCTCATGTTCGGCGGGGCCCAATGCGGCATCTGCACGCCGGGCATCTGCATGAGCGCCGCGGCGCTCCTTGAGGAAAACCCTCACCCCACCGCGGAGGCCGTCCGGGTGGCGCTGGCGGGCAACCTTTGCCGGTGCACCGGCTACCAAAAGGTGGTCGATGCCGTTTGCGGCGCGCTCGCTGGAGGGGCGTCCTGATGTTGCGCTGCGAGGCCGAGGTCTTCCGCCCGCGCACGCTCAACGACGCCCTGCAGATGCGCGCCGACATGCCCGACGCCACCGTGCTCGCGGGCGGCACGGATGTGATGGTCTACCTTGAAGCTGGAGTGCTCAAGCCCACCCGCATCCTCGACCTTTGGGGCTGCCAAGGTCTGCGGGGGCTGGGTTTCGCCGATGGTTCGCAGGTGTATGGCGCGGGGCTCACGTGTACCGATGTTCTCCAATCGGTCCAAGCCCACCCGCTGCTCCGCGATGCGGCCGCCACGGTGGGCGCCGTGCAGATCCAGAACCGCGCCACGCTGGGCGGGAACATCTGCAATGGTTCGCCGGCGGGCGACACCCTGCCGGTGTGGCTGGCGCTCAACGCCGAGTTTGAGCTGGCCAGCGTACGGGGGTTCCGCCGGGTACCCGCCGCCACCTTCTGGCGGGGCTACAAACAGATGGACCTGCAGCCCGACGAGCTGCTGGTTTCCATCCACGTGCCGGCCGTCACGGGGAACAGCCACTTTCGAAAGGTGGGCACCCGAATGGCGCAGGCCATCTCCAAGGTGATTTTTGCGGGCCGCTCCGTGGCCGGGCGAGAGGCGCGCCTCGCATTCGGTGCCGTGGGCCCCACCCCCATGAGGTGCGCGGCGGCCGAGGAAGCACTGGTGGCGGGCGCACCCGTCGACGAGGTCGTGAGGCTCTTGGAGGAGGAAATCGTCCCCATCGACGATGTGCGCTCCACCGCGCTCTACCGGAGGAAGGTGGCCGGCCGCATCGTGCGGCGGTGGTTGGAGTCGCTGCCGCGGGGGTAATTCAGCCGCTCTCCGCGCCCAGCGCCTCCCGAATCCGCCCCGCGAGCACCGGACCGAAGCCCGGCAGCGCCGCGATTTCGGCGACCGTGGCCTTGGTCACCGCCGAGAGCGAGCCGAAGTGCCTCAACAGCGCCACCCGACGCGCCTTGCCCAGCCCCGGCACCTCGTCGAGGCGGCTGTGCAGGCGGACCTTGCTACGGGTGGCTCGATGGAAGCCGATGGCCGTGCGATGCGCTTCATCCCGGATGTGTTGCAGGAGTCGCAGGGTCGGGTCATCGGCACGCAGCCGAATCGGCTCGGCCCGACCGGGGATCACGATCTTGTCGGAGGCGTCCCGTTCCCCTCGCGCACGTTCCGTTCGCGGCTTGGAGACGCCGATCACCGGTTGCTCGTCGAAGCCCATCTCCCGAAGCACGTCGAGGGCCGCGCTGAGCTGCCCCCGACCGCCATCGACAACCAGTAGGTCGGGGAACTCCCCCTCCTCCGCCGCGCGACGCATCCTACGCCCGATCACCTCCCGCATTGTGGCGTAATCATCCCCGCCTACCACAGTTTTTACATGATACTTTCGATACTCCTTCTTCGCGGGGCGACCGTCAATGAACACCACCTGGCTGGCCACCGGCTCCTGGCCCACTAGGTTGCTGTTGTCGAAACATTCGATGCGCCAGGGCGGGCCCTGGAGGCCGGCCAGGTCAGCGAGCCCGTGCAGGGCCCGCGCCACTCGTTCGTTCTCCGAGTTCTGGTTCATGAATCGGGCCTGTGCGGCGCCGGCTGCAAGCTCCAGAAGTCGTGAGCGCTCGCCCCGCTGGGGCTCCGTCAGCCGCACCCTCCCACCCCTGCGCTCCTTGAGCACCTCCGTGAGCGCCACACGGTCAGCCAGCACGCAGGGCAGCAGCAGTTCGCCCGGAATGGGGCTGTCGCCGTCGTAGAACCGATTCAGGAACGCCGACAGCAGCTCACCGTCGTCGCCGATTTCTCCCTCGAACGGGAAGCCAAGCGGCTCCAGCACCTGCCCGCCTCGGGCGGGGAGGCACACCACGACCCCTCGGTCCGCCTCTCGATACAGCGCCCATGTATCACATGTATTGGTGCCGAGGTCCGCCACCGTCTGCCGTTCCGTAGCGCTACCCAGCGCTTGGACGACATCCCGAAGCCGCGCCGCGCCCTCATAATCCTCCGCCTCGGCCCGCTCCAGCATTCGCGCCTGCAGGCGAGGCAGCAACTCCTTGTCCCTCCCCGCGAGGGCCAGAGCCGCGTCGTCCACGATCTCGGCGTAGGCTGCCGGCGACACAAGGCCGACACACGGAGCGACACATCGGCCCATCTGGTGGAGCAGGCACGGCCGCTTTCGGCTGTTGAGCACGGTGTCTGAGCAGGTGCGGAGGGCGAAATGGCGCTGCACGAACGCCAGCGTTCGGCGAGCGGAGGTGGCGGAGGGGTAGGGGCCAAAGTACTTCGCACCGTCGGCCCGGCTGCGCCGGCTGGTGGTGAGCCGGGGCCACCGCTGGCGGGAGTCGAGCCGGATGCGAAGGAAGTGTTTGTCGTCGCGGAGCCGGGAGTTGTAGCGGGGCTGGTGCTGCTTGATGAGCGAGTTCTCCAAGAGAAGCGCCTCCTTCTCGCCGCCGGTGGGCACCACCTCCACCCGTTCTGCGGCGGCCACGAGAAAGCGCACCATGAAGCGTTCGTCGTGGCCCGCAAGGTACTGGCGCACCCGAGCGCGGAGGTTCGCCGCTTTGCCCACGTAGAGCACCTCGCCGTCGCGATCTTTGAAGAGGTACACCCCGGCCGTGGTCGGGAGGACGTCCGCCTGCTCTGCCAGCGTTGGGGCGCTCATGATTCGCGTACCAGCGGCGCGCGCAACTGGGTGGCGGTGGTGGCGAGAGCCACGCTCGCGCCGCCTTGGGCGACCAGGAGAGCGGCGACCGTCGCCAACGCGGCCGCCGCATCGGCGTCCACGAGCCCCCACCGGTGGAGTACCCGCGCTGAGGCCAGCTCCCTGTGGAGGAAGGCGTCGTCGCCTCGCCGCAGCGCGAGCGGGAGCTCCACGACGGCCATCCAGGCACGGTGCCCTTCGCTGGCGGCACGTTCGGCCGCCGCCCGACCTGCCTCCAAGAGCGCCCCCGCCTCGGCGTCGGCTCCCTGCGAAGCGAGGAGCGCCCCCAAACGTACAGTCGCGCTCAGCGCAGCGAGGTCTTCGGGGTTGGGGTGCATGTCCACCGCCCGCCGATACCCAGCGATAGCGGCGCGAGCGCGGCCGCGCGACCGTTCGACTTCGGCGATCACCGCCAACGCCGCGGCGACAGGGGCGCGGTAGCTTCGAGGCCCCGCGAGCGCCACGACCTCCCGAGCCTGGGCCTCAGCGGCCTCGGGTTCGTCGGCCTGGCGGCGCAGTTCGGCTACGTCGGCGCGCACCTCCGCGGCCCAGCGGCGGTCCCCCTCCCGCATGGCCATCGCCCTCGCTGCTTCCAGTCTCCCGGTGGCGAGCTCCACGTCTCCCCGCCTCAGGGCCACCCGAGCCATCCCATGATCCACTCGCGCCGTGAGCACCTCGTCGCCGCACGCCCACGCCACCGATCGCGCTTCGACGAGCCGAGCGGCGAGCGCCTCCCCGTCTGCGAGTCGGTCGTCCACCTCCGCGCGAGCGAGCAGCGCCGCGGCGAGCACCTCCGACCACTGGCGCGCGTGGGCTTCGTCGGTCACGCGGTCTAGGAGTCGGGCCGCCGCCGACCGGGCGGTCCGGCCGCTCATCCCCGAGCCTCCCCCGAGGATGGCCCGAGCCTTCCACACCTCGACCGCGAGCCGCCGTTCGTCGTCCTGTGCCCCCGGTAGCGCTGCGAGAGCCGACGTGGCGTGCGACCCGACACCCAGAACGCCCCCCCAGTCCCCCGCAAGCGACCGGCGCACAACGGCCGCAAGCCACGCGTCCAGCGCCGCGTGGGGGTCGCCGGCGCCCATTCGGTGCAGCGCTACGCTCTCCTCCGCCGCGGCCCCAGAGCCCACCGTTTGCGAAAACCACGTTGCGGCCGCGGTGTGCAAGCCCTGCGCGCGCCCGGCCGCGCGCGCCCGCGCCAGCAGGGCCTGCCGCAGGAACTCGTGCGCGAAGCGCCACACCAGGACATCTCCCGGCACCTCCACCGGCACCGCAAGGCGCTCCCTCACCAGCCGCTCCACCAGCATCGGCGCGGGCTTGTGCCCCAAGAGGCGTACCAGCCCAGACCACGCCCCTTCGTCCACCTCCGCTCCCAGAGCCGCGGCCGCCTCAAGCTGGGCACCCGCCGAGGGCACGTCCGGGAAGTGCGCCTCGATGGCCGCGAGGCGCACCTCCCACGGCTGCAGGAGAGAAGCCGGGAGTGTGAGCGGCACCGCGGGGGGAGCGTCGAAGCCGGTGGACTCAGACCGTAGGGCGCCGCGGGCCAGCAAGTGGTTCAGTGTTTCGACCGCCACAGCGGGGTTGCCGCACGACACCTCAGCCGTGCGGTGGGCCAACGCCGGCGCGAGCCCCATCGCGTTGCGCAACAGTTCGCGTTCGTCGTCCACGCCGAGCGGCGCGAGCTCGATCCGCACCACATCTACCTGGGCGGCGATCGTCGCGAGGGCGCGCGCGGCGTCGTCCGCCTCCGCGAGTCCTTCGGCACGCGCCGTCATCACGACCAGCACCGGCAACGCCAGCGGCGCTTCGAGAAGCGACCACGCCAACCTCAACGACTCCACGTCCCGATGAACGTCGTCGAGCAGCAGCACCACCGGCCGGCCACCCGAGCCCGCGTCGACAAGCTTGCGAGCCTCCGCCGCGTCGCCCGTGAAGGGCACAATGTTCGCGGCGCCGACCTCGTGCGCCCGCTCGGCGAGCCAGCGCACCAGCCGACTCTTCCCCACCCCCGCCGCCCCGTGCACGAGCACCGCTCGTGGGGCCCACGCCTGGTTCACCTCCGTCAGCGCCGCCCACAGCCGCGTGCGCTCGGACTGGCGCCCCACCATCGGCACGGGGCGCAGCGCATGCAACGCGAGGCCGGCATCGAGGAGCCGCGGCGGGATGCGAGCGGTGTATTCGGACTCCCAGCGCGGCGGAACCCTCGGGCCGGCGCTAATGGGAGCGGTAAGCGCGCGCAGCGTGCTGAGTGCATCCGCAGCGTGCTGGATTCGACGCCGTGGGTCTTTCACGAGTAGCGCCCGCACCCAGGCCGCCAAGCCCTTGGGCACCGCGAACCTCGGGGCGAATGCGGGGGGCTCGACCTCCAGGTGGGCGAGCGCGAGCACCGCAGCCGGACGGTCCGTTCCGAACGGGGGCAGCCCGGTTGCCAACGCCCACACGAGACAGCCGAACTGGTACAGGTCCGTCCATGGCCCCTGCGCGCCCAGCTCGGCTCGCAGCTGCTCCGGCGCCAGATAGGCCGGAGTGCCCACCACCACGCCGGGCTCGGAGGAGGAGAGCGGCGAGCTGAGACCGAAGTCGGTCAGCTTTCGACCCGGCCGCAGGTCGCTCTCGGCGGCGATCAGCACGTTGGCGGGCGCGAGGTCGCGGTGCAGCACGCCGCGAGCGTGGGAAAAGGCTAGCGCACCGAGCAGCTCCACGAGGATGGCGCGCAGCGTTGCCCAGTCCTCCGGCGGGTGCGAGGCGAGGCTCCCGCCCGAACAGTACTCCATGGCCATCCACGGGCTGCCGAGCGGAAGGCGCCCCCGCGAGGCCTGCGCCGCGGCGGCGTCCACCCGACCACAATCGAGCACGGTGATCACGTGCGGGTGGTCGAGCCGCGCGACCGCCCGAACTTCGTCGAGGAAGGGCTCCGCGAGCTCCGGCCGGTCCTGGCGGATGAGCTTCACGGCCACCGGCGTGCCCGTCTCCCCGTGTACGGCGTGCCACACCTGGCCCATTCCCCCCTGATCGAGGCGACCGGACAGGCGAAAGGCACCCAGCGGGATTCCGAACATCGCGGTCAGCGCCCGGGGCGTTCGCTCAGGTGGGCACGCTTGCCAGCCTGCTTCTTCACCAGATCGGCCCCGGGCAGCGCCGGCTTCTGTTTGGTGATCGACGGCCACTGCTTCGCGAGCCGGGCGTTGAGGTCCACAAACTCGGTCTGACTCGCCGGCACGTCTTCGAGCAAGAAGATGGCCTCGGCGGGGCAGGCGGGCACACAGGCGTTGCAGTCGATGCACTCCTCCGGGTCGATGACGAGCATGTTCTCGCCTTCGTGAAAGCAGTCCACGGGGCACACGGCCACACAGTCGGTGAACTTGCAACGGATACACGACTCGGTCACGACGAAGGCCACGCTCGGCTCCGGGAGCTCGGAGGTGTAGCCCGGCGCGGAGGGCGGGTCGTGAACTTGCTCCTCCCCGCCGGTGCGATACCCTCATCCCCGTGCCCCAGCTGCTCCGCGTTCTCCTGCTCTTCCTGGTCTGCATCGGCTTGGTGGGAAACACGCTCCGGAGCGAGGCCGACTGCTGCGCGGGCGAGAACGAGGTGGCCGACGTAGGCGAGCCGGGCAGCGCCGACGCCGACGACGACTGCGCTACCAACTGCTTCGCGGACTGCGGCTGCTGCCACGTGGCTGCGGGCGTTGCCGCGCTGCCGACCGGGCTCGTGCACGCGGAAAGCCGTCCCCAGCATCACGCGGAAGCCCAGCGCCCGCCCCCCCCAACCCACCCTGAAGGACCGTGTCAGGTGCCCATACGGGCGTAGCTCAGCCACCGCTGCGTCCCACTCAACCCCTGACTCCGAGTTCTACATGTCCGTCCTGCTTTTTCTGTTCGCTTGTTCGTCGCCTGCGCCGGTCCCCACGGCGAGCGCCCCCGCTGCCACCGCACCCCCCGTGGCGACCATCACGCCGGGCTCCCACGAAGACTGGTGCGCCGAACACGCCGTGGCCGAGAGCCAGTGCACCCGCTGCAACGCCTCGCTCGTGCCGGCGTTCAAGGCCACGGGCGACTGGTGCGAGGAGCACACGCTGCCCGAGTCGCAGTGCCTCGTCTGCAATCCCGAACTGAAGATCGAACGGCCGCCGAAGCTGGGGGGCTAGGCCATGAACCGCTTTTTCCTGACCAGCGTTCTGCTGGTAGGCTGGGGGTGCGCTCGCACGCCGGCGGAGGGCGAGGAGGTCCGCGGGCGCGGGGCGCAGGCGGCCGTGGCGACGGACGCCGAGGGCCGCTGCGTGGAGCACAGCGTGCTCGCGGCCGTGTGCCCGAAGTGCAACCCGGCGCTCGAGGCCGTGTTCAAGGCCAAGGGCGACTGGTGCGGTGAGCATGGCTTTCCCGAGTCCTTCTGCCCGATCTGCAGCCCCGCGCTGGGAGGCCAGCCCGCGGTAGAGGTGGCAGCCGCACCCGCCGACGGCGCACCCGCCGACGGCACCAAGGTGCGTTTCAAGACCCGTGAAGCCGCGAAGCTCGCCGGGATCGAGACGGCGATCGCCGTCGAGGCGGAGCGCGAGGAGACCGTCAGCGTTGTGGCCCGCGTGGTGTACGACGCGTCGAAGGTGGCGCTGATCAGCGCCCCCGCCTCCGGGATCGTCTCCGAGATTCGTGCGGATGTGGGGTCGCGGGTCGTCCGGGGGCAGGCGCTGGCGCATATCCAGAGCGCCACCGTGGGGGCGGGCCGCTCCTACGAGGAGGCCGCGCGGGCGCGGCTGGGCGCCGCTCAAGTCGCGCTCGCCCGGCAGCACACCCTGCTTGAGGTGGGGGTGAACTCCCCGCGAGAAGTGCTGGCCGCCGAGCAGGCGGTCGTCGACGCGAAGGCCGAGCTGGCCAGCCTCCAATCCGAGCTGGCGCTGGTGGGCGAAGGCCGGGGGGGCACCTACACGTTGGAGTCGCCGATTGCGGGCGAGGTGACCCGGCGGGAGGTGACCATCGGCACGGGGGTGGAAGGTGGCGCGCCGTTGTTTGAGGTGGTCGACGCGACGGCGCTGTGGGCCGAACTCGACGTGCCCGAAGCCGATCTTGCGCATGTCGCCGTGGGCAACGCCGTGGTGATGGTCTTCGACCCGCTGCCGGAGCGCACCTTCGCGGGCACGATCCTCTACATCGCGCCCACGATCACGCTCGACACCCGCACCGCGATGGCCCGCGTGGCGGTGGACAACACCGACCGTGCGCTGCGCGGCAACACCTTCGGCACCGCCCGCATCGCCGTGACGGGAGCGTTGCCCACCGTGGTGGTGCCGGCCTCCGCACTCCAGACCGCCAAGGGCGCAACGCTGGTGTTCGTGCGCCTCGCCGAGGACGAGTACGAAGCCCGCCGCGTGACCGTGCGCGCACGTTCGGGCGAGGAGGTGCGGCTGGGCGGCGGCGTGAAGTCCGGCGAGGTGGTGGTGACCGTGGGCAGCTTCCTGCTCAAGACGGAGACCCTCAAGGACAGCATCGGCGCCGGCTGCTGCGACGTGGAGTAGGCGATGATGCACCTGCTCAACGCCGTCCTCCGGTGGTCGCTGGAGCACCGCCCGGCCGTGCTCGTGGCTTGGGCGGGCATCGCCCTCGCGGGGGTCTTCTCGTTCGTACACCTGCCGATGGATGCCTTCCCCGACACCACACCGGTGCAGGTGCAAGTGAACGCCGTGGCGCCGGCGCTGTCGCCCTTGGAGGTGGAGCGGCAGATCACCGCCCCGGTCGAGCAGGCGCTCTCCGGTCTCCCCGATCTCGAGGAGGTGCGGTCGGTCTCGAAGTTTGGCTTCGCGCAGCTCACTCTGGTGTTCGAGGAAGGCTCCGACCTCTGGCGGGCCCGCCAAGTCGTGGCCGAACGACTCGCCACGGTCGACCTTCCCGACGGCATCGACCGACCCCAGCTCGGCCCCGTAGCCAGCGGGCTCGGTGAGGTTTTTCACTACCTCGTGAAGGGCGAAGGCAAGACGCTGGCCGAGCTACGGACCGTCCAGGACTGGATCGTTCAACCCCAGCTCCGCTCCGTGGCCGGGGTGGCCGAGGTGAACAGTTGGGGGGGCGACGAACGGCGGATCGAGGTCGTCGTCGACCCGCAGAACCTCCAGAAGTACGGTCTGGCGCTCAGCGAGGTGGTTGAAGCTCTCGAACGAGGCAACCGGAACGTGGGCGGAGGATCGTTTGAGGCAGCGGGAGAGGCCACCTTGGTGCAGGGGATCGGCGTGCTCACGTCGAAGGGGGCGATCGAGCAGGTGGTCGTCGCCGCGCACGAGGGCGTTCCCGTGCGGGTGGGAGACGTCGCCCGAGTCGTGGAGGGGCGAGAACTGCGCCGCGGAGCCGTGACCGCGGACGGCGAAGGCGAGGCTGTCCTCGGCCTCGGCTTCCTCTTGATGGGCGAGAACAGCAAGGACGTGACCAGCCGCTTGGCCCTTCGGCTCGACGAGGTGCGGAAAGGCCTGCCCGAGGGCGTACGCGTCGAGGCCGTGTACCAACGCACGACGCTCGTCGATCAGGTGCTCGACACCGTGACCAAGAACCTTTTTGAGGGTGCGCTCCTCGTCATCACCGTGATTTTCCTGCTCCTCGGCAACTGGCGGGCCGGGCTGATCGTGGCTGCGACGATCCCGGTGTCGATGCTTTTCGCCGCCAACTTCATGGTGCAAGCCGGCGTCGCGGGCAGCCTGATGAGCCTCGGCGCGATCGACTTCGGCCTGCTGGTGGACAGCGCGATCATCCAGGTAGAGAACGCCGTGCGGCGGCTCGGACAGGCGCCCGGCCAAGACCGCATCGACGTGGTGCGCGAGGCCGCGGTGGAGGTGCTCGGCCCCACGATGTTCGGCCAGCTCGTGATTCTGGTGGTGTACCTGCCCATCCTCACGCTGCAAGGGATCGAGGGCCGCCTCTTCCGACCCATGGCGCTCACCGTGGGCTTCGCGCTCGTCGGCGCCACGCTCGCCTCGGTCACCCTCATCCCCGTGTTGTCGAGCCTGTTCCTCCGTCAGGCGGGCGCGGACCGCGAAAACCTCCTCGTGCGGGGGCTGAAGCGGACCTACCGGCCGGTCGTCCGTGCGGCGCTCGCGTCTCCGACCGTCGTGCTCCTCTGTGCCCTCCTCGCCTTGGGGAACGGCACCTTTCTGGCCACCCGCCTCGGCTCGGAGTTCATCCCCCGCTTGGGCGAAGGCGCGCTGGTGTTCAACACGATCCGGCTGGCCAGCGTGTCGTTGGACGAGTCCGTTCGAGTCGGCACCCACGTGGAGCGGCTCCTCCTCCAGAAATTTCCTGACGAGGTGGAGCGGGTGTGGACGCGGACGGGCACGGCCGAGGTGGCGACCGACCCGATGGGAACGGAGCTCTCGGACGTGTTCGTGATGCTGAAACCCGCTGAGGGCTGGACGCGCGCGGACACCCAGCAGGGGCTGGTGGAGGCGATGGAGGCCGAACTGGCCGTGTTGCCCGGGATGAAGATGGTGTTCACGCAGCCCATCGAGATGCGCGTGAACGAGATGATCGCGGGAATCCGCTCCGATGTGGGCATCAAGGTGTTCGGCGACGACTTGGACCTGCTGGTACAGAAGGCTCGGGAGATCGCCGCCGTGGTGGAGTCCGTTCCCGGCGCCGCCGACGTCCTCACCGAACAGATGACGGGGTTGCCGACCCTGCGCGTGGAGGTGGACCCGGCAGCCATCGCCCGCCACGGGGTCTCGGCCCACGAGGTGCTCGGCGTCGTGGAGGCCCTCGGGGGGCGGGAAGTCGGCGAGCTTCAAGAGGGCGAACGGCGCTTCCCCATCGCGGTGCGCATCGACCCCCGATACCAGGAAGCCGGGCAGCTGGGCCGACTGCTGGTGACCACGCCGGCCGGACAGCGACTTCCGCTGGCCAGCCTCACCCACCTCGTCACGACCGAGGAGCCCGCCACGATCCAGCGGGAATGGGCGCGCCGACGCGTGGTGGTGCAGGCGAACGTGCGCGGGCGCGACGTGGGGAGCTTTGTGGCGGCCGTGCGCGAGGCGATCGACGCGCGCGTGGACCTTCCGCCCGGCACCTTCGTGCGCTTCGGGGGCCAGTTTGAGAACCTGCAACGGGCGCAGGCGCGGCTCTTCGTGGTCGTTCCGGTCGCGCTGGCGCTGATCTTCCTGCTGCTCTACGCAACCTACGGGCGGGTGCTCGACGCGGCGAGGGTGTTCACGGGCGTTCCGTTCGCCGCGGTAGGCGGGATCGTGGCGTTGTGGCTGCGTGACATGCCCTTCAGCGTGTCGGCCGCCGTCGGTTTTGTCGCGCTCTCCGGGGTGTCCGTGCTCGCGGACATGGTGTTGGTGTCGACGATCCGGCGCCACTTGGACGAGGGGCTAGGGGTGGTCGAGGCGGTGGAGCGGGCCGCTCTGGAGCGGCTGCGCCCCGTGCTGATGACGGCGCTGGTGGCGAGCTTCGGCTTTGTGCCGATGGCGCTGAGCACCGGCATCGGCGCCGAGGTGCAACGGCCCCTCGCCACCGTGGTGATCGGCGGGCTGTTCTCGTCCACTGCGCTCACGCTGGTCGTGCTCCCCGTGCTCTACACCGTGCTGCGGAAGCAGCGGTGAGGGCGCTCCTCGCGGTGCTCTTGGTGCAGGCGCTCCTGATCGGGGGCTACTTTCTCGTGGAGGCCGGCCGCGAGGGGGAGGGCACGCTGGACCCGTTCGTATTCGAACGCCTCGACGAGCCTGCTCCCGCCCTCGTCGTCGACACGCCCACCGGCTCGCTCGACCTCGCCACCCTTTCCGATGGCCCGGTGCTCGTGCACTTCTGGGCCACGTGGTGCGTGCCGTGCCGCGCGGAGCTTCCCGGGCTCCTCGAAGCCGCCCGCGACGCCAACGTGCCGCTGCTCGCGGTCACCGACGAAGCGTGGGAGACGGTAGCGCCCTTCTTCGACAGCGCCGTGCCACCCGAGGTGGTCCGCGACCCGAGCGGGGGGGCCGCCCGCCGCTTCGGGGTGTCGGGACTCCCCGAGACGTTCGTGGTGGTGGATAGTGCGCGCGTCGCCGCCCGGATGGGCGGCGCACGGGACTGGCGCACGCGGGCGGCGCGGGAGTTTTTGCGGGGGGGGTGGAAGGGGCCTTAGGGCCGAGCGAGCGTCAGTGTCGAGTAGAACGATCCGTAGCTGTTCGTGTACTCGGTCGTGGCCTCGAAGGCGCCGTCGGCCGCCGTCCCGACGAGCTCTTGGTCCACCGTGTCGGGGTAGAAATACACGGTCCACGCTCCGCTCACCACGCCGTCCACGACCTGCCCCGCGAGGGTGCCGTCGAGCAGCCCGTAGCTGTCGGTGTAGCAGCTGGCCTCGCCCGTGAACGAGCCGTCCGCGGCGATGCTCAGCGTCGCCTCGCCGGGACACTCCAGCTCGCCCCCCTGGCCGGGCACATAGAGGCCGTCCACGGTGCCGGAATAGTCGCCGTCGATGGGGGGAGTAGTACCAGAAGCCGTTGTCGGTCACCTTGATGCCGAAGATCAACTCGGTGCCTTCGGCGAAGGTGCCGAGATCGACAGCCGTGCCGGGAGAGGACGAGTGGCCGGTTGCGATGTAGACCGTGTTGGGGCTGGTGAGCCACAGCTCGCTCGTGTAGCCCGCGCTCGTGCCGTCGTAGGTGGCGATGACCCGCGCCTTCGCGTCGGTCACGACGAGCCCGGCGGCGGGGTGCTCGTCGTACGCACTGGAGGGGTCGAAGCAGCCGTCGGCCTCGCTGTCCAGCGGCACGGGAATCTCCCCCTCGTCCGCGTCGTCGCTCGTCACCACGAGCGTGCCCACGCCCACTCC